>JAFTCN010000039.1 GCA_017454675.1 Clostridia bacterium
CTGAGCAGCCGGCGAAAGCGGAAGCAGAAGCGAAAGCGAAAGCGAAAGCGAAAGCGAAAGCGAAAGCGGAAGCGAAAGCGAAAGCGGAAGCGAAAGCAGAAGCGAAAGCGGAGCATAATCAGAAGCGGAAGCGAAGCAGAAGCAAAAGCGGAAGCAAAAGAAACAGAAAGGTATGGAGCCGGAGGCGCCCCGGCCCCCGGAGATCTGTGAGCGAAAGGAACGGACGCAGATGAAAGATAAAAACGGAAGAGAACTGCCGGAAGCGCGGGGCGGAGAAGAGAAGCCCGAAGCCGGGGAAATTGACGTATCCTCGTCGCCCTTCCTCGGGAAACTCTCGAATTTCTGGTACTACCACAAGTGGAAAGTGGTGATCGGTGCGGCGGCGCTGATACTCATATCAGTTATGTGCCTTCAGACCTGCAGGAACGCTAAGGAGGACATAACGGTGATGGCGGCGGGGCCGAACTACCTGTCGCGGACGGAGGTCGACAAGGCAGGCGCCGTGCTCTCTTCGCTCATGCCGTTCGATTTCAGCGGCGACGGCGAAAAGAACGCGTCTTTCGCACAGCTCCACATCTATTCCGAAGAGCAGGCAAAGGAGCGCATAGAGAAGCTCGGCAGCGATTCGTTCGACGCGAAGTTCAATCTCGATGAGCGCCGCAATTTCGACAACATCATCACTACGGGTGAATATACTGTCTGGATCGTCGACCCCTGGCTATACGGCAGGGTCTCGGAGTCGGGTGGCTGGAGGAAGCTGGCCGATGTCCTGGGCTCGGTACCGTCGAACGCGTACAGCGACGAGGCCGTACTGTTCAAGAAGACGGCGCTCTTCGCCGCGGATCCGGAACTTTTCGCCGGCTATCCCGACGACACTCTCGTCTGTCTGCGCATTAAGAGCCGGATAGGCGACATCTCCGGGAAGAAGCGCTCAGACGAGTCATACAAACAGGCCGAGGCGTTCTTCGCGGCGCTGGTAAGACCGGCGGACGTCCCGGAGACGTCGGCCACGGAGACGGCCTCCTGAGCAGATATCCTCCGGAAGTCAGACATTCCTGCGGAAGTCAGACGTTCCTGCGGAAGTCAGACATCCGTGGGAAGTTATAGAAATAATAAAAAGAATGCCGCTTTTCCGGATCTTCATCCGGTGAAGCGGCATCCCTGATATAAGCCCTCGGAATAGAGTTTTTTATCTATGTCGTTGATCACCGACACCTTCTTCCGGCTCCACAGCGGGGCGAGCAGACTTCCCGGAAGGCCGTCGCCGGTGAGCCTCGCAATGACGGTCCGCGGCGGCAGCAGCGTCAGCGCGGTGCAGACGGCGGACACATAAGCCTCCTTCGTTAACGGGACGTAACCGCCCCTGCGCCATTCGTCCGCCAGCGGGGTGCCATCCAGCACATGCAGAAGATGTATCTTCACCTGGTCGGGCTCAAGGGAAGCGGTGTCTGATACCGTCTTCATCATCATGTCCGCATCCTCGCCCGGCAGGCCGAAGATCAGATGCACGCAGATCTCCGCTTTCGGTACCCTCTCGCGCAGATCGCCGAAACCCCGGAGAAAACAGGCGAAGGTGTGGCCCCTGTGTATCCGCCCGGCGGTTACGTCGTTCGACGACTGCAGCCCGAGCTCGACCGTAAGGGCGGTCTTTTCCGATACTCCGGCAAGCAGATCGAGGACGTCGGGCGGAAGGCAGTCTGCTCTGGTGGCGATATTGAGGCCTCTCACGCCCGGGAAGCTCAGGACCTCGTCATATACCCTCTCGAGGACCGGTCGGGGCGCGAAGGTGTTCGTATGGGCCTGCAGATAGGCCAGGGTGACCGATGTGTCCCATTTAGACGACAGAGCGCGGCGTCCGGCGTCGTACTGTTCGCGCAGGGACGGAAGTTCGGGGACGGTGTCGCCGCTGCCCCGCTGCGAGCAGAAGGTGCAGCCGAAGCCGTCTTTTTTTATATGAGGACAGGAAAAACCGGCGTCGAGCGGTATCTTCACCGCCTTGACGCCGAATTTTTTCCGGAGATAATAATCGTACGTATAGTACCTTTTGTTGGAGTCGCTGTAGGGGAAGGGGTTGACGTCGCGCTGGGTCGCCGCCATGTTCAGGCTCCTTCGGCCAGCAGCTTTTCGGTTGCCGCCAGCCTCGCGCAGACCGTCAGCACGTGCATGGCGGTGCGCAGCTCACCGTTCGAGGGGTATGTGGGGGCGATTCGGATGTTGGAGTCGGCGGGGTCGATGCCGTACGGGTAGGTGGCGCCGGCGGGAGTCAGCTTCACACCGGCGGCTCCGCAGAGCTCGTATGTGCGCTTCGCGGTGCCGGGAAGGAGGTAGAGACTGACGAAATACCCGCCGTGAGGATGGGTCCAGTGCGCTATGCCGGTATCGGAAAGGTCGGCGTCGAGGGCCGATAGCACGATGTCGAACTTGGGCCTGATGAGGCCGGCGAGGTTCTTCATGTGCATGCGGATGCCGTCGGCGCTGCCGAAATATCTGACGTGTCTTATCTGGTTTATCTTGTCGAAACCGATCGTCTGTACGCCGAGTATCGGCTTGATCTGCGCGAGATTGCGCTCGGAGGCGGCGAAGATCGCGACTCCCGAGCCGGGGAATGAGATCTTCGACGTGGAAGCGAAATAGAACACGCTGTCCTCGGTGCCGTTTTTTCGGCACTCGGTGAAGATGTCGTCGAGCACGACGTCCTTGCCGTAGAGGCAGTGCACGGCATATGCGTTGTCCCAGAATATGCGGAAGTCGGGCGCGGCGGGACGGAGGGCGGCGAAGTCGCGCACGACGCTGTCGGAGTAGGTGACTCCGTCGGGATTCGAGTACTTGGGGCAGCACCAGATGCCCTTGACCGAACTGTCGGACTCGACGATCCGCTTGACCTCGGCCATGTCGGGGCCGTCTTCTCGCATCTTTATGTTGATCATTTTGATCCCCAGGGATCTGCAGATGGCGAAGTGGCGGTCGTATCCGGGGGCGGGGCAGAGGAAAGAGATCTCGCCCTGCTTTATCCACGGCACGCATTTGCCGTCGCGGCCTGGGGTGCCGTAGAGCATGCAGCGCACGACGGTATCGTACATGAGATTGAGCGAAGAGTTTCCGGCCACTATGATCATCTGCTGCGGGATGCCGAGCAGTTCGGAAAACATCTGCTTCGCCTCGGGTACGCCGTCGAGCAGCCCGTAGTTCCGGTAGTCGAATCCCGACTCGGATCTGACGTCCTCCGCGGTGGAGATGCAGTCGAGCATTCCGGTGAGCATATTCAGCTGTGTGCTTCCCGGCTTTCCGCGGGAGAGATCGAGGTCGAGGTCCCCGGCCTTGATCCCCGCGTATTCGCGTTCGAGAGATTCTTTAAGTGCTGCCAGCTCCGGGCGGCTCATTTCGGCGTAAAACATTTTTGTCGGTTATGTCCTTTATATCAGAAATCCGCGTTCCCGGTAGTTCTCGGGAATGCCTCGACGTCACGGATGTTGGCCATCCCGGTGACGTACATTATCATTCTCTCGAAGCCGAGGCCGAAGCCCGCGTGCTTCGTGCCGCCGTAGCGGCGCAGGTCGCAGTACCAGCCGTAGTCGTCGGGATCGAGTCCGAATCTTCCGATCGCCTCCTCGAGCCTGTCGAGCCGCTCTTCGCGCTGTGAGCCGCCTATGAGCTCTCCGATCCCGGGCACCAGCATGTCGGCAGCCGCGACGGTCTTTCCGTCGTCGTTCTGGCGCATGTAGAATGCCTTGATCTCGCGGGGGTAGTCGGTCACGAAGACAGGACGGCGGAAGATCTCCTCGGTGAGGTATCTCTCGTGCTCGGTCTGCAGGTCGATGCCCCACTTCGGGGCGTAGTCGAATCTGTGTCCGCTCTTCTCAAGGAGCTCTATCGCCTCGGTGTAGCTGACTCTGGCGAACTCCGATCCGGCGACGTGCCGCAGGCGTTCCACGAGTCCCGGATCGACGAATCTGTTGAAGAAATCAAGCTCCTGCGGGCATTTTTCGAGGACCTGTCCTATGACGTACTTGACCATTGCCTCGGCGGTGTTCATATAGTCTCCGAGATCGGCGAATGCCATCTCGGGCTCGACCATCCAGAATTCGGCGGCGTGGCGCTGCGTGTAGCTCCTCTCGGCCCTGAAGGTGGGCCCGAAGGTGTATACGTTCGCGAAAGCCATCGCGAAGGTCTCGACGTTCAGCTGTCCCGAGACTGTGAGGCCGGTCTTTTTTCCGAAGAAGTCACAAGACCAGTCGATGCTGCCGTCGGGGAGACGGGGCGGATCGGAGGGATCGAGCGTCGTGACCCTGAACATCTCTCCTGCACCCTCGCAGTCGGAGCCGGTGATGAGCGGGGTGTGCACGTATACGAATCCGCGGTCGTGGAAGAAGGTGTGTATGGCATACGCCACCTCGGAGCGAACTCTGAAGACGGCGTTGAAGGTGTTCGTGCGCGGGCGCAGATGCGCCACGGTGCGGAGATATTCGAGCGAATGGCGCTTCTTCTGAAGCGGGTAATCGGGCGTCGACGCCCCCTCGAGTTCGACCTTTTCGGCCTTCATCTCAAAGGGCTGCTGAGCTCCGGGAGTCAGCGCGATGACACCTGTGCATATGAACGACGCCCCCACGTTCTGCTTCACCGCGTTCTGGTATCCGGGCAGTTTGTCAGCCTCCAGCACTACCTGTATGCAGGCGAAGCAGGAGCCGTCGTTGAGAGTCAGGAAACCTATGTTGTTGCTGGCTCTTATCGATCTGGCCCAGCCGGCGACCGTTACGGTCTTTCCGCCGAAGAGTTCGGGCGTCTCGTAGATCTGTTTTACGGTGGTTCGTTTCATTTTTTGTCGGTTCCTTTTCTGTTTTTTGTCGATATTGCATTTTTCTGACGCGGAAAAATGCAGATTCAGCCCGACACACGGGCCATATTATAGCATATTAGCGATTATTTTACAAGTGTTTTGCGGGAATAATTCAAAAATTATTCGGAAAGCGGCATTTTTTCGCCGTTCCAGAAGCTTCGCAGGCCGGCCTGGAGCGAGAGGATGTCTGACGTGTATCTCATCTCCGACATGTGCGGCGGCATGAGGGAGCGGTATTTCGGGTCGGCGTACCTGTCGTCGGCCAGTATCACGACGCCTCTGTCGTCGGGCCTGCGTATCACCCTGCCGGCGGCCTGGAGCACACGGATGAGCCCCGGATACGTGTAGGCGTAGTCGTATCCGCACTCCGAGCGGCTGTCGTAGTATTCGCGGATCATGTTCCGCTCGGCAGATATGCCCGGCAGGCCGACTCCTATGATCACGGTGCCGATGAGCTTCCGCCCCGGCAGGTCGATTCCCTCCGAGAAGGCTCCGCCGAGCACGCAGAAGCCGACCTTCAGCCGGTCGTCGTCGGTGAAGAAGGAGATGAAGCGCGAGACGCCCTCGCCCCTGCCGGAGCCGCGCCGCTGTACGGCCGTCGCCACCTTCGGGTACTTTTCGGTGAAAGCGGCATAGACCCTGTCGAGATAGCGGTACGACGGGAAGAACACGATGTAGTTGCCCTTTTTCGCCGAGCAGGCGGCCGCGATGACGGCAACCGCCTTCTTCACGCTGCCGGAACTGTCCCTCGACTCCCATCTGGTGTCGAGCGCGGTATAGGCGGCGGCGAAAAGGTTCTCCTTCGGGAAGGGCGAAGGGAGCGACAGGCTCCGTCCGCCTCCTCCGGCCAGCAGGTCGGAAAAGTAGTCGGGCGGGGTGAGCGTCGCCGAGAAGAATACCGAGGAACAGGATGCCGAAAGGGCCTCCCCGAGCCTTCCGGACGGGTCGAGGCAGTAGAGCCTGGCGCAGAGGGCCCCCCTGTCTATCGAGATATAAGTGCGGTATCTGCGGTCGAACGCGGACGAGGCGTCGAGCCACGACGTGCACTTCCTTGCGAGCGACGAGGCTGCCGCGGAGAGCTCCCTCTCGCCTCTGTGCGCCGCCCTGAAGCGCCGCAGTTCCGGAAGCAGGGCGCGCACGGCGGCATCGACGGCAGCGGGCGGCTCCGAGCCGCAGAAATAGCCTGAAACGTCGCCGTTCTCGTCCTTTACCGAAGTGTCGCCGCAGAATGAGGCGAGCCCCTCGAGCGATGTCCTGAGCGCGGCAAGCAGGGTGGAGAGTGATGCGGCCGGTGCCGGCTCATCCTGATCCTGACGGTTCCGTCTGTCAGTACCGCCGCGCGGAGCGCCGGGCCCCGGCACGGCAGCGGCTCCGGCCGTTTCAGGCAGCAGGCTCTCGAGCGCCGCCGTGTCCTCCGGCCGCAGTTCGGCCGAAAAGGTGTCGCGCGCCCGGTCGGGCAGGTTGTGCGCCTCGTCGGAGAGAAAAATGAATTTTTCCTCCGCCGCCCGCTCCGATCCGAAGTACCTCCGCAGCCTCACGGCGGGGCTCACGGCGTAATTTATGTCGCAGATTATGAGGTCGCAGAAGCCAGACAGGTCGAGCGACAGCTCGTGCGGGCAGATCCCGTGCTCCGCCGCGGCTCCTGCGACTGCGCCGGGCGTGAATCCCTTCCACTTCGATAAAAGCGAAGACAGTGCCGCCGGTTCTCCCGCCGTCATGTTCCTCATGAGGGGGCAGGTCTCGGGGTCGCAAACGAAGGTATCACGGTCCGCTCCCTTCGCAAACGGGCAGATCTGCTCCTTCGAGGCGAGCACCAGCGTGCGCATGTCGGCTCCGGCGCGGTCGAGCGCCGCGGCGGCTGTGAAAGCCTCGCGCGTCGTGCTGTTCTTCGCGGTGAGGTAGAAGATCTTTCCCTCGCCCATGGCGTACAGCGCCCTGGCGGCGCCGTACAGCACCGACACCGTCTTGCCGATGCCCGTCGGGGCCTCGGCGAAGAGCCGCTCGCCGTTCTTCACGGCGGTGTATACGTTCTCGATCAGCTCCCGCTGGCCTTCGCGCAGTGAGGGAAAGGGAAATCTGAAAGGGGCTTTTCCGCCGGAGGCCGCTCTTCTTACGCTTCTTTGCGCCAGGTCTCTCGCCGCCGGGAGAGCACGTGCGAGCATAGCGTCGACGCGCTTTTCCAGTTCTCCGGCGGCATAAGTCTTTTCTGACAGTTCGGACACGGCAGAGAGTTCCCGGTCGGTCGAAAAGACCGTTATCCCCGCCTTTTCCGCGCCGAGATTCCGGCAGAGCATGTACGCGAAGAGCAGCGAGCGGTCGGACGGCTGGCCGGCGCGGCCCGACGTCCGGAATTCGGCCACGGCCGGGGGATCCCCGCCCTGACCGTCGATGACCCCGTCCGCGGTGCCGTAGATCCGGAAGACGGTACCGTCCTTTTCGATGTCGCACCCGATCCTCCGCGACGGCGACACCGGCAGCATGCCGGAGAGCCTGCGGACGTCGCCGGCAGGCAGCGGAAGCAGCCGGTCGAGCGGGCAGAGTTCGCCCGCCGATACGGCTATGACCGGCTTTCCGCCGGGCCTGTCGCTCACGATAAATCTCATTGTCCGTGATCTCCGTTCACACTGCGTTCCGTCCGCCGTTCCGTCCTGTCCTCCTGCTTTTTCCTTCGATTCCGGATGGGCAGGCATGCCGGACAGCCGGCGGCGGCAGAATAAATTTTATTATACTGTATAATACATAAATTGTCAATAAAAAGCGCGTTTCGGGGGCCGGTTTCCGCTCGTTTGATGCCCGCGCGCCGTCTTACGGGAGAGAGAGCGGGAGTTTTTTGTTGACCGATCCCCGTTTGTATTGTATAATTATAGACGGCATTTGATGCTCAGGAAAGGAAGATCGGAATGAAAAGGACCGCCGAAAGGTTTTCGGAGAAAAAATACGACCTCGTTGTAGTCGGAGGGGGAATGGCGGGGCTCTGCGCCGCGATAGAGGCCGCCAGGGCAGGAGTGAACGTTTGCCTCATACACGCACGCCCCGTGCTCGGAGGGAACGCGTCGAGCGAGATAAGAGTGCACATCTCAGGAGCCGACCAGAGCCTCAGGCAGCCCGATTTCGCCGAGAGCGGACTCGTATACGAACTCATGCTCGAAAACAAGGCGCGAAACCCCCAGTTCAGCTATTCGGTCTGGGACATGATCCTCTTTGAGGCGGCAAAGAAAGAGAAGAACCTCACCCTTATGCTCAACACCGTCATGTACGACTGCGAGACCGACGGTGACCGCATTACTTCGGTGCTCTGCGTGCAGGAGACGACGGAGATGCGATACAGGATATCCGGAAAGCTTTTCGTCGACGCCACCGGCAACGGCACGCTCGGCTACTACGCCGGAGCCGAATACAGGCAGGGGAGCGAGTCGGCCGCCGAGACCGGCGAGATCGACGCTCCGGAGAAGGGCAACAATGAGCGCATGGGCAACACCATAATGTTCAGGGCGCGCAACATGGGACATCCGGTCCCCTTCACGCCTCCTTCGTTCGCGAAGAAATACACAGAGCACGACCTCCGCTACCGCATGCACAGCGCAACGATGAAAATAGATTTCTCGGCCTCGAAGGATCCGAAGGAGAACGAGCGGACCGGAGGTATATCCGCGCGCGGTATCGATTACGGATACTTCTGGATCGAACTCATGGGAGAGGGCGACGACATAATCACCGAATACGAGGAGATCCGCGACGACCTCGTCGCGGCGCTCTACGGCATCTGGGATCACATCAAGAACGGCGGCGACCACGGAGCCGAAAACTACGCGCTCGAATGGGTCGGCATGCTGCCCGGCACACGCGAGTCGCGCAGACTCATCGGCGACTACGTCCTCGACGAGACCGATATTCTCGCGAACCGCAGATTCGACGACGCCGTCGCGTACGGCGGATGGTGCGTCGATCTCCACTGCCCGCACGGCCTGCTCGATACCGATGTGCTGCCGTCGGGCGACTGCCGCTATTTCGACGGCGTCTATTCGATCCCCTACAGGTGCTACTACTCAAAGAACATAGACAACCTCTTCCTCGCCGGCCGCGACATCAGCGCGACTAAGATGGCATTCTGCTCGACGAGGATCCTCGGCTGCTGCGCCGTCGGCGGCCAGGCGGTCGGAGACGCCGCCGCACTCTGCCTGAGATACGGTGTCGATCCCCGCGGTCTCGCTCCTCATATCGGCGAGCTGCAGCAGATGCTGCTGAAGAACGACGCCTACCTGCCCGACATCAAAAACACCGATCCTCTCGACCTCATACGCGGCGCCGAGGTAACGGCAAGCTCGTGGAAGCCTGGCTGCGAACCCGGAAAGGTCGCCGACGGAACGTCGCGCAAACTGGGCGGCGAGAGCCACCGCTGGGAGTCGGACGGAATACGCGCGGGCGGAGAGACGCTCAGAGCCGGCTTCGGGAGGACTGTCTGCCTGTCCGAGGTGAGAGTCACGTTCATGACAGACTTTTCGCATCCGGTCAGGGTCACCATGGCACCGAACCGCCAGAAACAGCAGCTTCCGGGAGTGCATCCCGAGATCGTGAAGGATTACGACGTGATCTTCGAGAAGGACGGAAAGGCCGTCCGCACGCTCGAAGTCCGCGGAAACTGCCGGAGACACCGCGTCCACGATGCCTGCGGGGCAGAATGCGACGCCGTTGTGCTCCGGGTGCTCTCGACTCACGGGGCGCCCGACGCCGCTGTATACGAGCTCCGCGCGTACGAAAAGTGACCGCGCCCGGCAGAGCAGAAGCGGCCGCAAAGAAAAAACTTCAGATTTACCGAAGAAATTAATAAAAAACAGCCCCTGTCCGGCTTGCCTGCCGGCAGGGGCTGTTTTCGCTGCGGGCCGTCATACCGACCTGCGTCCCTCCGTGAAAACGGCGCAAACGCGGAGACCGGGATCCACGACGGTGATGTCCGCGAGTTTCCCCGAAGCAAGGACACCGGCGTCGAGGCCGATGAGCTCCGCCGGGTTCTTCGACATCATGACCGACGCGTCGGACGGAGAGAAGCCGCATTCGCCCACCGCGAACGCGAATATCCTGTCCGACAGGGCGACCGATCCCGCGAACGCCTCGCGGCTCCGGAGTTTGCACACTCCGTCCTCCACGATGAAAGGTACGCCGCTCATCTCGCCCTCCCTGATATCCGTCCCGGCGATGTCGAGGCAGTCGCTGACGAGGATCACGCGGTCGCGTCCCTTGATCTTCACCGTCATCTTCACGAGTTCGGCCGGCAGGTGTTTGCCGTCGCCGATGAGTTCGGCGTAAAGGGAGTCGATGATGAAGGCGGACTCGATGACCCCGGGAGAGCGGAAGCCGCCGTGTCTCGTCACCGTCGAGGTGCAAGAATAAAGATGCGTCACGAGCCGGCATCCGGACGCGACGGCCCGCTCCATGTCGCCGAGGACGGCGTCGGTGTGTCCAGCGGAAGCGAGGATCCCGCGGGACCGGAGGAAGGAACAGAAGCTTCCGTCACTGTCCTTTTCGGGGGCGTATGTCCATCTTGCTATGTCGCCCGGGAAAGCGTCCGCGAGCGAAACATAGTCGGACGGTACGGGGGGAGTGAGAAAATCGGTCGACTGCGCGCCGCTTTGCTTCTCCGAGAGATACGGACCTTCGAGATGCACTCCGGGGATCCTCGGTCCTCCCCCTCCTCCTCCGATGAGCTCTTTCTTCGCCGTCGATACGGCGGCCGTCGCGGCCCGCATCGCGGGGAATGGGGCAGCCGAAACGGTCGGGAGGACAGTCGTCGCGCCGTGCCGCAGATGTACGGCGCAGCCGGCGGCTATCTCCCGCGGGTCGGAGGTGAGGAAGGGGTGTCCTCCCGCGCCGTGCGTGTGCAGCTCGACGAACCCGGGCAGCACGTATGACTCTCCGAAATCGTATACGGGGATGTTCTCCCCGGGAGGAGCGGCGGAGAACGACAGGATCCTGCCGCCTCCGACGGTAAGGAACCCCGGCCTTTCGCAGTCAGGGAATACCGTCCTGTCCGACCTTATCGCGAATCTGCTCATTTGTGCTTTCCGGTTATTGATTCGGGAAGGAGAGAGGCGCTGTCGGGGTCGAGATACATCTTCGCCAGCCTGCGGGTCCGGAGTATAGTGGCGGGGCAGTGCTCGCCTATGTCGGATGTGAGAGTGTCGAGCACCGCGGCGGCCTTTGTCTTCGCCGGAACGACGCAGAAGAGGTACGGGGCGGATACGAGCGCCGGGACGGTGAGCGTCAGCGCGTGAGTCGGGACCTCGGAGATGTCGGAGAAGCAGCCGTCGTTCACCTGCTGCATGCGGCAGACGGGGTCGAGCGGGACCGGTTTTACCGTCGCGGTGTCGTAGAAATCGGCCACCGGCGGGTCGTTGAAGGCTATGTGGCCGTTCTCGCCGATCCCCATCACAACGATGTCCGCGGGGTGTTCGGCGAGCAGCTTCGAGTATCTCTCTGCCTCGGCGTAGGGATCCTTCGCCGACGGGTCTATAAGGTTGACGCTCTTGAATCCCACGAGTCCGAACAGGTGTTCGGTGAGGAAGTTGCCGAACCCCTGGGGGGCGTCGGGAGAGAGTCCGATATATTCGTCCATGTGAAAGGCGTTGATGCGCCCCCACTCGAGCTCGCGGCGGGCCAGCGAGGCGAGAACATCGTTCTGAGACGGCGCCGCGGCGAAGATGATGTTGATCTCCTCCTTCGTGCGGAGCAGCATGTCGATGCAGAGGACGATGTCGCCTGCGGCAGCCCTGCCCATCCTCCTGCGGTTCTCGTATATCTTTACGAGCAGTTTGTCCTTGCGGAAATCATATGTTGCCTTGGGTCTGTCGGATATCATACCGGCGGTCTCCTTCTTATTGTTTATATGTCTGATAATGCATTACACGCGGCGTATTCCGCGGTGCCGGCGCGGCGTCATGCCGGACGGAACATCCGGATGAGAGGCGCTTTATTTGCTGCCGGCGGCGCAGGCGTCTATCATATCCCCGAGCTTTTTCATGCGCCCGTACAGCATGGATATGATCTTTTCGTAGGGGATCCCGTTGTAGAATCTCACGGTTCCGTCGGAGAATTCTCCGTCTCCGCGGCGTACCGCCTCCATGCCGCGCATGCTCTGTGCGATCTGCTCTGCCGTCATGCCGGGGTATTCCTCGCCGTAGGGCGCGACGAGTTCGGCGCAGATCTTCTCCCTGCCCGAGGGAGTCGCGGCAAGCGCCTTCGCGACGGAGTCCCAGTCGATGCGGCCGTCGAAAGGCAGCATGTGAAGGTCGGTCGAGCCGTCGTTGTCGTGCAGGTGCGTCGCGGCCAGCCGTCCTCCGTAATCCGCGAGGAAATCTTCTACCGGAGTGAAGCAGTTGCGGTGTCCGCTGTCGAAGCAGTAGCGGAAGGGGTCTCCGAAGCGGTCGAGCACATCGCGAAGCGGCTTTGCGTGGGCCGAATTCTCGACTGCCACGGTAAATCCGCACTTCCTCGCGGTGTTCCATATCTTTTCGTATCTGCGCAGTCCATCCGACGGGTCGTCAGGCGGGAGGGGAAGGCGCTTCCATGTGACATGCGCGATGCCCGTCTTAACCCCCGCGGCGGCGGCCTGCTCTATCTCGGAGCAGTACCGTCCGCAGATCGCCTCGCCCTCTTCGCCCGGAAACCAGATGAGGGAGGTATCGGAGCAGGTCAGATGGACGTTGTCGAACGGGATGCCGACGCGCCTGCAGAGCTCGGGGGTCGCGCCCCTGCCCGTGAACATCGAGCGTGAGAGGCAGACGAAGTCGAATCCCGCCTCCTTTATGACGCGCAGCCTTTCCTCCGCCGTGCCGGGCCCTTTTACAACATAAGTTCCTATCTTCATTTCCACCTCGCGACATACTTGTCCACAAGTTTCTGTATGCCTGCGATGTCCGCCGGAGAGTCGAACACCTCGGCGAAGTTGCTGGAGCCGGCCGTGTAGTATTTTGCCGCATAGCTGTCGAACGGCACGCCGGCTCCGAAAGAAACCTTGCGCAAGCTCAGGGGATCCATACCGACCGCGCTCTTTCCGGTGACCGCGCAATAGCAGGTGAGCGTCGCGACATACCCGGCGAGCGGATTCGGGTGGTGGCCGTCGGATGACGTCTTGTTTACGAAAGTGTTCTTTTCGTACTTTATCACGGAATCCGGGATCTTCGCGAGGCCCTTGTATATGTCGAAGCAGACGTGGCCCCAGTCGGCGATGATCACTCCCATGTCGCGGAGCTCGCCGAGCTTGCCTGTGACTTTCGTGTGTCCGGACGAATAGCTGTATGTGTGGCACATGTAGACGAATTTTGTGTCGGGGCGGGGAAAGCGCTTCATCACGTTTTCGACATCGCGTACGAAATTCGCGTTGTTGTCGCCCGATTCGGATATGAACACGACGTCGAACGACGAAAGATCGAGTCCCGACAGCAGGTCGCCGCCGATTCCGACGTCGCAGCCCTTCGTACGGCAGCCGGCCTCGGTGTAGTCGTAGAGGTGATGCCCGCCGTAGGTGCAGTCGATGACCTCGGTGTCGTCGCCGTTCTCGCGGCAGATGCGGTAGAACCAGCCGGTGTCGCGCCCGCGGTATCCGCCCTTGGACACGACGCCTCCGAAGTATATCATCGAGTTGCCGATGAAGATGACGCGCCTGCCGTCAAGGGAGTACGTTCCGTCGTCCGACGGAGCAGTCGTTTCATCCGCCGCAGCCGTCGTTTCCTCCTCAGTGACGTTGGCAGAGGGAGCCTCCGCGGTATCTGACGTGTCTTCAGTGCTCCCGGTCTCGGGGGGCAGTGCGCCCCGGGCGCAGCCCGCGGCCGGCGCGAGCGCCGCGCACAGGAGCAGCGAGAGCAGGCTCCTCCCGATGAATGCCGCCCGGGAATTCCCCGCGGCGGAAATCTTTTTTCTTTCCATTCGGCCTCCGTATCGGATCTGCGCCCGCCGTCCGGCGGCAGCCGGGAGGCGAGAGCGCATTTTTGTATATTATAAAACAAAATCATCCGAAATGCAAGACAAACGGATGAACGGAGGGGCGGCGATGTCCGAAAAAGAGTTTACAAAAGCCCGGTTATGAGGTATAATTATCAGGTAAATCCACTCTCAAAGGAGATATTTTTATAATGAAACTCGGCAAAAGCGGAAAAGCTCCGGTGATCACCGTCATCGGCTGCGGAATGATGGGAAGCGCCATCACCTGGCCGGCGGCTGAAAACGGCTGCCGCATCAGACTCGTGGGCTCACCCCTTGACGGCGCTATCATCGCCCACGCGAAAAAAACGGGCGAGCATCTCACGCTGAAGCGCCCATTCCCGGAAGGCGGGAAAAATTACGAATACTACACCGTTGACGAATTCGACAGGGCGGTCCCCGGTACCGACCTCTTCATATGCGGCGTCAGCAGCTTCGGGCTCGACTGGTTCATCGGAGAGATGATCCCGAGACTTCCCGACGGCATTCCGGTGCTCTCGATCACCAAGGGCATGCTGCACACCGGCGGCGGAGCGATGATCTCATATCCCGAGAAGATGGAGGAGACTGCGGCGAAGCTCGGCAAAAAGATCGATTTCTGTGCCGTCGGCGGCCCCTGCACCTCGTACGAGCTGGCCGACCGCGACCCCAGCTGCGTCACTTTCTGCGGACGCAAGCCGGAGCTGCTCAAAGCGATCCGCGCGCTCTTTGAGTCAGACTACTATTTCGTCAGCCTTTCGACCGACGTCCGCGGCGTCGAGTGCGCCGTCGCGCTGAAGAACGCCTACGCTCTCGGCATCTCGCTCGCCATCGGCATGTCCTACAGGCGCGAGGGCAGGGAATTCGAGCACTACAACTCCCAGGCCGCCCTCTTCGGACAGGCGGTGAAGGAGATGCGCCGGCTGCTCGCCTTCTGCGAAGGCGGAGAGGACAACATAACCCTCGGAGCCGGCGACCTTTACGTCACCGTCTTCGGCGGGCGCACCAGAAAGCTCGGCATACTCCTGGGAGAGGGGAAGAGCTTCGAAGAGGCAAAGAAGATACTCGCGGGAGTGACGCTCGAGTCGACCGTCATAGCTGCCCGCACCGCCGAGGCGGTGTGCGCTCTCGAGGAGGCGGGGAGGGCCGATCCCTCCGATTTCCCGATGCTCCACCATATCGGAAGGCTGCTCGCGGGAGAGACCGGCATCGACGTGCCGTGGACCGCGTTCGAGTCTGAGAGTTTCTGACTGACCTCCGGGGGAGCGAACGACTGACTGACTCCGCACACAGTATCACGGCCGTGCTGTACGCCCGGAAGAGAGCCGCCCGCCGCACATTAAGAACTGACGAAAAAGAAAACGCGGCCTTTTACCGCGTTTTCTGTTTTTCGGATCAGGTCAGCCGATCGGGTTGCCTTCGCTGTCGAAAAGCGGGAGCTTTTCGAGGTAGACGAGGTCGTCGCGCGAGGCGGCGTCGCCTTCGGCGAGGATGGTCATCCTGCCGCAGATGATGCCTCCGGCGGCTCTTACGAGCTCTTCGATCGCGTGCAGCGATTCGCCCGTCGAGACCACGTCGTCGACGATAAGTATTCTCTTGCCCTTCATCTGTTCGGCGTCCGCCCTGTCGAGATAGAGCACCTGTTCGCGGGCGGTCGTGATCGAGCGCACCCTGAACTCGAAGACGTCTGTCATATAGAGCTTTGCCGCCTTCCTCGCGAGGAAGTACTTGCGGTTTCCGTCGAGCCTTGCCATCTCGTGGACCAGCGGGATGCCCTTGGCCTCGGCAGTGATGGCGTAGTCGTACTCGGGCGCGCGGCGCAGCAGCTCCGCCGCGCAGGCGGTGGTGAGTTCGGGATCGCCGAAGATCACGAAAGCCCCTATCTGGAGTTTTTCGTTGAGCGGGCAGAGCGGGAGCTCGCGGTCGAGGCCCGCTATCTTCATTTTGTATGTCTTTCTTTCCATTTTTCCGGGTTCTCCTTGATGTCGGGATTTACGGGTATTATTATACTCGCGGAGGGGAAAAAAGTCAAGGGAGGGGAGATCTTTTGCGCCTGCCGGGAATGTCAGGGCAAATTATATTCGTTTTTTATTCATTTTTTTGTAAAAAACGGAGAAAAACACTTTATTTTTTCGGCAATATATGATAAAATATAGTGTCTGCGGCCGAACCCGGCAGAGTGAGTAGCGGCGGAGACCACGACAGCCCGTCAGTTTTTCCGGGCGGATTTAAGGTGCGATCAATGAAGAAAATAATAATAAACGGCGGAAGGAAGCTTCGGGGCGACATCTTCGTGAGCGGTATGAAGAACGCCGCTCTCCCGATAGTGTTCGCCAGCATCCTGACGGCGGACGAGTGTACTCTCGAGAACCTTCCCAACGTGACCGACGTCAATCTTTCTCTGAAGATACTCGAGTCGATGGGAGCTCAGGTTACGAGGCTGAACCAGACCACCGTCAGGGTGGACACGCGGCATTTCCTGCCGGTGAACACGTGCGGCGACATGGTTTCGAAGCTGCGCGCGTCCACCTACCTGCTCGGCGCCGAACTCGGCAGATTCGGCGAGGCGCTCGTCGGCCTGTCGGGCGGATGCGATTTCGGCGTGCGTCCGATCGACCAGCACATCAAGGGCTTCGAGGCACTGGGAGCCGTGGCTTCGGTCGAGAACGGCTGCAACCACGTGGTAGCCGGCAAAGGCGGGCTCAGAGGCGGGTCGGTATATCTCGACATCGCGTCTGTCGGAGCCACCATCAACGTGATGCTGGCCGCGGTGCTCGCAAGGGGCAGGACCACGATCGACAACGCGGCGAGGGAGCCGCATATCGTCGACCTCGCGAACTTCCTCAACATGTGCGGCGCAAGGATCAGCGGCGCAGGAACGTCTTTCATAAAGATCACCGGAGTCGAGAAGCTCCACGGATGCACATACACCATCATACCCGACATGATCGAGGCGGGCACCTACATGGTCGCCGCGGCAGCGACCGGCGGCAGAGTGACGGTGCGCGGCGTCATACCAAAGCACCTCGAGACGGTCACCGCAAAGCTCATCGAGATGGGCGCGGGCGTCGACGAGGGCGACGACTGCATAACCGTCTCGAGGACGTCGAGGCTGAACAGGGCGAACATCAAGACCTACTTCTACCCCGGCTTCCCGACCGACATGCATCCGCAGTTCGGCGCGCTGCTCGCGACCGCCGACGGGACGTCGGTGATAACAGAGGGCGTCTTCGACAACCGGTTCAGGTACGTCGACGAGCTGGTCAAAATGAACGCGGAGATAAAGGTCGTGGGCAGGACCGCGACGGTCATCGGAAAGCCCGGTCTCACCGGTGCTCCGGTGAAGGCGGTGGACCTTCGCGCGGGAGCGGCGCTGATCATTGCAGGACTCGCGGCGGAGGGCGTTACCGAGATCACCGGCGTCGAGACGATCGAGCGCGGCTACGACGACATCGTAGGCAAGCTGCGCGGACTCGGAGCCGACATCACTCTCAGGGAAACATTTGCCGACAACATAGAGAAGGCGGTCTGAGACTGCCGGAAAGGACCCCCGCCCGCGCCGTCCCGGCATACAGGGTACGGAGGTCCTTTTCATATCTGTCCATGCGCGTGCGCGCCGCGCGACGGGGCGTACGGAACTGCAAGGCTCATACAGGAACGGAGAAAAAAGATGTACAGAATTGGAATCGATCTCGGCGGGACGAACATCGCCGCCGGCCTCGTTTCGGAGGACATGAGGATCATATCGAAGGTGAGCGTCCCGACCGGAGCGTCGAGGGCTCCCGAATGCATAGTCGACGATATGGCCGCAGCCTGCCGCAGGCTCGTCTCGGAGGCAGGCCTGGATACCGGCGACATCGCCGCGGTGGGCATCGCCAGCCCCGGCATCGCGAATCACGACGACGGAGTCATCGAATACGCGAACAATCTGCCTTTCCGCAGGTTCCCGATAGCGTCGATGCTGCGTGAGCGCTTTCCCGTCGATAACATCAGGGTGGAGAACGACGCCAACGCCGCCGCATGGGGCGAGGCCGTCGCGGGCGCCGCGAAGGGAACCTCGAATTCGGTGATGATAACGCTCGGCACAGGCGTCGGAGGAGGCATAATCATCGACGGCAAGGTCCAGTCGGGCTTCAACTACGCCGGCGGTGAGCTGGGGCACATCGTCATCCGGGCCGGAGGGCGGAAGTGTTCCTGCGGCAGATGCGGGTGCTGGGAGGCATACAGCTCGGCGACCGCCCTGACCGCCATGACCGAGGAGAAGATCGAAGAGTGCAGAGCCGCCGGGAGACCGACGAAGATGACAGAGTTCGCCGCGAAGCGCGGCAAGGTCTCGGCCAGGACGGCCTACGAGGCGATGCGCGCCGGCGACGAAGCCGCGGCTGAGGTGGTCGACGTCTACTCGCGGTACCTTGCCTGCGGACTAACAAATATAGTCAACATCTTCCAGCCCGAAGTCATATCGATCGGAGGCGGTATCTCGAACGAGAAGGACGCGCTCCTCGAGCCTCTGCTGCCCATCATACGCAAGGAGCAGTACGGCGGAGGCATCGTGAAGGAGACCCGGATCAGGATCGCCGAGCTCGGCAACGACGCCGGGATCATCGGAGCGGCGTTCCTCGGCCTCTGATAAAGATCGGGAAGCCAGGGATGGAATTCCGTCAGATCATCGAGAGCGGCTTCCTCGGCATCGCCGCGACGGGTAAGAGCGGCACCGGAGGGATGCTGCTCATAGGACTCGGCGTGCTCATATGCGCCGCTGCGGGATACTTTACCGGCAGCATCAGCCCGGCGATAATCATCTCGAAGAAGCTGTTCGGGACCGACATCCGCGAACTCGGCAGCGGGAACGCCGGCATGACCAACATGTTCCGGACGTTCGGCAGGTCGGCGGGACTGCTGACACTGGCGGGCGACGCCGGAAAGACCGTTATCTCGGTCGCCGCCGGCTACGCCGCGCTGGGATACACCGGATCGTGGGTCGCAGGACTTTTCTGCGTGCTCGGACACATGTTCCCGGTCTACTACCGCTTCCGCGGCGGAAAGGGAGTTCTCGTGTGCGGAGTCATGCTGCTGCTTACAGATCCGCTGGTCTTCGTCATCGTTCTGGCGGTCTTCGCCGCGGTGCTCGTCGGTACCCGGATGGTGTCGATGGCGTCGGTGATGTCGGCGCTGACCATGCCGCTGTTCTTATACGGAGTCTACGCCGTTTTCTTCGAAAGCGGGGCGTCAGCGGGAATACGGATGCCGATCGCCGCGGTCATAGCCTTCCTCGTGGTCTTCGGACACAGGGAGAACATCAAGAGGATTAAGGAAGGGAAGGAGCCAAAGATCAGAATACCCTTCCTCGACAGGAAAAAGAAATGACGAAAAGAGCCGCAGCTGTGATAATGCTGCTTCTGATCATCCCCGCCGTCTTCGCGGTGCGCGGATACGTGAAGTGGAAAAAAGAGAATAGGCACGTCGCGGAGTACGGCGAGAGCATCGACGAGATAATAGTCGGAGTCGATACCTACAAAGCGGTGAAAACGGCCGGAGACGGCGAAGAGGAGGAGAGCTTTCTGTTCGAACTCGGAGAATTCGTCGGCAAGGTCGGCGGCAGCCTCACCGGAGCGCCGCTCTATCGCGTGAAGAACGATACGAAGGAACTCTATTACGCCCTTGTCGGCGAGCGAGGCCCCGTGCTCTACTCGGAGAGCGGGAGACTGGAGGACGTCGATCCCGAAGGCGGGATCACCGCTCTGTCATTCAACTCCTTCAGATACAGGACCGACGACCGCGGGGTCATCGGAGCCGTGGAAGCCATCGCGGAATCGAAGGACTCGCCCGCGACGTTCGTCCCCTCCGACTATGCTACGGCGGAAGAGAAGAAGGCGGCCGGAGGCGCGATCGGTATCGATTCCGGGGGTATCGCGGGCTTCCGCGTGTTCAGGGTGCGGACCTGCCTCGGCGGGTCGGCGGTCGCCACCGGCAGTCTCGGGCGCATCGTTCTCATCACAGGTCGCAACAGATGGTATTTCATTTCCGACGACAGCTACGCGAGGGAGAGGGAACTCTCGGAATCGGCGAAAGACTCGGATTACGTACCGTCCTACAGCGCGCAGCGCATCGATGGGATAGCAGACATAAGGATGCTGAAGGCACTTCTCGACCCGGACGAAGAGGCTCAGACGACAGCTGCGGCAGAGACGGAGGATCTTGCCTCCGCCGTCGCGGAAGGGTAGAAAAGGGAGCGGATCGACCCGGAAAGGCCGCAAAAACGGCCTGTTCATGAAAAAGTCACAATTTTTGGTCATTTTTTACAAAGAAAACAAACAGCCGGGCTTCGGGACAACGTTCGGAGGCCAAAAAAAGTTGCGGCCGCAATGATATTGCGGCCGCATTGTAATTATAATTTACCTTTATGAGTGAAAAATGTAGCAGATTTGTGAAAAAAGCGCCCGATATAGGGGCGTTTTTTGATTCGCGGTAAATTGTAATTACTAATAAGATCCGCTTCGTCAATTTGCTGTCATTAAAAGTCGAGTCCCGATGTGTCCAAAGGTGTGACGCAGTCAGACGACGGCCTGAATCGGTCTTGAAAATTCGGCATTCCGGCCGGACTTATTTATAAATAAGCTTTTTGCCCGCAGACTTGACATTTGCGGATTTTGTGATATTATATTATATATACATAAATTACCCGGGAGGAATCATTCATGACCAAGAAATTCCAGCGGGGCCTGGCTCTCTTTCTGGCGGTGCTGACCGCCGCAGGCTGCTTCGGCATATCCGTTTCGGCTACCGACGCCGGCGGAGCCGGAAGCGAGACCGGCGGCAAGGAGATCTCGATCTCCTATTCCAGCAATGCCATAGCCACTGCGAAAGAGCTCCAGGAAGCCATCTCGTACGAGGATTATGTCTCTAGATACTCGGACGAGTCGCTCTACCCCAATGCCTCTTCCTCTGTAAAGATCATCGGCACCGATTACTACGCTGCGGACACCACCGCGAAGGTTTCGGCCGTCGAGTTTGAAGGGGAAAAAGCTCTCAACACAACCTCCGACGGAATCGTCGCTTACAGGATCAGCGTCCCCGAGACGGCCAGATACTGCATAAAGATCAGATACTGGCCCAACGAGACTTCCTCGAGCTCGACGTCGATCCAGAGGATCTTAAGGATCAACGGAGTCGTTCCCTTCAGCGAGGCCTACAACATAGGCATTTCCAAGGTCTGGAAGACGGTTTATGACGAAGCGAACTTCAAGACCACGAAGGACGGCAATCTCCGCAAATTCAAGACCGATATCGACAACAACGAGATCCGCTCGCCGATAGTGCAGTCCCCCGAATGGAGGGAGTACATCGTAAAGGACATCGACGGCTTCTACAAGGATCCGTTCGTGTTCGTCTTCGAGAAGGGCGATAACATCCTCTCCTTCGAGGCGGTCTCCGACGAGATGTCGATCGGGAGCATCGAACTCGTCCCGTTCGAGAAGATGATCTCGTACGCCGACTACTCTTCGAAGTACGCCGGCGAGGCAAAGGGCACCGACGTCGTCAAGATCGAAGCCGAATATCCCTATGCCACCTCGACGAACACCATATATCCGATAGAGGACAGGTCGTCCGGCGTCAACAGCCCGACCGACACTCACAGGGTCATCCTCAACACCCTCGGAGGCGAAAAGTGGCAGGTATCCCAGCAGTGGGTCGAATACCGCTTCAGCGTCAGCTCCGACGGTATGTATCAGATAGTTCCGAGATTCCGGCAGCATGTCAATGACGGCATGTATTCGTCCCGCGTGCTCTACATCTTCAGCGACGGCGTCGCCGAAGGAGAGAAGGGATACTACAACGGCATTCCATTCGACGAGGCGCGCGAGCTGAGATTCAACTACGATTCCGACTGGAACGCGCTGCCGATCAGGTTCGGCACCGTATCCAAGGACGCGAAGGGCAACACCTCGATCGAATACGAGGAGTGCGAATTCTTCTTCAAGGCCGGCGTGACCTACACCGTCCGCTTTGAGGTCGCCCTCGGAACGATGGGCGATATAGTCCGCTCGGTACAGTCGTCGCTCGACACGATCAACGCCGCCTACCTCAACATCCTGAGGCTGACCGGTACGTCTCCCGACGAATCCCGCGACTACTCCTTCTCGACCGCGATGCCCGACACCGTCATCAATATCATCAGACAGTCTGGCAGCGTCCGGGCCATCTCGGAAGAGCTCACCGCTCTCGCCGGGATCAAGTCCTCGAACGTGGCGACGCTTGAGAAGGTGTCGTGGCTGCTCGAGAAGATGGGCCGCAATCCCGAAGAGGAGATCGCCCGCAACATGACGCAGCTGAAGTCTTACATAGGCAACCTCGGCACATGGCTGTCGAATGCCAAGACCCAGCCGCTCCAGTTCGACTTTATCGTCATCCAGGGCGCCGGCGAAAAGCTCCCGCGCGGCAAGGCCAACTTCTTCCAGGCCTTCGCTCACGAGTTCTCGAGCTTCATCCAGTCCTTCTTCAGGAACTACAACCGCATGGGCGCTACCGAAGAGAGCGTCAATGCCAGCGACGCCATCCAGGTCTGGAACGCCTACGGCCGTGACCAGGCCCAGGTCATCAGGAACCTGATCAACAACGACTTCACCCCGGACACCGGCGTTACCGTCGACCTCAAGCTCGTAGCAGGAGGAACTCTGCTTCCTTCGATCCTTGCGGGACAGGGACCTGACGCGTACATCGGCCTCGGCGAAGACAACGTTATCAACTATGCTATCCGCGGAGCCCTGCTCGACATCGAGAACTACGAGGGCTTCACCGATATGCTCTACTACAAGGTCGACGAGGACTTCAACACGGTCTACGGTGCCGACGGGAAACCGATAAGGAATCCCAACGCGCAGTTCAACGAAGCCGCGATGCTGGTCCTCGGGATCCCCGACGCCCAGAACGAGATGCACTATTACGGACTGCCCGAGACACAGTCCTTCCCGATGATGTTCATCCGTTCGGATATCATGTACGAGCTCGGGATCTCCTCGCTCGACACATGGGACGACCTTCTGGAGGCCGCCACTATCCTCAGCCAGAACAACATGACGATCGGTCTGTCCAACGACTACAAGATCTTCCTGTATCAGATGGGCGGCACGCTCTTCGCCGACGGCGGCATGAGGATCAACCTCGACTCGAACCTTGCGCTCGACTCCTTCGAGACGATGTGCAATATGTTCACGATGTATTCCTTCCCTTATAAATACGATTTCACCAACCGCTTCAGAACGGGCGAGATGCCGATCGGTATCGCCGGATACAACGGCACCTACAACCACCTGATCGTCTTCGCCACCGAGCTTCGCGGAGCCTGGGAATTCGTTCCGGTCCCCGGATACGTTCTCAAGGACAAGGATACCGGTGAAGAGTATATCAACAATGTATCGGTCTCCACGGTCTCCGCGATCGTAATGGTCAACGGATGCGACGATGAAGAGGGCACATGGAAGTTCCTCAAGTGGCATGTCGGTAAAGACTGCCAGGTCGACTACTCCAACGAGATGATAGCGATCCTCGGCGACTCGGCCAAGCACGGCACGGCGAACATCACCGCGCTCGAAACGATGCCCTGGACCAACAAGGAAAGATCGGCTCTGATATCGCAGTTCCAGAATCTGGCTTCGATCCCGAACTATCCCGGTTCCTACATCATCGGACGTTACACCAAGTTCGCCTTCCTCTCCGCCTACAACGACGGCGCCGAGCCTGTCTCCGAACTGCTGAGCTACATCACTATTATTAATAAGGAAATCACCCGCAAACGCGCCGAGTTCGGACTCGAGACTCTCGAGGTCGGACAAACGCTTGCGAGCAAGCGCCGCGACATGATCCTTGAGGCCTTCGACGGTCTCGACGCCGGGACCGCTTCGACCTACGCGACGCAGATCGACGCCGTAAAGAAAGTTCTCTCCGACATCGAGGAGAACGCCTCCTTCAAGGCCTATTGCGACGATTCCTACATCAGCGCGCTCAGAGCCGCGGGTGATGCGCTCAAGGCCGCCGATGCGTCGAAATTCTCTGATATCTGCTCCTACATTGTCACCTGCGCCGACAGTCTGAAGTCTTATCAGGCTTCTTACCCGACGAACTGACATCGCTTACCGAATCTGAACAAGGAGAAAAAGCACATGTCAAAAACAGCAACAAAAGCTGTCTCCCGAAAGGACATGACCAGAGCCCAGTGGACCTGGAAAGAGATGAAGCGCAACAAGGTCGGATATCTCATGATAGCGCCCTTCATGCTCGTCTTTCTGCTCTTCACGGTCGCTCCGGTCCTTGTGTCCATGGTCATCAGCTTCACAGACTTCAACCTGCTGCAGGTTCCCCATATCGTCTGGCTGGACAATTACATCAGGCTTTTCCTGGATGACGACATCTTCCTTCTTGCGGTGAAGAACACATTCATCTTCGCCGGCATCGTCGGCCCCGCTTCATACCTCATGTCGTTCATGGTCGCCTGGTTCATCAACGAGCTCGAACCCAAGGTGAGAGCAGTCGTGACACTTATATTCTACGCACCGTCGATCTCCGGTCAGGTCTACCTCATCTGGGGTACGCTGTTCTCGGGAGACTCGTACGGCTGGGTGAACGCCACACTGCTCAACCTCGGTTTGATCAACGAAGAGATCCAGTTCTTCGAGGATGCCAAATACGTAATGCCGCTGTGTATCGTCGTTGCCCTGTGGACCTCGCTCGGCACCGCCTTCCTCTCGTTCATCGCGGGACTCCAGGGCGTCGACCACACCCTTTATGAGGCCGGAGCGGTCGACGGCGTTCGCAACAGGTGGCAGGAACTCTGGTATATCACCCTTCCCACGATGAGACCTCAGCTGATGTTCGGCGCCATCATGTCGATCACCTCCTCATTCGGCTTCGGCGGAGTCGTCGATGCTCTCTGCGGAAACCCGTCGGTCGACTATTGCGCATGGACGATCATGCACCACCTCAACGACTACGGCGGCGCGCGTTTCGAGGTCGGTTATTCCTCCGCGATCGCTGTTGTGCTCTTCGCGATAATGATGGGCGCCAACGCCCTGGTCAAGAAGCTGCTCTCAAAGGTAGGTAGATAGTTATGGCAAGACTTAGAACAAGAAAACATAAAGTCGTGCTGAACCGGTCGGCCGGAGGCGACGCCGGTATCACTTTCATACTTGTACTCCTCGGAGCCTTCATGTTCCTCCCGATGCTCTACGTCATTATGCAGGCTCTCAAGCCGCTCGACGAGCTCTGGATGTTCCCTCCCAGATTCTATGTCGTGAACCCCACGTTCCGCAACTTCAAGGATCTGTTCGTGCTCATGAACACCTCATGGGTGCCCTTCTCGCGATACATCTTCAACACCGTATTCATCACGGTATTCGGTACGGTCGGAAACCTCTTCTGCGGTTCGATGGCCGCCTACGCCTACTCGAAGGTGGCTTTCCCCGGCCGCAAGTGGATGTTCAAGGCCGTAAGATCGTCCCTGATGTTCCACAAGACGGTCACCGCCGTCACGAACTTCATCATCATGAGCGCGCTGCACATGGTCGACACCTACTGGGCTCTGATCATCCCGGCGTTCGGCCACACCCTCGGGCTCTACCTGATGAAGCAGTTCATGGAATCGAACGTCACCGATGCCGTACTTGAGTCGGCCCGACTCGACGGCGCTTCCGAATTCCGCACATTCTGGTCGATAGCGATGCCGATGGTCAAGCCCGCCTGGCTGACGCTGATCATCTACAGCTTCCAGGATCTGTGGAACGCCGGCGCCTCGATCTACATCCATTCGGAGCAGCTCAAGTCGTTCAACTACGCGATACACCAGATCACGGCCGGCGGTATCAAGCGTGCCGGCGCTTCGGCGGCCGCGACCGTCATCATGATGATGGTCCCGATAACGGTATTCATCATCACCCAGTCGAACATCATCGAGACGATGGGTTCGAGCGGAATGAAGGACTGACTGACGGAAGGGGAGGAAAGAAACAGGATGATTAGTAACGGAAAGAAATTCGCGGCTGTCATCGCGGTAGTTCTCCTTGCCGTTACGGTGCTTGCGGTCCCGGTAAGCGCGGGCCGCACATACCAGACATACACGTACTCGATCGACGGCACCGCGCTCCATTCACCGGACGCCTACACGCCCCTGATGGCCATCGACAGCACGTATATGGGCCTTGAGAAGAACCTCGACAGCCCCAGCGACCTGCTCGTGGACAAGAACGACAACGTTTACATCGCCGACAAGGCGAACAACCGGATAGTCGTTCTCGACAGGTATTTCAAACTCAAATTCGAGATCTCGAAATTCACCAACGACCAGGGCATCCCCGACTCGCTGAACGCCCCCTCGGGAGCATATGTCACCGACGATACGATCTACGTTGCTGATACCAACCAGAACCGCATCGTGACATTCGACCTTGAAGGCAAATTCATCAAGGTCATCCCCGAGCCCGAATCCAGCCTGTTCGACACCGGCAGCGTTTACAAGCCGGTCGCCCTCGTCGTCGACGACTACAACAGGATCTACGTCGTGTCCTCGACGACCTATCAGGGCATCATCGTCATGGATGACGACGGCACCTTCATCTCCTTCATCGGAGCTCAGAAGGTCACGATCTCGGCATGGGACAAGCTCTGGCGCAAACTCATGACAAAAGACCAGAAGGCGCAGAGCGCTTCCTACATCTCCACCGAGTTCAACAATATCGATATGAATGACAAGGGTTTCATTTATATCACCACTTCTTCGATTCCCGACAACAAGGTCGCCAGCGCCATAAGGAGCAAGACCTCATCCGGAGACTACCTGCCCGTCAAGATGCTCAACAAGTCCGGGCACGAAGTCATGATGAGAAACGGCTTCTGGCCGCCCGCCGGCGAGATCGAATTCAACGGCTCGCGTTCCGACGGCTCGATAAACGGCGTTTCCAAGATCGTCGACGTTGCGGTCGGACCCGAGTACACATGGTCGATCATCGACTCGAAGCGTCAGAAGGTATTCACCTACGATGAACAGGGCAACCTGCTCTTCGCCTTCGGCGACTCGGGCTCGCAGCTCGGCAACCTCGTCAGCATCACATCCATCTGCTACATGTCAGACAGCCGCATGCTGATCCTCGACGCCACCAACAAGAACATTACCGTATATCAGCGCGAGCCTTACGGCGACATTCTTATCACGGCTCTGAAGAACCAGAACGACCGTCAGTACGACAAGGCGATCGACGACTGGACCGAGATCCTCAAGAGGAACTCCAACTTCGACGTCGCTTATATCGGAATCGCCGACGCGCTCTACCGCAACGGCGAATTCACCGAGGCCCTTGACTACTACAAGGCGGCGTACGCGACCGACGGCTGGTCCGACTCCTTCAAGGAGATACGCAAGGACTGGATCTCAAAGTACATCCTCCTGATCCCTGTGATCATCATAGCGATCATAGCAGCGGTGTTCTTCTTCTTCAGATTCGCCGGAAAGGTGAACAAGAGAGCCGAGACCTCGGGAACGAAGCGCACCTTCGGAGAGGAACTGCTCTTCGCCTTCCACCTGATCTTCCACCCGTTCGACGGCTACTGGGACCTCAAGCATGAGAAGCGCGGATCGGTAAGAGCGGCGCTGGTCTATCTGGCGCTCGCGATCATTGCTGTCTTCTACCAGGAGATCGGTTCGGGGTATCTGGTGAATCCCCAGGGCTACTACTCCGGATTTGCCTGGAGCGCGATGGGCGTTATCGTCCCCTTCCTGCTCTGGGTGGTCGGAAACTGGTGCCTTACGACACTGTTCGACGGCGAAGGGAACTTCAAGGACATCTTCGTGGCGACAGCCTACGCGCTGGTCCCGATCCCGCTGGCCATCATCCCCACGACGCTCTTCTCGAACATCGCGCTCAAGCAGGAGCTCGACATTATCTCGTTTATCAACACCGTCGCCCTGATCTGGACTTTCCTCCTGATCTTCGTCGGCATGATGGTGACGCACGATTATACAATAGGAAAGAACTTTATCACAACGATAGGCACGATCGTCGCAATGGCTTTCATAATGTTCGTCGCGATACTCTTCACGACGCTCGTCGGAAAGATCGTGAGCTTCATCACGAACATATTCGTCGAGATCAACTACCGACTGTAAAGAGAGGAGGAGAATGATATGAAAAAAGTATTTGTATACGCTCTGACCGTTCTTCTGCTCTTCAGTATGCTGGCTGTCGACGCCGGAGCGTACGCGGTCGACCTTATATTCGAGGTCGATTCACAGACCAAAAAGCCCACCGATGAGATCGACTACGAAGCGACTGTAGCCCAGTACCTCTCGCTCGAATTCGCCACCGCCGAGGAAAAACTCGAGACGATGGAGATGATGATGGAGAAGGACGGCTACCAGCTGTGGGTAGACGAACTCACCGGCGAGGTCGCCACCAAAGACCTGGCCTCGGGTCAGATCCTCTTCTCGAACCCCTACGACATAGGGGCCACGTATCCCGCAAAGAAGGGACCGTCGGATTCGACCAAGAAGAAGATCATGTCCCAGGTCATGATCCGTTACGTTGACAACGACACCGAAAAGGAATTCTATTCCTTCGAAGAGTCGGCTATGCGCGGACAGATCAAGATCAAGAACATCAAGAACGGTATAAGAGTCGAGTACAGCATCGGACGCGAGGAGACCAGAATGCTGGTCCCGAAGGTCATCGAGAGGGAAAGATTCGAGACCGTCATACTCGATTCCTTCGCGGCCGAGATCAACGAGATCTCCGCCGAGTCCGGACTCGTCCAGATCGAATGGAGAGACTACAACCAGCTCACCAAGCGCACCCAGGCGATCTACGATTCGGGCAACTCGCTCTGGTTCAACTTCAACCAGCTGCGCGCCTACTATCTGCTGAAGGCGGCAGACAACTGCGCCACAGCACGTGAAAAAGCTTCTCTGTACGCCGCTTATCCGATCTGCAAGAAGATGGACGTCTACGTGTTCGCCACCGACTCCACCAACACAGAGACGATGAGGATAGAGAACTACATCAAGACCTATGTCCCGACATACACCTACGAGCAGCTCGAATACGACCACGCCCTGACCGAGTACGAAGGCTCCGACAAGAACCCCGCGCTCTTCAAGATGGCCCTCGAGTATTCGCTCGACAAATGGGGCATGACCGTCAGACTTCCCGTCAACGGCCTGCGTTTCGATGAATCGCTCTATCAGCTGGTCTACATCAGCGTCCTGCCTTACATGGGCGCCGGAGGCAACTACCTCCTCGGCAAGAGCGACGAGAAATTCACCGGATTCAACTTCTTCCCCGACGGATCGGGCACTCTCTTCCGCCACGAAGACCTTGCGACCGGCAACACCACGACCATCAACGCAAAAGTCTACGGCATGGACTTCGCGTACAACAACATCACCGGTTCACACACCGAAGTCGTACGCTACCCCGTATTCGGTATAGTTTCAAACTATCACGATATCCGCACGCAGACCGAAAAGCAGCTCGTCACCGAAGAGATGAGAGACCCGACTACCGGAGAGCTCATAGCAGAGGCCGAGTATGAGGATGTCGAGACTGAATACACCTACAACGAGGACCGCGGGTTCGTCGCTGTGATCGAGGAAGGCGACGCCCTTGCCGAGCTTTCCACCTACCACGCCGGGTCGCTCAGCAAGTACAACACGATCAACATGCTGTTCTACCCGCGTCCCAAAGACTCATACAACCTGGCAAACGCCATTTCGGTCGGCGCCAACGCGACCTGGACCGTCGTAAGCTCCAGAAAGTACGTCGGCAACTACAAGATCAGATACATAATGCTGACCGACGACACCATCGCCAAGGAGAAGGGAATAGAGAAATACTACTCCCCGACCTGGATGGGCATGGCGAGCGCCTACCGCGACTATCTGTATTCCACCGGAGACCTTTCCGCCCTCGAGCAGAAGGATATCAAGGAAGATATCCCGGCCTACATCGAGACCTTCGGTACCATCGAGACACAGGAAAAGATCATGTCTCTCCCAGTAGATGTCATGACGCCCCTGTCGTCCTTCGAGGATATCAAGACGATGTACGACGAGCTCTCCGCCGCGGGTGTGGGCAACATCAAGTTCAAACTCACCGGCTACGCCAACGGAGGCATGTTCGCCTCGATCCCGTACAACCTCAAATGGGAAAAGGCCGTAGGCGGGAAGAAGGGCTATACCGACCTCGTTGATTACGCCAACGAGAAGGGATTCCAGGTATTCCCCGACTTCGACTTCGCGTATGTCAGATCGAGCACCAATACGATGTTCGACGGTCTGCGTCTGAAGCAGCACATCGTTAAGTCGATCAACAACACTTATATGTCGAGAAGATACTACAGCGCGACGCGCCAGACGATGTTCGGACGCTACGAGCTCGCCGTATCGTCGGCATATTACGCTCATTTCTACGAGAAACTCTCCGAGAATCTCAGCAAGTACTACAAAGACGGAGTGAGGTCCACGATCTCGATCGGAACCCTCGGCACCGCCCTTAACTCGGACTTCGACGAGGACGAGCCTTACAACCGCGAAGACTCGAAGGCCTCGACGATCGAGGCTGTGGCGGCTCTCAGCGAGAAGTTCGACGACGTCATGACGGAAGGCGCCAACGCCTACACATGGAAGTACGTCGACTACATCGTCAACACTCCTCTCGATTCGAGCCGCTATACCAGATCGAGCGCTTCGGTGCCCTTCATCGGCGTCGTGCTCCACGGCAGCAAACAGTTTGCCGGCACCCCGCTGAACATGGAAGGCAACATAGGCTACAGCCTGCTGAAGGCCATCGAGAACGGTTCCGGCGTGTACTTCGTGCTCTGCTATCAGAATTACGCGAAACTCAAGGAGAACATGATACTGAGCCAGTACTACTCGGTCAGATACGACATCCTCAAGGACGATATCGTAAGATACTACAAGCTTGTCAACGACCTGACCAAGGACCTGCAGCTCACTCTCATCTCCTCGCATGAATTCCTCATCGGCGAACGGATTCCCGACGCGGACGAGATAGAAGCCGACAAGGAAGCCGCCGCAAAGGCGCTTGCCGAAGAGCTTGCCGCCGCTGCCGCTGCCGAGGAGAAGGCCAGGATCGCCAGCCTCCTCAACGGACGCGTATACGCATCCGACAACTCCGACAACTACCTCACCCAGGTCAGGGGCTTCTATGAGCAGGCCGTCGCCAACGACGTAGGTTCCTGCTCTGTGGCGGTGAACGGAAACGTCACTGTCACCAAGGGCATGAAGACGCTCGTCAACGAGGTCATCGCAGCCAACGAAGTGAAGGCTGACGCCCAGAAGAAAAACGACGAAAAGCTTCACGAGAAGGAATTCAGAGCCGCCATCCTCGAAGCCTGGACCGAGATCTACAATCCGTTCAGCAAGTTCATGTCGACTTCGGCAAACGGCATCTACGCCGGACTGCTGAACACTCTTGACCGTTCCGAGACCACTCTTGCCAACAACAGGGCGACTCTCGAGACCAGAAAGGCCAACTACGAGACCGCGAAGGAAAAGGCATACACCGACGGTATAGCCGAGATCGCTAAGCTGCTCGCTGCCTACAAGGCCGCGCCGACAGACGAGAATCTCACCGCGCTGACCACCGTTTCCGGTAATGTTGCCGACGCCGAGAGGTACGTGGCCCTCACTGATGAGATCAAAGAGGCCGACACCGCTCTCGCGGCGTTCAAGACCGCATATCTCACGAGCGGAGAGTACACGACGCTGAACGCGGCGAAGAAAGCCGCCGACGAGGCCTACAAGGCCGCGCAGGCAGCCGACAGCGCAAAGACCAAGGCTTATGAGACCACCGCCGCCGTGACCGACGGCAAGACCGAGGCCGAGGTCGCCGAGGCACAGGCGTACGTCGCCGCCAAGAAAGCTCTTGCCGACGCACAGGCGGAACTCAAGACCCGCACGAACGTCGTGAAGACGATGCTTTCGAGCTCGACGAAGGCACTCGCCGACCTGTCCGAGGGCAGCGACGAATACGCGCAGCTCCAGAAACTCATCGCCGATGCAACGGCCGAGAGCGAAGCCCTCGCCGATCCCTCTAACACATCCAACCCCTACACGGCAGCCGTGATCAGCGCGCAGGCGGCTCTTGACGCCTTCACGCCCGATTCCGCGTCTGCCAAGGCCGCCGCGGACGCCGCCGACAAGGCCCTCAAGGACTATGTCGCGAACTACGCGGAGACTTACACGACATCGCCCGCTTACGTCGCCGCCGAAAACAGCAGGAACGCGAAGCAGGCCGAGCTTGAAAATCTCGAAGCGAAATTCAGATCTCTCTCTCCGCTCGAAGGACTGGTCAAGGCCTTCTCCGATGCCTACGAGAAGAGACTCGACTTCCAGATGCAGCGTACAGCTCTCGAGACCGGATACTACACGACAGCCGAATACAAGCGCCTGAAGAACGAGGCCGACGCCGCGTCTCTCGCGCTTGACGAGGTCGCCGCGAAGCTCACGGCCGCCAAAGAGACCGACAGCGACTATCTGAGGCTCACGAAGACGCTCGAAGAGAAGCAGAAGGCTCTTGAGGCATTTACGCTCGAATACCAGTCTTCGGCTGCTTACGAGGTCCTTAAGGGAGAAGTCGACAAGTATCAGGCCGAGCTCGACGAGCTCTCCGCGTCCTATGAGAGCAGCGAAGAGTACAAGAAACTCAAGGAGGCGTTCGACGCCGCCGAGGCCGACTACGAAGCCAAGAGCGCCGACATACTCGGTGCGGCCGAAGGGAAGTCCTTCACCCTCACCGACGCTTACAGGACTTCGCTGAAATCCTCAATGGAAAAATACGCTGAAGCCAAGGCCGCCCTCGATATCTACGTAGATGCCGCGACTCTCGAGATCACCGGATCCGACGAATACAAGAAAGCGGCTTCCGAACTCGAGAAGGCGCAGACGGCGGAGAAGGCGTTCATCGACAACTTCCAGGCGGAACTCGACGCCGCTGCCGATGCATCCAAGAGTGAAGAGAAGCCCGAAGAGACAGTCGGCGGAAGATACGCCATCGCGCTTGACGAGTACAAGAACGCCCAGAAGTATCTCGATTTCTTCGAGGGCAAGACAGCGGTCCCGTCAACGGTCAAAGATGCTGTCGTGTTCTCCGAAAAGATAAAGGCTAACAGCGAATACGTCGCCGCCAACACCGCAAAGACCAAGGCTGCCGACACACTCCTGGCCTTCACCGTCGGTTACACCTCGAGCGTTAAGGCCACCGATCCGTCGTCGATCACCGACGCCGGAATCAGGGAAGCCAACGCCAAGTACGCAGAACTCACCGCGGCATACAACGCAGCCAACGACGAACTCAACGCGGCCACCGCCGACATGAGGGCGTTCAGTCCCGCGCTGTTCTCCTCGCTCAACACCTACTACACCGCGGTCACGACCGTCAGAAACGCCGAGCTCACTGTTTCAAACAACACAAAGATCCTCGACGTCAGCGACTACAAGGCAAAATACGAGAACGACAACAAGACCTTCTCTGTGGTGACCGAAGAATTCAACGCGGCCACCGAGGCCTCCAAGACTGCCGATACCGAGTTCACGGCGGCAGCTTCGGAGCTGACCAAGGCCACAAAGACGACGAACGACAGCATCAAGAACGTAAAGAACCAGATCTCCAGGATCACCACAACGATCATTCCGAGACTCAACTACTACGTATCTTCGATGAAGCAGACGCTTTCCGACTCAAATTACGCTCTTGAGCTGATGAGCAAGAGCCCGGATTATTCCGACGCTCTCAAGGCCGACCTCCTCGAGACCAACAAGAAAGTCATCGCCGTCGAAGCCGAAGTCAGAAAGTACTCCGACGAGACCGTAAAATCCGCCAAACACGCTCTTGAGACCGCTTCCTCGATCGTGGCAACCGACATCGAAGTCGCCGATCCGTACAACCCCGACAGCACCGTTCCGGTCCCCGGAGACGAGCCCGAGGGTGAAGAAGGCGAAAAAGACGAAGGCTACGAGTACACAAAGTACACCGACGACAGCGGCAACATCGTGGCGGTCGGATATGCGAACGGTGTATCATTCATCATCAACTACAACTTCTTCGACGTGACCGTCGTCCGCGGTGAAAAGACATACACGATCCCCGCATGCGGCGGTATCAGGATCAACGCTGACGGGACCGAGGTCTCGTTCAACGCTGCCGACATCAAATAAAAGGAGGAGAGACGCATGACAAACGATCTGCAGCTCAACAAAACTGTAAGCGTGCCAAAGGCCGTCAAGCCAAAGAAAAAGCGCAGAGCGGCTTCTCTTGACAAACGCAAAGCACGCGCCGGATGGTTTTTCGTCCTGCCGTTCATAATCGGATTCGTCGCAGTCTACATCCCGATCATTTTCGATTCGATCAGGTACTCCTTCAGCCGGATCAAGATCATCCCCGGAGAAGGGTTCACGATCACCAACGTAGGCTGGGAAAACTACCGCCAGGCGCTCTTCGTCAACCCCGACTTTGTAAAGACGCTCCTCTCCGGCCTTCAGCAGCTTGCGTTCGACATCCCCGCCATTCTTCTGTTCTCGCTCTTCATGGCCGTTCTTCTCAACCAGAAGATGGTCGGCCGTGCGGTGTTCCGCGCCATATTCTTCATCCCCGTTATCCTGGCTACAGGTATCATGGAGTCGATAGAAGCGCAGAACGTTCTGGGTGAGTATTTTGACGACCCTGACGGCATCGCGGACGGTTCGGGACAGTCGGTGGCGTCCGATATTGTATCGGCGATCGACATCGAGGTCCTGTTCGCGAACATGAGGGTAGGTACCGAGATAGTCGAATACGTCGTACGGGCCATCAACAACATTTTCAACATAGTGAACCGTTCGGGCGTTCAGATGCTGATATTCCTCGCGGGACTTCAGTCGATCTCCCCGGCGATCTACGAATCGTGCCAGATAGACGGAGCGACCGGATGGGAGACATTCTGGAAGATCACCTTCCCGATGATCAGCCCGATGATCCTGGTCAACGGAATCTACACGGTCATCGACTCGTTCACGACTGATTCCAACACGGTCATGAAGTTCATCGCCAACGAATATACCAAGTCTTCCGGACAGGAAGTCAGTTCGGCGATGGCATGGATGTACTTCATGATAGTCATCGTGGCGATAGCTCTGATAGCGGCGATCCTTTCGGCGTTCGTCTTCTATCAGAGAAGAGACTGATGAAGGGAGGATGAAACAGAAATGAATGCACAGCCTACGGCTCCGAGAGTGACAAAAGAGACCAAGAACAAGATCAAGGTCGAATTTGAACGCACTCCGCTGATCGAACGTCTGAAGGCAAAATTCATAAATATGGCTTTTGTCACCGACGTCATCTGGTACATTTTCAGGCTTCTCCTCCTCATCGGTATAGCCTACATCGTTCTTTTCCCCTTCTATACCAAGATAGCGGGTTCCTTCATGGGGAAGGAAGACTTCGTCGACGTGACGGTCATGCTCATACCGAAGCACTTCTCGCTCGACATCTACAGATTCATCATCCTGGAGAACGACTACTTCACCGCCTTCGGCAATACTCTGCTGCTGGCCGGATCGACAGCCATCATTCAGACATTCATCTGCTGCCTCATCGGATACGGACTTGCTAAGTTCAAATTCAAAGGCGCGAAGTATGTCTTCTTAGCCGTCATCCTGACGATGGTCGTGCCACACCAGACACTGCAGCTGTCGATGTTCATGGAATTCCGGTTCTTCGACATACTGGGGATAGTCAAATTCCTGTCGGGTCACGCGACTGTCGGTAATATCGAATGGCTCAACAAGATCCTGGCCGCGATCAACATCTTCCCGGCCGAGAGCAAGAACGCCATTCTCAAGGGTATCATCGCCGACGGCGCGCTGAACCTCAACAACACATACTGGCCGCTGATAGTCCTCTCCCTCACCGGACTCGGATTCAAGAACGGGCTTTACATCTTCATGCTCCGCCAGTTCTTCCGCGGAGTTCCCGATGAACTCGAGGAGTCGGCGTACATAGACGGATCGGGCACCTTCCGCACATTCCTGCAGATCATTCTGCCGCTTTCGGTGCCGATGCTCATCACTGTCTTCCTGTTCGCCTTCTCGTGGCAGTGGACAGACGACTTCTATACGAAGCTGTTCTTCACTTCAAGCAAGACCATACTGATGCCGGACATCGTAAAGATCCCGACCACGCTTGAGACCAACTACGCGGGTCAGAACCTTTACTATCCCGCAATCAGAAACACCTGCGGGCTGATGATCATATTCCCTCTGGTCATCCTTTACGCATTCCTGCAGAACTTCCTTGTCCAGGGCATAGAGAGATCCGGTCTTACGGCCGATTGATCCGTCTTTGTCCTGCAGCAGGGAAATCGGGCCGCGGCGCCTAC
>JAFTCN010000040.1 GCA_017454675.1 Clostridia bacterium
AACAAAAGCCATTTTTAAACCGAAAGGAACGGCATAGAGATGAAAAAAGAAATCCTGAAGTATCTCTGCGCGGCGCTGGCCCTGGCGATCGCGCTGCCTTTTGCGGCCTGCGCCGGCGGGACGCAGAACGAAACGACAGTCCCCGTGACTACCGCGGCGGGCGCTGAAGGACCGGAAGAGACGAAGTACGACCCGCTGTCCCACGTGGAGAAGAGGGACCTCGACGGATACGTCTTCAAGATCCTCACCCCCACACATGACTGGGCGATCGTCAACATGTGCTGCGACGAGGTCTCGGGCGACATCATCCAGGACGCTATCTACACACGTCAGCAGGATACCGAAGACAGACTCAACGTCAAGATCACCGAGCAGATCATCCAGAGCGGCGTCGCCGCCAGGCTCATGACTGTTGCCGCCACGTCGGGCGAGGATGCGTACGACCTGGCGCTCGTCCCCGCATATGACGCCCTCACTCTCTACAAGGGCGGGTACGTCGCCGACCAGGCTCAGATCAACACGCTGAACCTCGAGAATCCCTGGTGGGAGCAGAGCTTCAACAGGGAGGTCAACATCGGAAACAAGCGCTATGTCACGTTCGGCAACGCCAGCCTCATCTTCTACAGCAGCTTCTACATCTTCGTGTTCAACAAGAACATGATCACGGAGTACAAACTCGACGATCCATACTCGCTCGTCGAGAGCGGCGACTGGACCTGGGACAAGGCATATTCGATGATGCAGATCGTCGCGACCGACAACGACAACGACGGCGTTTACATCCCCGGCAAGGACATCATCGGCCTCACCGGACACATCAACCACTCCCGCAACCTGATATTCTCGTCGGGATTCCCGATCTGCGAGCGCGGCAGCGACGGCCTCCTCACCTTCGGCGGCCTGTCGAACAACTACATCGACGCTTTCGCGAAATTCACCGATCACTTCATCACCAGCCCCTACGTCGCGATCTCGGGAGCGAGCGACAACAAGTATTCGGGATACACCGGGACATCCGGGATCAAGAACTACATATCCGTCTTCATAAACGGCGAGAGCCTCTTCCTGACGACCGGCACCAACGAGGTACTCCAGATCAGGGAGACCGAGATCCCGTACGGCATCGTCGTTGTTCCCAAATACGATAAGAACCAGCAGAGGTACATCACGCCGGTGTACAGCGCGACTGCCGGGTTCGTCATTCCGGTCGCTACCGGCGACACCGAGAGATCCGGGCTCGTGCTCGAAACTCTCGGCGCGTATTCCTACGAAAACCTCGTCGACAAGCACATAAGCCTTGTGCTGCACTACAAGGTGTCGCAGGATCCCACCGCCATCGACATGATCAACCGCGCGTACGCGAACGGAGCGATCGACACCGCAATGGCCAACAACTTCGGCACCTGCACGAACATACTCAACAACCTCAACGTGTACGGCAAGACCGATATAGCCACCACCTTCACCGCCATCGCGACGAAGCTTAAGAACGACATCAAGGACGCTCAGGATGCGCTCGACTGATATTAATCGCGGACGGGGAGCCGGTTTTTTCCGGCTTCCCGCCCTTCTGCTGGCGGCGGTCTTTACCGCGGCCTGCCTCACATGCTGCTCGGGGTCCGGGTCCGGCGCCGACGGCACTTCGGCCGTCAGCGGGCCTGTGACAACGGCAGATACCGCGGCCGCGCCCGAATCCGACCTCGTAATAGCCGAGAACGGCAGTATCTCGGTGAACGTCGTGCGCGGTTTTTCGGCGACCGATGCCGAGATCTCAGCTGCGAAGACGGTCAGGGAATACCTCCTCGGCCTCTTTCCCGGCGGTGACGTCAGGATATCGGACGATTACTCTCCGGACGGCACCTACCGCCCGGACGACATCGAGATACTCATCGGCAACACCTCGTATCCTCAGACCGCGGAGGTGAAGGAGTCGCTGCCCTACGGCGACTACACCGTGCGGGTCCGCGGCAACAAGCTCGTCGCGGCCGTGTGGGTTCCCGTCGCGCTGCCGTTGCTGGCGCAGCGTGTGTGCGACATGCTGGGGAAAAGCCTCTCAGCCGACGGCAGGTCGCTCACCGTGCGCGGCAGCGACACGGTCGGCGGCACACTCAGCGAATACCTCGATCTTCTTCCCCGCATGGAGGACGCCTCGCCGGCGAACATAATCTCAGTCGGCGACTCCGCCTACGAGATCCTGTTCATGAAGGCCACGCCCGAACAGACCGATGCCTACATCGGGCTGATGGAGAGATCGGGCTTTACTAAAAACTACGATCGCGACGCCGGCTCATCCGACCGGAACGTCAACCGCTTCGCCGGATTCACCGGAAAGGGCGGTTCGTTCGCCGTGAACTTCACCGGCGCGAACGGATATCTGCGAGTCACCGCCGAACCCGAAAAGAATTACTTCCCGGGCGGCGACGGAAAATACGAAAAGAAGACGACTCCCCTGCTTACGATGATCGGCCGCCGCTTTTCGACCTCATCCACGTATCTGGGGTACGACGCCGGAGCCGGGCTGGAGTGCATGATGATCCGCCTCTCGGACGGCCGCTTCATTGTCATCGACGGAGGAGTGGCCGACAACGGAAACGCCTCATACGCCTCAGCGATCTACGCGAAGATGCTGGAGCAGGCGCCCGGCGGGAACAGCCCTGTCATAGCCGCGTGGTTCATTACGCATTCCCACGCCGATCACGTCGGCGGATTCAAGAGCTTCCTCTCGATATATTCCGGAAAAGTGAAGATCGAATCCGTCATGATGAACCTGCCGTCGGACGCTGACTGCAGGGAGTCGAACGACGAGGGTATCTCGAGCTACACGAGCCTGAGGGCGGCCATGGGAGGCAGTATCCCGGACACCCCCGTATACAAGCTCCGCACCGGACAGAAGTTCGGTATCGCCGATGCCGTGATCGAGGTCTTTTACACGCAGGAGGATTTCGTCACAAAGACGCGGACGATCGGATCGGTGAAGAAAAACTGGAACAACAGCTCGCTCATCTTCTCCGTCGACATAGCCGGGCAGAGGATAATGTTCCCTGGAGACTCTCAGGAGATCCCGAACAATCTTACGGCGGAGGTCTTCGGTGCCGCGCTCAAGAGCGACATCCTCCAGGTCTGCCACCACGGCGGCATAGGAGGCACGAACTCGTTTTACGCGTGCGTCGATCCCGCGGTCGCGCTCTACACAACGAGCGACGTCCTGGTTCCCGTATACATCGCCACCTTCCAGTACAACGACTATCTCGTCAACAGACTGCATGTCGTCGAATACTGGAATGCGCACGACCGTATCACCGAATTCCCGCTTCCGTATACACCGGCCGGAAGCGGTTTCAGGAAGTGATCAGTGAATGATTAAAGAAAGAAGGCATATATTCCCATGGCAAACAACGGTTCTCTGAAACTCGGCTGGGCCGAGGTGAGCATCACTCCCGAAGGCCGGAGGATCATGCTGGAAGGACAGTTCTACGACAGGATCTCGCAGTACGTCGAGACCCCGATCACCGCGACCGCGCTGGCGATCGAATCGGACGGCGAGCAGGCCGTCATCATATCCGCCGATCTCACGCACGTCACGTCCGATCTGGTCGCGATGGTAAGAGCCGGGTTGAAGGACAAGGCTCCCGGCTTCGACCCGATGAAACTGATCGTTGGTGCCACGCATACCCATACCTCGTTCGTATACCAGACGTCGAACGACCTGAATCTCCACGCGCTGGAGGACTACCTCGGCATCCCCGAGGAGCCGGTATTCGGTAACGGCAATGTAAAGACCGACAACCTCATGGAACCTCTCGAGGCAGGCCGGTTCCTCGCCGGGCGTCTCTCCGACGCCGCCGCACAGGCCTGGAAGAACAGAGCGCCCGCCCGCTTCGCCCCCGCTTTCGGCCGCGCGGCCGTTGGTATGAACCGCCGCGTATGCTATTTCGACGGAACCGCGAAGATGTGGGGAGACACATATACCTCCGAATTCAAAAAGCTCGAGGGAGGCAACGACAACGGAGTCGAGATGATCTTCGTGTACGATAAGTCGATGAAGCCGACCGGAGCCGTCATCAACATCGCCTGCCCGGCGCAGGTGGTCGAGCAGCGCTATTTCATCTCGTCCGACTACTGGGGCAAGGTGAGGATACTCCTCCGCCGCCGCTTCGGCGAGGACTTCAAGGTGCTCGGCATCTGCTCGCCAGCCGGCGACCAGTGCCCGCGCGATCTCGTGCGCTGGGTGGAGCCCGAGACCCCGATCGAGGACCCGAACGTGATCAGGAACGACCCGCCGGCACGCCGCGCCGATCCGTCAATGTTCGACGTGAAGGGCACCTGGAAGATCGGCCGCAGGATCACTGACGAGGTCACCGCGATCTTCGAAGAGGACGCGGCCGGCCGTGAATACTTCGACAGTGTTCCCTTCAAACACGAAGTGATACAGATGCCGCTGCCGCTCCGCAGGGTCACTGAGGAGGAAAACAGGGCCGCCAGAGCGGCTCTCGACGCCTTCGCCGCCGAACACAGGGGGCGGAAGATCGACTTCCGCGACAGCGCCGCGATGCACGAGCACGCGGGGATCGCCGCAAGGTACGACTACCAGAAGACGACAGACACCTTTATGACCGAGATACACGTCATCCGGCTCGGGGATATCGCGATCGCCACCAACCCGTTCGAGCTCTTCCTTGACTTCGCCAATATCATAAGGGCCCGCAGTGCGGCGAAGCAGACCTTCCTCATCCAGCTCGCCAACGGCGCGAGCGGATACCTTCCCACCGAAGAGGCGGAGAAGGGAGGCCACTACTCGGCTTACGTATCGTCCGGCTGGGTCGGCCACGAAGGCGGCTACATACTCGCAGAGAACATCCTCGACGAGATCGGAAAGCTGTTTGCCGAATAACTGACTGACTGACAGAAAATATACACGACGCCAAAGCGGCCCGGAGATCATCCGGGCCGCTTTGGCGTGCAGTTGTTCAAAAGTGATGGGGATAAATCATTCCAAAGGAATGATCACTTCGATTCTGTTTTCCGTATCACCGTT
>JAFTCN010000041.1 GCA_017454675.1 Clostridia bacterium
ACAGTATATTCTGTTAGGTGATTCGGCTATTTATTCCACGGTCCGCTTGACAACGAGCCTCTGGCGCCGCGGATACTGCAGGCACCGGCAGGGCAGTAGCTTACGCTCCCGCCTGCCGCCGAATGAGGCTACCGCGCCGCCACACTCATTGTAAAGCGGCTTTCGCGGCATAAAAAGCCGAGTTTTTCAAACTCTATTTCAAAAAACTGTCCAATTTGATATTGCAATTTACGTATGTTTTTCATTACTTGTACCTCTGGATTCCTTTCTATTCATTTTTCGAGTGGCAATTGACGCGAGGGACTTGCGCAAGGAGAAAAATGCGCATAACCGTATCTTCTGCAAAGCCGGTCATGCGCACTGTGAAATGAAAATGAGATAATGCCTCCCGCCGGGGAAGGAATTCTCGTTCGTGATATGCGCATAACCGGTATGAAAGACATGTTTGGGCTTTTTCATCGTACGGGGCACTCCTTCCCTGGAAAATAGTCAATTCGTCCAATTAACCAATAATATTCTACTTGAAAAACTTGCGTTTGTCAACAGTTTTTTTATTTTCCATCTCTTACCTTATCAATTTTACCTTCTAGCCATCATTCTTTGTATTTGTTGAAGGCTCACCAGATTCCACGTTGAGACTATAGATTTAAGAATGATTAGTTTAGTTTTTTCGATCAACGCCCGCTGGGTTTTATTATCCGTCAGGCGTCGGATCGGCAAGAGGATTGACGTTATCTGCAACGGCGTAAGGTGCGGAAATCCGAATGGCGGAAATATCCGGCATAAGTGAAAGATCACGCAGCGCCCGCAGATCAAGGTCCTCATACCTGACGGCTACGTAGATTTCGCCCGAGAGAGCCGAGTATGAACCGGAATATTTCAAACCACCGAGTATTTCAGGATCGACTTTTACCGGTTTTTCATTTTCGTCAACCGAGAAGAACCCGAACTGTACTGATCTGTATTTTTTTTTTATTCATGTCGATCAGTTCTTCGAGCATCCGGTAAAACTCCGCCTCTGTCAAAACTCTGTCCGGGAACGGTTCGCCTGTTTTCGGGTTGTAACCCTCAAAAGATATTTTAGACAGATCGTACCCCGTGACCGATTTGTCGAGACTGAAACCGTCCGGCAAATACGAATACGTCAGAACGTCAGGATAGTATTCACGCGGCAGGAAGGAAAAAGTCAGTCCCGAGCAATCGCACGTTTCCGCAAGACGTGAAAAGTCATCGAGTGTTATGAGTATATACAGCAATCCGTCGATTTCTCCCGAAATAATACCGGCGTCACTGAAAAGTCCGGCATCCTTCGGATCGTGCTGGGAATAATAGGCGTCAAAATATTTTTTTCTTTTATTTTCCGTATTAAACAATTCATTTGTTATGTATTCAAGGTCATCCCGAGCTTTACCGGAAAGAAAAACTCCGTCGACAATATATTCGGACAAAAATCCCGGATTGAATGAATTGTAATATGAGACGGCGTTGTCGTAGAATTCTCCGGCCCAGACAAGCCCCCGGTCCGCAGCGTCTATTTTTATGTCATCCCGCGGAACTCCTGTCGAAACCAGAACATCCTTACCGTATTTGAGTATTTCTCCCTCTTTTTGAAGACGCAGCAGATGTTCTTTTTTTTCGCTCAGTCCAAGGAGTTCCGCTTCAAATTCCGCATAGGTTTTTCCTTCATATCGAAAATCCGAAAGGAACCCTCCGTCTTCCGCTGACAGTAGCCGACCGTCCCGCCTGAAAGCATTCAAGGCAAGATAACGCGCTCCGTTTCCGTCAACGGAGAGATTGCTGCGCAGAGCGTTCTCAAGTTCTTCAGTCACCTCAAGCTCGTTCCAACACACGTACTTCCTTCCGGACGCAGCGAAGTCTTCTTCGTTCGTCGGTAAAATCAGCTGCTCGATAGATATCCCTTCTGAAATATTCGAATCATCCGTGATATCATCCGGATTTTTTTCGTGCTGTCTACGGAGTTTTGTGGCAGCGGCGAATCCCGCTAACGTCAAAAGGGCGAAACAAACTGACACCGCGGATATCAAGCACGCCGTTTTCAGTGCTTTTAGTTTTATTTCTTTCTTTTCAATCAACCGGTCAGCTTTCTGGTGTATTTCACTCAAATTCTGTTCTAAGGATTTCATATTTGTCCCCTTTCTCAATCATCCTTTTGAGAGACTGTTTCGCGTTATACAGTTTGACCGATACGTATCTTGTTGTCTTTCCCTCGATACGGGCAATCTCACATGCGCTAAGCTTTTCAAAATATGAAAGATATAGTAATCGCCGGTATTCAGGTTCAAGCTCAGAAAGCGCCAGATGCAGCGCGATTTTTCTTTTCTCCCGAAGGATCGGCTTAAGCCAGTCCTCGACGACTGCCTGCGAATCAAGAACAGACAGAGAGACGTCGCGTTTGTTTCGGCGCAGAAAACTCAGCGATTCGTGTTTTGCGATCGTATATAACCAGGTCTTGAACGACGACAACGGAGCATATCTCGGCTTGTTTGCGTAAAGCTTTACGAAAACGTCCTGTGAAATATCCTCGGCTATCTGACAGTCGCCTGTGTACTGAGCGATAAACAGAATCATTTCGTTCTGGTACCGCTTTACCAGTTCATCGAAAGCCCCGACGTCCCCGCCGAGAAACTTAATATAGTATTCTCCGCCGTTATCCACGTTTCCGCTCCTCCTTTCTGTCACTTATTAAACGCATAAGGAAAACAAATATCACAACATATTATTACACTAACGTCATCTATCTTTACGACGGCCGTATGGACATCTTCCTCAATTTCAGAGACGGCGCCGTGAGCATACAGTTTGACGCAAAAATGTGGAAAGCCGGGGAAAAGCGGAATCCCGGTGATACAAAAAGCTCGGATTTGACATCGTCGGGTCACCAATACAACCCTGTCCGAACCGTTCAGGTAACTTGTTCGTTACCCGGAACCGGTTCGGATTTTTCTTGACTGTTCCGTAAAAAAATATTATAATATGAGTAATGAACAAAAAAAAGGGGGGGCTCATGAAATCAAAAAGACTGATCGCGGCACTGTTCGCGCTGCTCATAGCCTTCTCCGCCGCGGGCTGCGCTGATACGTTTACATCCCGGAAACATCATTGAAAAGAGCTGAAGATCATGCACAAATCCGAAGAACCGAAAACGAGGGGAAGACTATATATGAAGGCGGCGACCGCCTACTTCGAGCTGCGCAGACGCGTCGCCTGGAGGATGTCGGCGCGTGAACTGACGCGCGAAAAGCTGCAGTCCGATCTGCCTTTCGTATACGCCTCCCACCGCACTCCCATGCTGCGGCGCCTGTCGGGACTCGATATGCGCCTCCAGGAAAACAAGGTGACCAATCTGAAGATTGCGGCCGGCTGTCTCGACGGTCTCATCCTGCGCCCCGGAATGACCTTCAGTTTCTGGTACAACGTCGGAAAGCCGAGCCGCAGAAGAGGTTTTCTCGAAGGGATGTACCTTCAAAACGGAAAGATCGTACCCGGCGTCGGCGGAGGACTCTGTCAGATGTCGAATCTCATTTACTGGATCACTGTACACACCCCGCTCACCGTCACCGAACGGCACCGGCACGGGTACGACGTCTTTCCCGACGCGAAGCGCACTCAGCCGTTTGCCAGCGGAGCGACCGTTTACTATCCCTACGTCGATCTGACGATACGCAACGATACGTCAAGCGACTATCAGCTGCGCGTCGGTATCGACGGCGACTGTCTCACGGGAGAATGGAGAACGTCTTCCAAACCCGAATTCCGGTATGAGATCGTCGAAAAGGATCATTCAATAAGAAGCGAATTCTGGGGCGGATACACGCGCCACAACGCCCTCTGGAGAAACGTTTACGATACCGAAGGAAACTTTCTGCGAGAGGAATTCATAACCGAGAACGACGCGCTCATGCTCTACTCTCCGCTCCTGTCGGACAACTCGTCCCATGAAGAATACGTAAGGTAACATACCCGGTGAAGCACCGATAATTCGAAGCACACCATGAAAATGCCATGGAAAAACTGCAGAATTGTCCATAGTGACCTCCTGGGGTATGGTTTTGTAGGCAAACTCTATTATACCACAAGAGTCTCACTATGGATATCTCTTTTTTACCGGGTGTCCAATTTGATTATACAACTAACCATAAAAAAAAACGGCGTCCTTCGGGACGGTTCTCATAAGGATGTTTTATATCCTTGTGTCCGACCGGCGCATGCTGTACGCCGCATGACAACTGAAACTGACTGAGCAAGTCCGAAAGATCCGGCATCAGAGGAGGCGTCCCATATCACAAGTCCTGGTTTTTCTGAAAAAACACGCTGTGCTCGTTATTGCCGCGCTGTGCGCTGCAGTCACCTGCTTTATAGTGCCGCCGGATGGAGAGTATGCCGGGTATTTTGATCTCAAAACGCTGTCATGCCTTTTTATGACTCTTGCTGCAGTATGCGCGCTGAGAGACATACGTTTTTTCACCGTCGCCGCAAGAAAAATAGTCAACCTTGCCGGAAATCTGCGTCTGCTCTCTCTGCTCCTGGTCTATATGACATTTATAGGTTCAATGCTCATTGCGAACGATATGGCACTTATCACTTTTCTTCCCGTAGGCTATTACGCGCTCTCTGTATCCGGTAATGAGAAATACAGCGCATATATTTTTATTCTTCAGAACATTTCAGCGAATCTGGGCGGCATGCTTACTCCGTTCGGAAACCCGCAGAACCTCTATATATACACTTACTACGGTATCCCGACCGGAGAGTTCACGAAGATAATGCTGCCGCCTTTTATTCTCGCGGTCGCGATGCTTACAGTTTTATGCCTTGTCCTGCCCGGGGAAAAACTTGTTCTCAGGGAAAAATACGACTTCAAGGTCCCGGCGGGCCGGGCGGTCTTCTACGTTATACTGTTTTTGATTTCGATATTTAGCGTATTCAGACTGGTTCCGTGGCAGGCCGCATGCGCCGCCGTCATCGTTTCTCTTCTCTTTTCTGACAGGACCGCGCTCAAGTCAGTTGATTATCCGCTGCTTTTGACATTCGCCTTCTTTTTCGTTTTTTCCGGGAACATGTCGCGCATCCCTCCGGTCAGAGAATTTGTCGGACGTATGCTCTCTCACGACGTTCTCATTCCTTCCGTGCTTTCCTGCCAGTTCATAAGCAATGTTCCCACAGCCCTGCTTCTCTCACGCTTTACGGACAACTACCGCGAACTGCTCCTGGGAGTGAACATCGGAGGGACCGGCACGCTTATCTCATCTCTTGCGAGTCTGATAACCTTCAGTGAGTTCTGCACTCTTTATCCCGACAAAAAGAAACACTACCTGCTTCTGTTTGCATTGCTCAACCTGCTCTTCCTTGTTGTTCTGGGAGGTTTCGGGATCTTTCTTACGACAGTCGTTCACTGATGCCGGTTTTATCCTTCCGCCGGCCGGACCGCGACGTCAAAGCCGTTGACCATGCCCCGGCGCAAAACGACCGACTTCTTCGTCCCCATGCATTCCAGGTCGTAATCTCCCCAGAATCCGAGGAATTTCGCCTTCCCTTCGCCGTCGGTCTCGACGGTCACATCGGTGGTCCACTCATTGTGGAAGAGATCGAAAATCGCTTCGTAAGCAGGTTTGGGGTTCAGTCCGAAATCCAGAAGGCCTCCGCGGTAGCGGTTTTCCCCGGCCGTCATATCCCCTCTCGGAGCCCAGGCGGCGTATCCGTCGGGCAGGTTCCAGTAGATCGCCGCCTCAACCGCCGGATGGCTGAACCATATTCTGTAAAGGCGTCTGACTATATCCGCCTGGATATCGTAATCCTCTTCCGTCTCTTCGAAGGCGGGGATGGTTATCTCGGTGATCTGGATCGGTCTGCCGAGCTTTCCGTAGCAGTCGAGCACCCGGTAGATCTGACGCGGATCGTAAAGAGACGACGAGTAGCTCGCCTCCGTTTCGGCCGGTCTGAAGGCGTGGAACTGGAGGCCTATCGCGTCGATCCTGCGCCCGCTGTCGAGGTTCCTTTTTATCAGCTGGTAGTATGCGCTGCGGTCGTAGGCGAAATTGATCCGGGGCTCCCACACGTGCGACGCCTCGTTGATTATCAGCTCGTTGTACGGAAAATACTTTTCCGCCGTCGCGAAGCTCTCTCCTACGATGTCGCAGTTTTCATACCAGGGAGTCTTTTCCCGTCCGGGTCTCGTGCAGAGGGTCTCGTTGACCACCTCCCAGGCGGGGATGCGGCCGGAATACCTTTCCGCCAGTTCCCGGTATCTGCGGTCCGTGCGCCGGCGCAGCGCCGGGATATCGTATTCGTCCAGCCAGCCTGGATCGAAATTCACATAGGTCAGACAGTGGGCTTTGGGGATGATACCGTGCTTTTCGCAAAAATCGAGGCACAGATCGGGCGCGGGACGGCGGTAGACCTTCGGACTGTCGGCGGCGAATCTCGGCTTCCCGTCCTCCGGTTCGAGATCTCGCCAGTAGATCGGGACTGTCGCTCCGTTGAAACAACGGGAGAAATACTTTTCGTACGCCTCGTTTTTTTCGTCGCTCTCCATCTCTCCCAGCATGAAGATATTCGCTCCGTGGATAAACGCGTGGCGGGACAGTTTCAGTCTGATCTTTGCGCCGGGAACGGGATTTCCCTCTCCGTCTTTTACGGTAACGTATCCCCATCCCTTTCTGTACAGCTCGATACCGAGCCGAGTCCTTCTTTCGGTCTCTTCCTCGTACCTGATGAAATTCTTCATCACGTCTTCGCGCCTTGACATATCGGTATCTCCTTTATAATTATCCGGTGACGTCCGACTGTCGGTGCGCCACCGGATATTATAGTATCATATAACAGCGGGTTTTGTCAAGAGTTTACCGTCATGACCACCTTGCCGACGTTTTCGCCGCGGTAAAGGATGTTCTGCGCCTCCTCAGCCTGTTCGATCGGGAGCACGCGGTAAACGGTGGGACGGACCTCTCCCGACGTGACCTTCGGCCAGACGTCCCGCACAAGAGAGGCGAGTATCCGCGCCTTGACCTCGGGCGTGCGCGAGCGAAGCGTGCTGCCGATTATCCTCACGTTCCGCACGTATATATTCCGCAGATCCACCTCGGTCATATCCCCGGCGAGAGTGGCTATCATGATCCATCTTCCGCCGCGCTGCATATAGGGAAGGCACTCTCCCATCATCCTGCCGCCGAGGCAGTCGATGGCAAGATCGACCGGATGTCCCTCCTCCAGTTCCTTTTTCAGCACGTCGGCGACGCGCTCCTTAGACTGATCTATGATCACGTCCGCGTGCAGATGGCCTATCGACTTTGCGATCTCCTCCGACAGCACCGATGTGATGACTCTCGCTCCGAACGCCTTCGCCATCGGTATCACCACGCTGGCAAGTCCGCTGGCGCCGGCGTGCATAAGGAAGGTGTTTCCCGGCTTCAGTCCGCCCTCGATAAAGAGATTCAGATACGCCGTGGCAAAAGCCTCCGGCACCGCCGCCGCTTCAACGACAGACAGTCCATCGGGCACCGGCATCATCATATCGTACCGCACGGCGGCGTATTCGGCGTATCCTCCGCCGCCCAGGAGAGCGCAGACGGAGTCGCCCGGCTTCCATCCGGATCTTTCGCGGGCTTCGGATCCCACCGAAACTATCTCCCCTGCTATCTCGAGTCCCATCCATTCGGGGCAGCCCGGAGGGGGCGGGTAGTTCCCCTCCCTCTGCATCAGGTCGGCGCGGTTGAGAGCCGCCGCCTTTATCTTCACAAGACATTCGTCAGGTTTGATCACCGGGTCCGCCACGTCGCTCCAGACAAGGCGGTTGTCCTTAGTTACAAGTATCGCTTTCATTTTACATTCACCTCGTATCACCGGTGTCTCGGAGCCGAGAAATCAGCGGCTTTTATGACACCGTCGGACGTCAGCAGATCGTAGAACCACTTTCCGCATGTCGTCAGGTCCTCCCTGTCCCAGGCGTCTGAGGGCTCGACACCCGGCAGGAATAGGATCCACTGGGAAAGAGGAGCGGTCGCCGACGAGTAATTGTACCTGAAATAACAGAATCCCAGATCGTTTTCAAGATAAAAGTTTACGAATTTTGCCGTTTCGGCGAGATCGAAAAGAGTCTCGTCCCTGCCGTCGGTGAGGTTCGCCTTGATCGGGCTCATCTCTGTCGTGATGACGGTGAGCCCGGCTCCGACCGCGTCCCGCAGCTTCCAGCCGTATGACGTGACGCCCTTCTCGTCCCAGGGGTAGTTGTACGGATAGCAGTGAAAGGTGTAAGCCACGTTCCAGGCGTACCTGTTGTCGATCGGATCGTCGATCGGGTCGTCCCCGGGAGTCGCGGAAGCCGAATAAGCCGACAGCGCGGTCGCGCTCTGGTTCGGGGAGCAGATTATCACATTGCGCGTACCGGTATCCCTGATAAGCGCGATGATCTTCTCTTCGTACCGCTTTACACTGTGCTCTTCGCCGTTCGAGACTCCCCAGGTGTCGTTCGGCTCGTTGCAGATCTCAAAGAGCACCCGCGGGTTCTGTCCGTATCTTTCCGCCATGATCCCGAAGAATTCGGCAGCCGAATCGAACGTCGCGTTCGGATTCTCGTTCAGGACGCCCCAGTCGATTATTACGTACATTCCGAGAGACGAGGCGTTCCTGACGGCGGTGTCGACCAGTTCCAGCAGCTTCGACTTTTCGGCATCGCCCGACGCCTTGCCGGCTGTCGTGATATATCCGAGTCCGCTGGTGTTCGCGGTGAGCTGTACGGTCAGGCGCAGACAGTTGACTCCTGCTCCCGCCAGCCGCTTAAGAGAAACGACCGATACGAGAGTCGGGAAAGTGATGTAGCCGGGGTTTACCGACACGACGCCGCGGAGAACGATCAGGTTGCCGGCTGCATCGTAGAGACGGCCGTTCGCCGTTGTCAGCGCGGCGGTTGCGTCGGCCGAGGGACGGTATCCCTTTACTGTCATCACCGCCGATGTGCCGCTCTGAATCAGGTTGTAGCCGTCGGCGGGCTTTTCCGCCCTGAACGTATATTCGCCTCCGGCGTCGAGCCCGGTTATTTTCGCCGTCCAGTTCCCCTCTCCGCGGGAGAGAGTCCCGTAAGGCGGAGCTGCACCGTCCCAGACGGCGTCGTTCGCCGTGATCTTAACGTAATATGTCCCCGGGGCGCCCGTGCCGGCCGTCAGGACTCCCCGGACCGAGTCCGGTCTTTTTCCCGCCTCGTCGCCGCAGTCGCGCCATACGACGTTCAGGGCGGCGGAAGCCGACGTGTAGACGGGAGACGACGTGTCGCTCGGATAAAAACCGGCAGTCCGGCGCCAGTATGCGACGAGGAGCAGATCCGACGTCACGGGAGCTGAGAAATCGTATTTTTCGCCGGACGGCGTATACCATCCTTCAAATTCGTACCCTTCGCGCCGCGGATCGATCCGCGGGACCTTTTTCCCCTCTTCGACGCTGCGGGGCGCGATATAGCTTCCGCCGGACGTTGCAAAAGTTATTCTGTACATCGTTTTTTCGGGTGCGGGACCGCCGCCGGTATCCGCTGCCGTCGCCGCTTCGGTGCCTGACGTTGAATCATCCGGCACACCGGCGGGCGAGCAGGATGCGAAAAAAAGCACCAGAGCCAGCGCGGCGGCCGGCAGGATCACCGACAGTACCGTTTTGCGCCTCATCGTCGCTCAGCCGGGAAAATCCACTTCGTCTCCGGCTCCCTTATCGGTGACCGTGAACGGAGTCTCGGGGGTCGTCGGGATCCCGGGCGTGCCCTGGGAAGAGGTCCCGGGAGTCGTGGTGTCCTCGGGGACGCTGGAGGTATCGACCGTCTCGATCTTCGTGATGACGAGCTTATAGGTATTCGTCTGTTCCCCGAGCGTCAGCCGGATCCAGAACCTGTTCTCGCCGGTCTCGAGTGTCACGGCAGTCGATCCGACTGGTTCGGTGCATCCCTCGTCGCGGAATATCGCCCAGGTGGCGCCGGCCGTTACTCTGATCTTGCCGTCGACCTCGAAAGTCTCGCTGCTTTCATCGGCGACCGTGAGCGTGCGGTCGTCCTTCGTGATCCCGGCGACCGCCAGGATCTCAGGTACGGGGTCAGTCTCCGGAACCGGAGCCGTCGTATTCGACGGAGGCGGCGCGGTCTCGCTTCCGCTGCCCGGACCGCATCCGGTAAACGTCAGCGCAAGCAGCAGAGCGGCGGCAAGAGCCGTAATCATTCTTTTTTTCATCATTATCACCTCATCCTCTCAGCGGCAGTCGCAGAAGCAGGCAGCATATCCGTTGATGAACACCGCCACCGAAGTCCGGCCGTACGCCGGGGACGACGGACCGGTCCCGGTAAACGGCGTCGCGACGAAGATCGCGCATCCCTCCTCGGGAATCCCCCTGAACGAAAGGGCGAAAAGGTGTCCTCCTCCGAGCGACGTCGCGGTCATCGTTGCCGCGCCCCCGCGCTCCTCGAGGACCCCGAATATCTGCGTGCAGTACATATTGCCGAGATCCAGTCTGCCGCCGGAAGTCATGACGCTGATATTGAACCCGGCGTATTTCGCCTGGCCGATGTCCCTGACGGCGGCGACGAGTCTCGCTCCGCGTTTTCCGTCCGCCGTGTACTCCTGCGCCGCGGCGGTATAGACCGACTGGGTACCGGATACCTCGGTCAGAGGTTTGAACAGCGCGGAGAGTGCCGCGGCGTCGGCGTCGGTCCCGAGCAGCGCATAAGGAGCGGATTCAGCGCCGTCGTAGCCCGCCGAGACGTCGAATTTCGATTCGCCCGGGGCGGACGCCACCGGAGCAAGGTCGCTCTGGGTATAGCAGTCGGCGAAAAGAGCCGTCGAGGGATCCACCTGAGCGGTACCGCCCTGGTCCTTCTTCTCGAGATAGCAGAGGCCGGCGGATTTCCCGGCGGTCTCGCAGTTGACGGTTCCCAGGAAAATCGTGTTTCTGAGCTCGCAGTTACCGCAGAGACGGCCGACAATACCGCCGCAGTCGGTGGCCGCGGTTATATCGGCGTCGCAGACGCAGTTCGTGATCACGGCCGTCTTCTTGTTCCTCACAAGTCCGATCAGTCCGCCGACAGCGTCCTTACCGCGGATCGCACCGGTGAAGGAGCAGTTTTTATATTCGTTTTTCCCCGAGGCGCTGGCCGCGCAGCCCACAAGAGCTCCGAGGTATGAACTTTCGGCTATGTCCCCCAGAAGATAGCTGTTGGTCACGACGATTCCCGACATAATGTTGTCGCCCCAGGACTGGGAGGCGACTATACCCGCCCACGACGGGTTCGGTTCGCCCTCCTTGTAAAGCTCGATATAGCAGTCCGACAGCTTCAGGTCGCGGATAGTGGAGTTTTTGATCACTCCGAACAATCCCACATTCTGTGCGTTGCTTCTGATGCAGATGCCGAAGATCGTGTGTCCCAGACCGTCAAAAACGCCCTGGAACGGGTTCGACGTTCCGGGACCGATGGGGTTCCACCCGGTCAGCCGCGTCCCCGGCGCGGCAGTGAATCCGAATGCGTCGGCCTCGCCCTCGTTCCAGACGATGTCGGCTCCGAGCCTTACCGTCTTGCCGGCAAAGCTGTTGGTCTTCGCGAGTTCGGCAAAGAAGGCGAGTTCCCCCTTTGTAGAGATCGTGTATTCCGGAGCCGCAGCGTCGTACCACTGTTTGTCGGCGTCGGTGATCTCGTACTCGACCGTTTCGGCATCGGCGGAAAATGCGCCGAGCGGGCAGGCAAGCAGGATCAGCACGGCAGCCGTCAGGGCGGCGGCCGTTCTCAGTAAAACGGATCTTCTCATTATTTTTCCGGTCTCCTTCCGTCAAAAGATCATATGCTTACCGGCGTCTTCCAGTCGTTTCCGGCGCCGCAGCAGTACATTATTATCCTGTGAAGATTCAGCTCGTATTCGAAGGAATACGGGTTTTCCTTTTCTCCTCTTACCATCGCCGCGAAATCATACAGGAGGTCGTCATACCTCGCGGTGCCTGAGAGGTCCTTCGGAAAATCCAGCTGACGTCTGCAGTCGCGGTATGTCCTGGAATCGCGCTTCAGCGTCAGGTATGCCTTCATCGGGCATTCCAGAGGCATGATCTCGTAGGTGCCCTCGCTTCCGCATACGACGAGCTGGCGTCTGCCGTAACCGTTGACCTCGGTCGATGCCGCCTCTACTATCGACACCCCGTGCGGATACTCGAAGGCAGCGAGAGCAAAGTCCTGACAGTCCACTCCGTCGAACCCGGTGCGCTTGATATAAGCGTGTATATCGTCCGGCATACCCATGATATTGCAGACAAGATCCGCCATATGGCATCCCAGATAAAACATGATCCCGCCGGGAAGTCTGCTTATCCACCTGCGCTTTTCGGGATCGTGACAGGTGTTCATCACGGCGCAGACCTGATATATCTCTCCCAGTTCGCCGGAGGCTATCCTGCGCTTGCAGTCGAGGAAAGCGGGATTGTAACGGTACATATAAGCGGTCTGCAGACGCGCGCCGGTCCTGCGGCACGTCCTTAGCAGCGCGGCAAATTCGTCCACGCTGCCGCCCGCCGGTTTGTCCATGTGGATGTGTATACCGTTTTCCGCCCAGAACACAGAGTCGCGGACGAGATCGAGGTCGTAACTCTCCACCAGAACGGCGTCGATCCCCTCCTCGAGCAGCTGATCGCGCGTCATAAACCTCACCGAAGAATACGGTTCCCTGCCGCGCAGTTCCGCCTCGCGTTCGGGGCTTTCCGCAACGCAGCCGACCACCTCGAACAGTTCCGGGTGCGAGAGAGCGCATCCGAGCTTTGCGGCGCTGTGGTCGTGCCCCGTCATATAATGCCCGAGTCTGATTCTTTTACCGTTCATTTCAGCATATCCCAGTCGAACAGCACGCCGGACGGGAAGTTCGGGTCGGCGGCGAGCCTGCCGAAGACCTCCGGACACTCCTCCGGAGAGTGTTTCTCAGAGACGAGCGACTTCATGTCTATCCTGCCGAGCGACTGCAGCCGCATCTGGGCGAGGAGGTCGTCACGGTAGGTCCAGCATCCGGGATAGGAATCGTGGACCGGACGCGCGAAATTGTGAGCGCCTATGAGCTGAACTCCGGGGAAATGAACATCATGGTAGAGATCCATGATGTCCGGCGTCCTGGTGCATCCGAGAAGGGCGACCCTTCCCATCGGCGCACAGCAGCGCAGAGCGCTGTTGAGGGCTTTGTAGCTGCCGGTCGCCTCTATGGTGACGTCGACGCCTTTTCCGCCCGTGAGCGCCTTCATACGCGCCTCATAATCGCCCTCCGCCGGATCCACGACGAAATCTGCTCCGTATTTCTTCGCCTTTTCCCTGCAGTCCGGATTGAGATCGACACCTATGACCGGCGTCGCTCCCGCCGCCCTGGCTAACTGGACCGCCAGTATCCCGAGTATACCGAGTCCGACAACCGAAACGCTCTCGCCGAGTTCAAGCCGCGTCTTTCTTATTGCGTTCTCGGGAAAGCAGCCGATGACCATAAGCGCGGCTTCCTCGTCCGTCAGCGACTCCGGTGTGATCGGAACGGCTTTTTCCTCCGGGATAACATTGTATTCGCAGTGTTTGCCGAAATAAATGATCACCCTTTGCCCCGGCTTCACTCCCGAGACGCCTCTGCCCGTTTTGGTGACCGTCCCGACTCCGCAGTATCCGACCTTCCGCGGGAAGTTGCCGTTGCAGAGTCTCCGTACTCCGGATATGTTGACCTCTCCGACAAGGTTCGCCCTCTCGGTACCGCTGCTGATGGCGGTGTATTTCGTTTTTACTCTCACCTCTCCGGGCTTCAGCTCATCCGGGATATCGTATTCGAGAAGCTCGGCTTTACCCGGCGCGGTGAAAACGATCTGTCTGTTTTTCATTCCTCATTCCTCGTATTCCTGCATATAGCTTTCAAGAGTCTTGCGCAGCTGACTGACCTTGCCTTTCCAGACCGAGACCGGCTGGGCGTAGAATCCGCTGTCGGCGGTATTCGCCAGCGTCATTGCCGTAAGGCCGATACCGTTCCCGACGGTGCCGAACAGCTCGTTTGAAGTCATCCTGAGCCTGGCACGTATAAGATCGAGCATCTCAACGTTCTTGTCGACGTTGTTGTACTGGAATTTCAGGGAAACGTCGTAATACTCGGGTATGATCGTCTCGCGCCCGTACCATCCCAGAAACTCCGCGACTTTGCCGGACAGATCGTCCGACTTTACATTGGCGGGGAAGAATACCGCGTCGAACGCCGACATGTTCGCACTTATATAATCGCTCTGATTGAAATCGAACATCGGCATGGGGAGCATCGCGTACTGGCTCTCCATCTCGGTGAGCTTCTGAGCCGTATACACCAGGAACGACAGGAACAGGCACCTGTTGTCCGCGAAGGGCTTGATGCCGCCGTTGTCCCCGAGTATCGAACCGAAATAGAAAACGTTGTTCTGCCGGCTCGCTCTGTAAAGCTTGTCGACAAACGTCAGGGCTTTGTCGTCGAGAGCCTCGACCCAGTTGTAGTTTCCGGCATCGTCCTTCGAAATAAGGTTCACGTCCGCGCAGCTCCACATGACCCGCGAGCCGATCCCGACGTTCGCCCAGCCGAAAATGTCCTTGTCGGGAGATATGGCGAGATCGCCGTCCTCGTCGTGAGCAACCGCTTTGGTGAGTTCGAGGAATTTGTCGACCGTCCACTCGCGGTCCTTGACGAGTTTGTAGTAATCAACGCCGAGACGGTACGTCTCACTGACTTCGAGATTGGCGAAAACGCAGCCCATATAACCGTACGTGCTCCTGTTTATGTCGCCGACAAGACAGATCAGCTTTCCCGCGACCGACGCGTCATCGGCGATCTGACTGACCCACCATTCATGAGAAAGGTCGATCGACTCCATCTCGTTAACGTTGCGGTATATGCCCACGAGGCCGCCCATTATCCCGGTGTTCAGCCCCATATTGACGAGATCGAACGAGGATTCCGAATTCGATGCTACATCGTTGTAGATCATATCCGGCATCTTGCTGTTCCACTGCCCCGGCTCGAGACGGAACTCGAATTTTATACCCAGATACTCTTCAGCGGCGAGAAGACGCGCGTACGTTGCGTCGTTGAGGCGGTTGCCGTTGGTCGTCTCGGCGTAAAGATCCTCCGGGAGATCCGACGCGTTGTTCTGAAGGATGACGAACTTCATGCCTCCGTTGTCCTCAGACGCGAATCCGAGCATCTGCTCCTTCGCTTTTCCGCCCGTCCCGTCGGGGTCGTTCGCCCCGTCGGTGACGGCGTACGGTGTCGTCACGTCTCCTTTTCCATGACCCGCACATCCGGAAAGAAACAGCAGTCCGGAGAGCATTGACAGGGCAAGTATGAATGACAGTTTAGATTTCATATCTCAGCGATCCTTTCGTAAGACTTTAACTGTGCGATTATATTATAAACTCTTGATTTTCAGCGGAAAATGTGATATACTGTTTTAAAAGGCAACTATTCTGCTGTTGTACGTCCTAAAACGACATTACTGAGGCATTCTATGGAAACATTTATGAAAACGCGGAAACGACTTGCCGCCGGTTCCCTGATGGCGGTCCGTTCCGAATACGAGAGCGAACACTGTTTTGAGCCTCAAAAGGGAAAGATCTATAACAGTTTCGGATATATCGAGAGCGGCAGCGCCGTTTTCCGTTCGGCCGCGGGAACGGTATGCGCCGGATCGGGCGATCTGGTCTACATACCCGAAGGGCTAAAATACTGCTCAACCTGGTCTGGAGACGGAAAGATCGTCTTTTACAGCATCCATTTCAGATCCGAGATATCCGGCTCTCCCTTCTGGTCGTCGCTTGCACTGCAGCGCGTCGAGCCGCTCAGCGGATGCGGATGCGCGGAAAAGGTGAAGAAGATCTATGAACTCTGCGGTTCGGAATCGTTTGCCGATCAGCTGGAGGGTTACAGTCTGTTTTACTCGCTTGCCTCCGAAGCGGCGAAAAGCATGACCGAGCGCTTTTCGGGGGACTTTCCTCCCCTGCTCACCAAGGCGCTCTCATTCATAGACTCCGGTTTTTCGTCTATCGGATCGGTCTCGGAGATCGCCGAATACTGCTTTATCAGCGAGTCGCGTCTGTATCATCTGTTCAAGGAGTATCTGAATACCACTCCCGTTACCTATCTCAACAGGGTAAAGATCCTTCAGGCGACCGAAATGATGAAGGATCCTTCGCTTTCACTTGAACATATAGCATCCGAAATGAATTTCAATTCGGAGTACAGTTTCAGAAAGACCTTTATCCGGGTGACGGGGACCACCCCGTCCGATTTCAGAAAAAACAGGGCGCACTGAAAAAGAAAGTGCTGAACAGGGGATGTTAAAAACTCTTTTCCCGAGTTTTTAACATCCCCTGAAATTATTCATTCAGTCAGATCAGTTTTCGATCTTTCTGAGCTTTACGAAATACACGGCGCAGGCAGCGGCGATCAGAGCTGCGACGACCGCCGCGGCAAAGGCGTTGAAGCTGTCGCCGGTGGCGGGAGTGGTCTGTCCCGGCTGATCGGTGGTCACGTCGGTCGTTGCGCCTGTCCCGGCGGGCTCGTCCTGTTTGTTTACGTCGATGCCGTTGATCTTGAGCGCGGACTTTGCGATGAGACCTTTGATCTCGGCGGCTCTGGCGGTCGCACGGGCGGCGTCGTATACCCACGTTGCCTTGTCGGCTTCGATCTTGTCCGCCGGCGCTACGTTGTACGCAACGGCGATCGGCAGCGTGTCGTCCGCGGCGGATACGGCATCGGTGATGCCCCTGGTGTTTTCGGGGCAGCCGGGAGCGTAGAAGGCACCGGCGATAGCGGCGGCTCTGGGCTCTTTTCCTCCGACGCCCTGGATGTCGGCAGATGTGTTGACACACTTCTCGACAAAAATATGCGCATAGTTGTTGGGAGCGTTCCCTACCATTCCTCCGACATAGGAGAAGGCGGTACCGCCGTCGTTCTGCTTCGCGCAGAGCTTTCCGGTGTTGAGGCAGTTTGTGATCTTAAGATAATTCTCTTTGACCGCGGTATAGAAGTTTCCTACGATCCCTCCGACCGCGACAGCCACGTTACCTTCGGCGGTTCCCGAGATCTCACCGTTGTTGATGCAGTTTTCAATCACCGAGTAGCGGTCGCTGACGCTTTCGTCAGCCTCTTTGGCGGGGCCGGTGCAGTATGCGGCGAAACCCGCGATGTTGACGCCTTTGGATCCGGTGGTGGAGGCAGTCACTTTACCGTTATTGACGCAACCCTTGAAAGTGCAGCGGATGAACTGTCCGGTAAATCCGCCGAGTCTGACAACGTTGGAGGCGTCGGTGGTAAGATTGCCGTTGTTCACGCAGTTTTCGACGACCGCAAGATATATCTGACCGAACAGTCCGCCTGCGCGGGGCTGCTGTGTCTGAGCGGCAAGGGTGACATCGACGTTCGACGTGATGTTGGTGAAAACGGCGTTTTTCTTTCCGGCGACGGCAACGTTGTTGTTGACCTGTCCGGCGACGGCGCCTACCGAGGGAGCCGCGTCCGTACCGCTGCCGCTGATATTGATCGAACCGTCGATCGTGAGGTTGCAGACGCCCGCCTCGTTACCCGCGGCAACGATCTTTCCGAAAAGACCGGTGAAGTTGGAAAGCTTGGTGATTGAGAATCCGGAAATCTTGTGGCCCTTTCCGTTGTAGATCCCCGAGAACGGATTTGCAGCGTCTCCGATGGGAGTCCATTCCTTGCCGCCGAGATCTATGTCGGCGGTCTGAACGAAATACTTCCCGTCAAGCGTATCTCCGCCGGCGACGACTTCGCCGATCTTGGCAAGCTTCGCCGCGGTATCGATTACGTAAGGATCGGCTTCTGTTCCCGATCCGGCATACGCCTCTTTGCTAGTACCGTCCCACGCGGCGGCTCCTGCAAAGAACGGGATGCACGTAAAGACGAGAACGGCGGCAAAAATGACCGCTGTGATCTTTTTCATGACGTTTCCTCCTTGAGAAAGCATGTTTATAAATTTACTGATCAAATTATACTATCTTACCAATGCGAGTAAAAGCGGAAAAATGTTGAAGACCGCAACTATTCTGCTGTTTTTTGATCAAAAAGGCTGCCGGATCGTCCCAAGACGTTCAGGCAGCGTTTTTTTTGCATGCTGTTACACGATGGCAATCAACAGACAGGTGACAATACAAACGGAAAATGTTTCAGCTCAGAACCAGTATTTCAGTTCCGAAATATCCATATCGGTTATCGCTTCCACGGCTTCCTTCCGGAGCGGCTCCTGCCCTCTGTCGTACAGGTTCCAGCCGCCCTGATCGAGCCGGCAGACGACGTCACCTCCGATAAATCTCTCCCAGGCGTGCTTCATGCCGGTCATAAAGATCTTGAATTTCCGTTCATAATTTTTTTCATCGCCTGGTGTCCCGAAACTGACGCTGACGCTGTCTTTCATGTCCGGATCCGGGACCTTTTGGAGCCGGATGCCCGGAAGCGGAGTCCCCGGAAAGTCGATATCCGAAACCGCCAGCACGTAATAAATGAACGACGCCGACGTCGGAGAATCCGGCGTTTTCGGATTCGCAATGAACACCGCGATCGAGTCGTATCCGTCGGGACTTTTATACAGACAGATGAAAGCTATTCCGCTCACGCGCTCCCTTTGAGAGTCAAGCAGATTTCCCTCCCTGTCAAGCAGTTCAATCATCGCGCGGCGTCCGCCGTAAGTCCCGCTTTTTTCGACGATCGATATCCTGATGACCGCCTCGTTCTTTTTTCCTTCGTTCACTGTGTAATCACGCGATTCGACGAGAGTCTCGCCGGCAAGTAGAACGGGAGACTGCGGCGGTTCGGGCGAATCGGTGCCGGGAGCGTCGCTGTGCGGTTCTGTGACCTGATCGGTAATCTCCCCGGTTTCGGGTTCGGTGACGGGTTCGGTGACGGGTTCGGTCACCGGTTCGGTCACCGGGTCAGTCACGGAATCGGTCGCGTGCTCTGTTACTGGCTCTGTCGCGGGCTCTGTTACGGGTTCTGTCACGGGTTCTGTCACGGGTTCTGTCACGGGTTCTGTCACGGGCTCTGTTACGGGTTCTGTCGCGGGCTCTGTTACGGGCTCTGTCGCGGGTTCTGTCGCGGGTTCTGTCACGGGTTCTGTCACGGGTTCTGTCACGGGCCCGGCAGTTTCGGCAGAAGTATCCGGCGCGCTCACGCCGGCATCCGTCTCTTCCGTTTCCCCTTCACCGCGCTCATCCGGTGCAGTGTCCCCGGACTCCGGGATCCGCCCGGACTCCTCCGGATAAACGGAAGACGGAGCCTCCGACTGTCCGGCCACTGCGTCCGTTTCACCGTGTTCCGTCATCGCTCCGGGCTGTGCGCAGGAGGAGAGACACAACGCGAAGTAGAGGCAGGCAAGTATAAGAGATACCGTTTTTTTCAAAATGATCATCCTTTCGAACTGTTTTCAGAATCACTTTCCCATAACACGGGATGAACGTATGATCCGGGCGAATCGAACTGCCGGTTTTTATCCTGTCACTTTGACGGAACGTATATGCGCAGATGCACCGCCGCCTGGGCGTAGATCGCTGAGATATCGGACTTTGGGCTCGAGGCGATATTCCACGCCATGTACTTCGCGTCCTTCATGTGGCCTTCGTTCAGCACGAAGAAATTCGCCGAGGACATCGCAGGTCTCGAGCCTCCGTATTTCGCGTTCGGGTCGGTGTAGATCTCGAGTCTGTACTGCCATCCGGCGTCGCAGATGAATACGGTGCCGAGCGGCAGCTCGTCGAGCGAATACTTTTTCTTCGAGCAGATATTCTGATGATATGTGCCCGCCGACGACGCAGGGGTCGTCGTGCCGGCTTTCGACGTGCAGTACCAGTATGTGTTTTCGAGGTATTCCCACTCAAGCAGCCTGTATCCGTCGAGCTGCACACCGTTCGACGCGGCCAGAACCTTGTCGGCCTCGTAGAAGTCGGCGGCATGCAGGACCTCGCCGGGATCGACCGCCGGCACGGTCACAACGAGGCTTCCCTGCCCCGTCTTTATCTTCGATTCTGTGACCTCGTACGGCTTTGCCAGCGCGTTCTTCACCGACTCGCGCGCCACGGCGGTCATATCGGCGTTTATCGAAGACGGAGCGGGGTTGTATCCGATCTCGTCAGGCCCCCTGCCCGTCAGTTTGCAGGCCCAGGTGAGCGCAGCGAGGTATCTGCCGAATTCCTTGTTGAGGTGGTATCCGTCCCGCGTGAGATGGTCGCCGAGATAAGACGTCCTGGCGTTCTGGACCGCCGTCCCGACGGGTATCACGTACGAGAATCTGCCGTCCTTCTCTACGTTTTCCTTCACGCAGTCGACGATCATCGTGTACATCCTCATCTGGTCCTTTCCGTAGGTCGGGAACGACGAATGAGTGCTGTCCGACTGATATGCCCAGGTCATGTTCCAGATAAGCGTCGCGGTGCTGTTCTTCGAGCGGACGTAGTCGACGAGCTTCCCGAGAGACGCCCGGTAGGCGGACGCGACGCCGCTGGTCTTGGACGACTCCTGAAGTGAGATTACATCCCACTGCTCGTCGGCGATGGCGTCGGCGATCTTATAGTTTTTGACCGAAGTCCAGCCGCCGGATCTGTTCTTATAGTATGTGTAGGACGCGCTGTCGCTGCCGGCAAACGACAGATGCTGCGCGAGAGAGCATCCGCCGTAGTACAGGTTCCCGAGCACGACACTGCCGACCCCGGCGTCCTTCAGCAGATTCCAGAGGTATTCCATGCTGTCGACCGAGAACGAATTGCCGATCGCCAGTATCTTCAGCGACTCCGGCACCCTGGCGGGGCCTTCGCCGGTCCCGGTGTCAGGCGTTCCTTCCCCTTCCGGCGAGGAAGTCAGGACGGCGTCCGACGATTCTTCGGGAGCGGCCGACGTCGCGGGTCCCCCGACGGAAGTCACACTGCCTTCTCCTTCTCCGCCGCCCGTGTCCGCACAGGAGAACATCCCCGCGGCGCATGCGAGCACAAAGAGCGACGAAAGGAGCGCGGCTCCGGTGCGTTTCAGTATCTGCTTTGTTTTAGTCTTCATCTTCATATTCTTTTCTCCACGGTCGCTTTGTCTGTTATTCGTCCGCTGAACGGCAGGACGGGCATGCACGTCGCAGGATCAGAATTTCACGTCGATATAAACGGGTATGTGGTCGGTGAGCGGCCAGTAGAAATCGGTGACGGGCTGGCGGAAGGTCAGGATCCTTGCTCCGCCTCGGTTCTTGACGATCATGTGGTCGATCGCGTTCGATTTGTAGTTGCCCGAATACAGCTCGCGGCTGTAGCCGGTCGAGCCGCAGGAGTGATGGCCTCTCGTGTTGTCGGCCGTCGCGGCGATGTCGTGGCAGTCCTCGAAACCTCCGTTCATGAATTCGGCGTATGCCGCAGTGGTGGTCTGCGTGTTGAAGTCGCCCTGCACGAAGACCGGGCAGTCATATTGTCTGATCAGTTCGTCGGAGAGCCTGACGATCTCCTCCGCCTGCCTTCTGCGCCACTCGTTGCTTCCGGGCTCGGCACTCTCGCTCTTCCACCACAGGTGAGTCGACAGGGAGACGAACTTCTTCCCGGTGGGAAGGTGTTCGAAATAGCACCAGGTGTAGCCCTTGGTCTTACTGTTGTTGCCGTACGAGAACAGGTGATGCCCCGTATCGATGAACTTCAGCGTCTCTCTGTTGTAAAGGATCGGCGTGTCGTCCTGCTCGCTCGGATAGTATGTGATCAGGCTGTAGGACGATCCGCGTTCGGACAGGCTCTTTCTGATGAGGGAGATCATCTTCGGAGACATCTCCTGAAGATTAATGATATCCGGTTTGAACGCGAGATAGACATCGGCGAACCCGGGCGAGCGGGCCTCGGCCGAGCAGTTCTCTCCGAGGGCGATCCAGTCAGGCTGGTTGCTGTCGCATTTCCACACGTTGTTGGTCATGATGCGGATATCGGCACCCGCGGAGAGCGGGAAGATCGTCTTTCCGCGTCCGTTGCCGGAGAGCGACAGGTCGGCGGGGACGTCTGAACCGGAAAGGACGTATCCGTTCAGCACCTCGGACGACGCCGCGGAGACCGCCCAGAAGTCGGCCCCCGAGAAATAGAGGTTTCCGCCCGACATCTTCGCCGTATAAGGCAGACCGGTGTTGTCCTCCGGGAGAGCTTCGTGGAGCTTCTTTGCCTCCTCCAGCATCTGGCAGTAACCGAAAACTATCAGTTTTTCGGCCGAGATATCCGACGTCCTGTGCCTGTGGACCGGGATCACGTATCCGCACGCGTCCGCGATCGCATCGGCGAATGTCTGCGCGACCGCCCCGAGGCCGTCGGCGTTTCCGTATACGACCGTGTATTCCGAGACAGGCGCTCCGGCGATGTTTATCTCCTTAACCGGATAATCCTTCCTGAACTCTATCGGGGCGCGCAGGAATTCGAGCGGTATGCCCTCCTTCCCCTCTTCTATCGCCTCCGATACGAGCCTCGTGAACTCGGCGACGGCCTCGACCGTCGCACGGTCGGTACCGCCCGCGACGACTATCTTGCTGCCCGACATGCCGATGTACCGGTCGCCGGCGCGAAGTCCGTTCAGTATGTCGGCGCTCTCCGGCCGGTTCGTCCTGCCGATGAGTATCTCGGGGATGTCGTTCCTTGTGACCTCATTCAGGCTGAAGTCCTCGCCGTAGGTCACCCGCCCGAATCTTTCCTTGAGCAGCTTCTGGAGCGGGGATATCGCGTTTATTATCTCCTTCGCGGCGTCGCTCTCCCTGATTATTGAAAAGCGGCAGGCGTCTCCGTCGGCGAGGAGCACGGCTGGAGCGGGTTCGGCTGTCGTATCGCCGCCTGACGTACCGCCGGTTTCTCCGCCGGAGCATCCGGCGAAGATCTGCGCCGTCATGATCAGCGCGGTCAGCGCCGCTATGAACGTCAGAATCGTTTTTGTCCTTTTCATGGTTCTTTTTCCCCTCACAGGTCTGTCAGTCTGTCTGTCCCTGTCCCGTTTGGCGAGAGCAATGCCCGTGCCCGGGCCCGTCTGTTATTCGAGTTCAAAAACTCCCTTGTACAGCTTGTAGTATGTTCCCTTTTCGGCGATCAGCTTTTCGTGGCTGCCGCGCTCGATGATCCTGCCGTGGTCGAGGACCATGATGACGTCGGCGTTGCGGACGGTAGAGAGCCGGTGCGCGATGACGAATGTCGTCCTGCCCTCCATCAGCTTGTCCATGCCCCTCTGGACGATCGCCTCGGTCCTCGTGTCGATCGACGACGTCGCCTCGTCGAGTATCATGACGGGCGGGTCGGCGACGGCGCAGCGCGCGATCGCGATGAGCTGGCGCTGTCCCTGAGACAGGTTGGAGCCGTTGTTCGACAGTTCGGTCGCGTAGCCCTCGGGAAGCCTTGTGATGAAGTCGTCAGCGCCCGCGAGCCTGGCGGCTTCGACGCATTCCGCGTCGGTGGCGTCGAGCCGGCCGTAGCGTATGTTGTCCATGACGGTCCCGGTAAAGAGGTTGGTATCCTGAAGGACTATCCCCAGCGAGCGCCGCAGGTCGGACTTGCGTATCTTGTTGACGTTTATGCCGTCGTATCTGATCTTGCCGTCGGCGATGTCGTAGAAGCGGTTGATCAGGTTCGTGATCGTCGTCTTGCCGGCGCCCGTCGCTCCGACGAACGCCACCTTCTGGCCGGGATACGCGTAGACGCTGACGTCGAAGAGCACCTGCTTGCCCTCGGTATAGGCGAAATCGACGTCGTTCATCGTGACTTCTCCGCGAAGTTCGGTGTAGGTCACGGTGCCGTCGGCCCTGTGGGGATGCTTCCAGGCCCAGTGTCCGGTGCGGTGATCGGCCTCGGTGACACTGCCGTCCGGCCCGATCACGGCATCGACGAGCTTGACGTAGCCGTCGTCTGTCTCGGGCTGCTCATCCATCAGCGCGAAGATCCTGCCTGCTCCGGCGCTGGCCATCGCGATGGCGTTGACCTGCTGGGAGAGCTGGTTGACGTTGCCGGTGAACTGCTTCGTCATATTGAGGAAGGGCAGCAGGACGTCAATCGTGACGACCCCGAGTCCTGCGCCCGCGAAGAGTCCGCGGACCGACGGGTTCGGGACCCGGGCGAGCAGCAGAGCTCCGCCGACCGTCGCGATGATCACGTAAAGCAGGTTGCCTATGTTCATGATGACGGGGCCCAGGGTGTTCGCGTAGGCGTGCGCCCTGAAGCTGTCCTCATACAGTCTGTCGTTTGTCTTTTTGAAGTCTGCGAGCGCCTGATCCTCGTGGTTGAAGACCTTTACGACCTTCTGGCCGCTCATCATCTCCTGGATGAATCCCTCGGTCGCTCCGGTCGACTTCTGCTGCCTGACGAAATACTTAGCCGAGCCGCCGCCGAGCTTGCGGGAGACGAAGATCATCGCCGCGACGCCTGCCACCACGACCAGGGCCAGCCATACGCTGTACCAGATCATGACCCCGAAGACTCCGAGCACTATGATGCCCGAGGCGAGCATCTGCGGGAGCGCCTGCGATATGAACTCGCGGAGAGCGTCGGTGTCGTTGGTGTAGACGCTCATTATGTCGCCGTGCCTGTGGGTGTCGAAATACTTTATCGGGAGATCCTGCATGCTGTCGAACATGCGGCGGCGCACCTTCGACAGGAATCCCTGGGTTATCACCGCCATCAGCTGGCGCGAGGCGGTCGATGCCGCGATCGACAGCACATAGAAGCCGACGAGCACCAGCACGAGAGGCACTATCTCTCCCGAGGCGGTCTCCCAGTCTCCCGACTTCCAGTGCACCTCTATGAGAGCCACCACCTTCTGCTGGAAGACGGCGGGCATGACGGAGCAGACGGCGTTGAAGATTATGCAGAACGCAGCCACCGGGACGAGCACGGGGTAAGCCCGGAGCAGCATCCCGAACACTCTGCCGAGCACTCCGCGGTCGACGCGCGGTCTTCCCTTTCCGGCTTCTCCCCCGCTGTCTCTCACTTGCCTGTTTCCGGTCTTACTCATTGTCGGCGCCCTCCTTTCCGGCGGCCTGCTGTTCGCAGACCTCTCTGTAGATAAGAGAGCGCCCCAGGAGCTCCTCGTGCGTTCCAACGTCGGATATCCTTCCTCCGTCCATGACCGCGATCATGTCGGCGTCACGGACCGACGCCACCCTCTGCGCGATTATTATCTTGGTCGTCGAGGGTATGTACCGGCGGAATCCCGCCCTGATCCCGGCGTCTGTCTTCGTATCGACGGCGGACGTCGAGTCGTCGAGGATGAGTATCTTAGGCTTTTTGAGCAGCGCCCGCGCGATGCACAGCCGCTGCTTCTGTCCGCCCGAGACGTTCGTGCCGCCCTGCTCGATGTAGGTGTCGTAGCCGTCGGGCAGCGTATCGATGAACTCGTCGGCCCTGGCGAGCGAACACGCCTCGGCGATGGCGGCGTCGTCGGCACCGGGATCGCCCCAGCGGAGGTTCTCCCTCACCGTTCCGGAGAACAGCTGGTTCTTCTGCAGTACCATCGAGACCGCGTCGCGCAGCGAATCGGTGCGGTATTCGCGGACGTCGTGACCGCCCACGAGCACCCTTCCGGCAGTCGCGTCGTAGAGCCTCGGGATGAGCTGCACGAGGGTGGATTTGGACGATCCCGTGCCTCCTATGATCCCGACCGTCGCTCCCGAAGGAATGGTAAGATTGATATTCTCAAGCGCGTTCTTTCTGGCCTCGGAGGAATATTTGAAACTGACGTTCTCGAAGACCACCGATCCGTCGGGGACCTCGGTCAGGGCGTCGGCGGGACTCGTGAGAGTCGGTTCCTCGCGGAGTATCTCGTCGATCCTCTTGAAGGACTCGAAGGAGATCGTCAGGATGATGTATATCATCGAGAGCATCATCAGCGACATGAGTATCTGCATGCCGTAGGTAAGCATCGACGAGATCTGCCCCACGTCTATGTCGGTCCCGCGGCTCTTTATGATCATCTTCGAACCGACGAGCAGCACGAAGACCATATTGAAGTGCATGCATATCTGCATGAGCGGGGTGTTCAGCGCGACGATCCGCTCGGCTTTGGTGAATTCCTTCGCGATGCCGTCGGAGGCCTCGGCGAAGCGCTTCTTCTCGTAATCTTCGCGCGCGAAGCCCTTTACCACGCGCATGCCCCTGACGTTCTCCTCGATCGACTCGTTGAGTCTGTCGTACTTGCGGAAGATCTTACGGAAGGCAGGCATGGCGAAACGCGCGATCATAAGAAGGCCGAAGATCAGGACGGGAATGACGACCACGAACGCTGTGGAGAGAGCTCCGCCCATTATGTATGCCATCACGATCGAGAAGATGAACATGAGCGGGCTGCGGATCGCGGTCCGGATGACCATCATGTACGACATCTGCGCGTTGCCGACGTCGGTCGTCAGCCTCGTCACGAGCGAGGCGGTGGAAAACCTGTCGACGTTCTCGAAGGAAAACCCCTGTATTCTGGAGAACAGATCGTAGCGCAGGTTGCGGGCGAATCCCGCGGAGGCTTTGGCGCAGGTGCGGCCGGCGAGCCCGCCGCAGGTGAGCGAGAGCGCGGCCATCAGCGCGAGCAGGAGGCCCGTCATTATCAGGCTCCGCATATCGGTGCCGCGCTTTATGTTGTTTACGAGGTCTGCTGTGATAAACGGGATAAGGCACTCGATCACCGCCTCGCCAACCATAAAAATGAAGGTGAGGACAGTCGGCGCCCTGAATTCCCTCACGGATCGGAGGATCCTTCTGAACATGGGTACGCGTCCTTTCGGAAAATCAAATATATCTGTATTATTATATTACAAATATTGACGCTTGTCAATTAAAAAAAGGCCGCGCAGGGCCTGTTCACTTTAAGATTGACTTTATCCTCAGGATGTAGTAAAATAGTATAAAGATAAAATCAGGGGAGTATGCTTTGGGATTCAGCAGCATAGAATACATATTTCTTTTTATGCCCTTTTTCGCCGCGGCATACCGCATCATGCCGGGCAGGTTCAGGAACGCCCTGCTCCTCGCCGGCAGCCTGGTCTTCTACTTCGCGGCGTCGGGGGCGCACAGGGACCCGACGGCGCTGATCCTGCTTGCCGCGTCGGCCATCGCGAACTGGCTCGTCGGTCTTCTGGCCTCGGAATTCCCGCGCAGCAGGAAGCTCTGGATCGCGGTCTCGGTGATATTCAACTTCGGTATACTGTTCTTCTTCAAATACGCCGGGGCTGCCGAGCGGCTGATCACCGGGGAGCGGGTCGTCTTCGAGGACCTGATATTCCCTCTCGGGATCAGCTTCTACAGCTTCAAGGCCGTGGGATACACCGCCGACGTCTGCCGCGGGCATGTCGCGGCCGAGACTTCGCCGGTGCGCTTCGCGGCGTGGTTCTGCATGTTCCCGACCGTCACGGCCGGGCCCATCACTTCATACGGAGCAACATCAAAGGAGCTTGACGGACCCGACTTCGGCATACTCAGGTTCAACGACGGTATACGCGCCTTCGTCACCGGACTCGCGTTCAAGGTGCTGCTCGCCGACCGGATCTACCCGCTCTTCTTCGCCGTATCGACGACAGGCTGGGACAGCGTCTCAACGCCTCTCGCTTGGCTGTCGATGATCGCCTACTCGCTCTACATCTATTTCGACTTCGCCGGCTATTCGCTCATGGCGATAGGCACGGGGCGGATGCTGGGCTTTGAGCTGCCGGTGAACTTCAGGACTCCCTATATGTCGAAGAGCATGACTGAGTTCTGGCGCAGGTGGCACATCACGCTCGGCGCCTGGTTCAAAAACTACATCTACATCCCTCTCGGCGGCAGCCGCCGCGGAAAGGCCGTTCTGATATTCAGCTCCCTCGCGGTGTGGCTGTTCACCGGCATATGGCACGGCTCAACACTGAACTTCCTCATCTGGGGGCTCTTCCTCTTCGCCGTCGTGATGCTCGAGAAGTTCTTCATCGGGAAATATCTAAGCCGCTTCCCCTGGCTCGGCCATATCTACATGGCATTTCTGATCCCTGTCTCCTGGACGATCTTCGCCTTCCCGAAGACGGCCGACCTCGCCGGCTGCTTCGAGCGGCTCTTCCCCTTCCTGCCGCAGGGCGAGATCTTTCCGATCTATCACGACTGGCTCACATACCTCGGCAGATACTGGTACTACCTGCTGCCCGGGCTCGTCTTCTGCACGTCGCTCCCCGGCTTCATTGAGAAGAAGCTCTCGGAAAAGCCCGCGGGGCGCATCGTATGTGACGCCGTGCTCGCGGCGCTGTTCGTCGCGTCGGTCTGGTTCCTCCGGAAATTCGATTCGGACGTCTTCATGTACGGAAACTTCTGACGCGCCATTATTCACCGGTTCAGGATAATATTCAAGGATAACGCATAAAACATGAAAAAAGAAGGCTTCAGAGCGCTGATATCGCTCGTTATATTCATTCTCGGCGTCGCGATAACGCTCCCGATGGCCACCGGCGTCCTGCTCGACAAGCTGCCGGGACACGGTGAGATCACGGAGCCGGACGACTATCCCGACTTTCCCGGCGACCCGACGGACACAGACGCGGAGATCACGTCAGATGTCCCCGTCGAAACGACAGACGGCGTCACGACGGAGACACCGGACACCGGAAGCACGGCCGCCCTGCCCGACGATTCCTCGTCCGATCCCGTCATCATCACAGAGCCCGTGACCACCGAAGATATCACGACGCTCCCCCCCGTCACGACCGTCCCCGAGGTGACGACGTCCCCCGAAGAGCTGACGAGACCGGCGTACACCGGGTCCGACTTCCCCTGGACGAAGGTCGGCGCGTCGTATTTCAGCGACGCTCTCTTCATCGGAGACTCCAGGACCGTCGGCATCCGCAACGCGAGCGCCGGCAGGCTCGCCTCGGCCGTCTTCTTCTGCGACATCGGAGTGAGCGCCTCAAAGGCCATGAACAACAGATACGAGGCGACGACCGGAGCCGACACCTCTGGCAAATACACGAAGCTCGGGACCTTCACGCTCACCGATCTGCTGAAGTCGAGGACCTTCCGCAAGATATACATTATGGTGGGAGTAAACGAGCTCGGCGGTTCGATCGGAGGCATCACGAACAACATAAAGAAGCTTCTCGAGACCGTGAGGACGGCCTGCCCCGACGCGATAATCTTCATGGAGGCGAACCTCCACTTCACCGCCGAGGCGGACAAAAGATACGCCTCCCAGGGCAAGTCCTACATGAGCAACGCGAGGATGTATCAGGTCAACTCGAATATCGCCGACATGGCCGACTGGGACAGGGTCTTCTATATCGACATAAACGAGATCTTCGACATAGCAGGGGGCACCTTCAACCCCGAATACTCGGGTGACGGCGTGCACCCGACCGCCCGCTACTACAGAGAGTGGGCCGACTGGTTCTACACCAAGGGAGTCATAAAACAGGGCTGAGACCGCGCCCGGCGAAATAAACGGAATCACGTCTCTCTGCCCCGGGATCATCCCGGTGCACTGCAAAAGGCCGCACGTAACGCGCGGCCTTTTTCGCAACTCTGTCTGTAAGCCGGGTTCTGTCTTGAACGGCCATCTGTCTTTGCGGCGCGTCGCCGCGCCGCTCGCGGGCATGAGCCCGCTGCCACCCGGGGATATCTGCCGGGCCGGCGATCCCCATGCGGTGTTGCTTCGGATAGGGTTTACAGCGGACGCACGTTACCGTGCGAACTGGTGAGCTCTTACCTCGCCTTTCCACCCTTGCCACACGCGCCCGGAGGCGCTGTTCGGCGGTTTATTTCTGTTGCACTTTCCCGGCGGTCACCCGCGGCTGACGTTATCAGCTATCCTGCCCTTTGAAGCCCGGACTTTCCTCACGGTAAAACCTTTCGGCATGATACCGCGCGGCCGTCCGGCAGAGTTGCGGATAGATATTATACCATCTTACGGGGTTTTTGTCAATCCCCGGACAGACAGCGGAGAAGCATCCCGGTATCCCCGGCGGCTTCTTCATTTTATTTCACCACTATGTTTATTATCCGGTTGGGAACGGTGATCTCCTTTATGACCGTCTTTCCTTCGAGGATCGACGCGATCTTCGCGTCGGATTTCGCGATCTGCAGCGCCTGATCCTTCGGGCAGTCCTTCGGGAGCAGAACGGTCCCGCGGAGCTTGCCGTTGATCTGCACGGCGACCTCCACCGTCGCGTCGACGGTCTTCTCCTCGTCATACGTCGGCCAGGACGAGAGCGACAGAAGTCCCTTGTTGCCGAGGCGTTCGTTTATCTCCTCGCAGAGGTGAGGCGCGACGGGACAGAGCAGCTTTATAAATGTGAGCAGCTCGTCGCGGGTCAGATGACCGACTTCGAAGATCTCGTTGATGAGGCCCATGAGCGCCGCGATGGCGGTGTTGAACTTCATCGACTCGTAGTCGTCTGTCACCTTCTTTACCGTCTTGTGGAAGGAGGTCTCGAGCTCGGGTGTCGACCCGTTCCCGCGGGAGATGACGAAGAGATCGTCGACTCTCTCGAGGAAGCGCTTGCAGCCCTTGACGCCGTTCTCGGACCAGGGAGCGGCGGCGCTGTAGTCGCCCATGAAGAGGATGTATGTGCGGAGGACGTCGGCTCCGTATTCGTCGATGACGTCGTTGGGATCGACGACGTTCCCCTTGGATTTGCTCATCTTATCGCCGTCGGGGCCGAGGATCAGGCCCTGGGCGGTACGTTTCGCGTAGGGCTCGGACGTGGGAACGGCTCCGATGTCGTAAAGGAACTTGTGCCAGAAGCGCGAGTAGATCATATGACGCGTGACGTGCTCCATGCCGCCGTTGTACCAGTCGACGGGAAGCCAGTATTTGAGCTTCCCGGGGTCTGCGAGGCAGTCGCCGTTGTGCGGATCGGTGTAGCGGAGGAAGTACCAAGACGACCCGGCCCACTGGGGCATGGTGTCGGTCTCGCGCTTCGCGTCGCCGCCGCAGACGGGGCACTTGCAGTTTACGAACGAATCGATCCTGGCGAGAGGCGATTCGCCTCCCTGTCCGGGCGCGAACTCCTTCATCGGCGGGAGCTTCAGCGGGAGCTCGTCTTCGGGGACCGGGACCATGCCGCACTTCGGGCAGTGCACGATCGGGATCGGCTCGCCCCAGTAGCGCTGGCGGTTGAACGCCCAGTCCTTCATCTTGTACTGGACTCCGCCCTCGCCTATCCCGCGAGAGACGAGCTCGCGGGTCATGCGCTTTATCGAATCCTTCTTGTTCGTATATCCGTTTAAGAACTCCGAATTGACCATCTCGCCGTCGCCGGTGTAGGCCTCGCGGGAGATGTCACCGCCCTTTATGACCTCGATGATGTCGATCCCGAACTTCTTTGCGAACTCCCAGTCGCGAGTGTCGTGAGCCGGAACGGCCATGATCGCGCCGGTGCCGTAACCCATCATCACGTAGTCGGCGATGTAGATCGGGATCTCCTTACCGTTCAGCGGGTTGACCGCGGTGAGTCCCTGAAGCTTCACGCCCGTCTTCTCCTTGACGAGCTGGGTGCGCTCGAATTCCGTCTTCTTCGCGCAGACCGAGCGGTAGGCGGCGACATCGTCCATGTTGGCGATCCTCGACGCGTATTTGTCGATCAGCGGATGCTCGGGCGCCATGACCATGAAGGTAACGCCGAAGAGGGTGTCGGGGCGCGTGGTGTAGATGCGGAGCGTCTCGTCTGTCCCGGCGAGCGGGAAGTTGACGAAGGCGCCCTCTGATCGGCCGATCCAGTTGACCTGCTGCTGCCTGATGTTGGGGAGGTAGTCGACGCCGTCGAGACCTTTCAGCAGCTTGTCGGCGTACTCTGTGATGCGGAGATACCAGACGTCCTTGGATTTCTGGATGATGTCGCTGTGGCAGATGTCGCACTTGCCGCCCTGTGAGTCCTCGTTCGAGAGGACGACCTTGCACGACGGACAGTAGTTGACGAGCGCGGTATCGCGGAAGGCGAGTCCGGCTTTGAACATCTGAACGAAGATCCACTGTGTCCACCTGTAGTAGTCCTCGTCGGTGGTATCGACGACGCGCGTCCAGTCGAACGAGTATCCGACACGCTTCAGCTGACCGGTGAACTTCCGGATGTTGCGGTCGGTGACCTCGCGCGGATGGGTGCCCGTTTTTATGGCGTAGTTCTCGGTGGGCAGTCCGAAGGCGTCGAATCCCATCGGAAAGAGCACGTTGTAACCCTCCATCCGGCGCTTGCGCGAGATCACCTCAAGCCCGGTGTAGGCCTTGATGTGACCCACGTGCATGCCGGCGCCCGAGGGATACGGAAACTCGACGAGAGCGTAGAATTTCTTCTTTTCGCTCCCTGCCTCTCCCGGATCTGCCGCTCTGAAGGCTCCCGCCTTCTCCCAGCGGTCCTGCCACTTTTTTTCGACTTCAAGGTAGTTGTATTTCATTTCTTCTTCCTCTGTCTGTGCTGTTACTGTTTTTTGTTCCGCGGGCGGACGCTCAGTCTGTGTTTATCTTTTCGGCGTCGGGGAAGAGCCTGTCGAGCTCGTAGAAGCGGCGCGCCTCACCGGTGAAGATATGCACCATCACGCTGCCGTAGTCGAGCACTATCCATGAATTGCCGTCTCCCCTGCCCTCTCTGTTGTCGGGTTTCACGCCGGAGAGCGAAAGTCTGTATTCGACCTCGTCCGCCAGCGCGCGCACATGCGTCTCGGAGCCGCCGCTGCAGATGACGAAATAGTCGGTGAGGTTGATCTTCGAACCGACGAAGAGCACCGATATGTCCTTCCCGTTCCTGCGGTCGAGCACTTCTCCCGCCGCCAGGGCCAGAGAGCGCGCGTCAGCGATGCCGTCTTCCCCGAAGGCGACGGCCGGTCTGTATTCCTCTTTCCCCTTCTCCGCCGCAGCGTTCTCCGCGGCCGGGAAAACTTCGCTTACTGTTCCGTTTTCTTCCATATGACTGTCCTTTTCTTTCTATCCCGATACCGGATCGGGTGTGATTATGGCGTATGTGTAGATCCTCTCGAAACCGTCGTCCCCGTCCTTCACGAGCGCCCGTTCCCTGTCGAAAACGGCGTCGGGGATGTCGGTCCCGTAGACGTTCAGATATTTGTTTACCGCGGAGAGCATCCCGCTTCTGCCGAGGACATAATACGACGTCCCCGCGTTCAGCGGCTTTCCGGGCGCGGTCAGCAGGGTGAGGCCGCTCCTCCCGCTCTTTCTCAGCACGAGGCCGGCGAAGTAGATCGCGTCCTTCATCGTGATGTCGGTCTCGGTCAGCGGCAGGACCTCCTCGAGCAGCGCCTGCGCGGAACCCGCGTTCAGCTTCTTCCGCACCGACTCGAGCATCGAGAGCATGAAGTCCTTCTGGGCGTCGAGCCTGCCGAGGTCGCCGTCTGCATACCCCGAGCGGAACCTGACGAACTGCTCGGCCTCGCTTCCGTTCAGCAGTCTCCTCCCCGGCTCCAGGTGGATGTAAAGGTCCTGTTCGGGGTCCTCGTAGTCCATCCCGGGCGGGACTTCCACCGTCACGCCTCCGACGGCATCGACGGCTTTTACAAAAGCCTCTGTGCTTACGGTCACGGTGTAGTCGATCTTGACGCAAAGTGTACGCTCGATGAGCGAGCGCATGCCTTCTGTCCCGAGCGACGGCAGAGTGCCGTTGAGCTTTATTCCCTTTTTTCCGCCGTTTCCGTCCGGCGTCTCGATATAAGTGTCCCTCGGGAGCTGTACGGCTGCGATCGTGCCGTCTTCCGCGACGTTCACGACGATCACGGTGTCGGCAAGGCCGGCGATTCTGTCCTTTCCCAGTACGAGAAAGTTGTACGAGCGCACGCCCGTGCCGCTCCGGTCGAACTCCGGTGCGGCGGCGTCCGCGTTCGCTTCGGGCGTGAACGGCACCTCTCCGTCGACTGCCGGCCGGTAGCTGCACTGACGCACCGCCAGCAGCACCGCCGTCAGAACGAGCAGCGAAAGGAAGGTGGCGATGGCGGCGGTATACAGCCGGTCGATGCCTGCGCCGGCGCGTCTCATTCCGCCCTCTCCGGTCCCTCCGGGCCTTTTCCGGCTCCGGCTTTCGCCTTCCGGAGGATCAGGCTGTTTCTCGCCCTGTTCGTCTCGGGATGGACGGGCAGCCCGTCCTCAAGCAGACCGCGCAGCGTGATGTCGAACGATTCGACGAGCACGCGGCGCAGATGCTCCTCCCTCTCCGGCATATCCATCGACGCGGGGTCGGGATCCCAGAACATCGAGCGCAGTCTCACGCATTCGGGATATTTCCGGCTCATGTCGATATAGTCGGCAAGATAGATGATCTTCTCGTATATGCTCATCCCGGCACGCCCGGTGGTATGCCATCTCACAGAAGAGACGACGTCGCGGAGGGCGAGGTCGGGATATTCGTCGGGGATCAGCGCGGCGGCAGAGATCGCATGCAGCGTCTTAGGCGCGGCGAACTCGATCTCAGACGGGACAATCCCGCGCGGCAGGAGCACCTTCAGATGTTCCTCCACGGTATACTCTTTTGTGATGTCATGCAGCAGCGCTGCCGCACGGAGCTTCCTCTCGGCAGGCGTCATCGCGCCGTCCGCCGGACTGACCGGCAGGTACAGCCGCCCGATCCGCACCGCCGCCTCCTCGACGGCCAGCACGTGGCGCAGCCTTTTTTCCGACATCATCGAGGGCAGCGCCGCCCTCAGAGCGTCAAGCCTTTCCGGCGTTATGCCGGAGGCGGTCCGATCTCTTTTCACGGTCTTAAAGAGTTATCCTCTTGTTCGTCTCCGATTCGCGGTACAGGACGATCTTCCGTCCTATGCGGCATACCGTGACGGCTCCTGTCCCGGCTTCGAGCGCGGCGGCAGCCTCCGCGGTATCGAGTCCCGAGTTCTCGAGCAGGCTCAGTTTCACGAGCTCCCTCGCCTCAAGGGCGTCCGACAGAGTCCTTATCAGATTCTCCGTCACGCCGTCCTTGCCTATCTGCATTATCGCGGGCTCTTTCGCGGCAAGGCCGCGGAGATACGCCCGCTGCTTTGAATTCAGTTTCAGCATAGTCCGCTTTTTCTCCAGAGTTCTTCTTTCTTTTCGGCCACTCTTTTATCCAGCTCGGCCGCGAGCAGTTTGACCGCCTCGCCCCGGTGGCTGACTGCGTTCTTGTCGTCGGGATCGGTCTCACCGAAACTCTTCCCGTAGGGGTCGAACCAGAAGAGCGGGTCGTAGCCGAACCCCCCCGTCCCGCGCGGCGCGCAGAGTATCTCGCCCTCGCAGCGGCCTTCGACTGTAACCGGATCCCCTTCGAGCGGCGTTCCGGCGGGAAATACCGCGGCGATAGCGCAGACGTAGGCGGCCGAGCGGTCCTTCACCCCGCGCAGCTCGCGGAGCAGCTTCTCGTTGTTCGCGGCGTCGTCGTGGCCTTCTCCGGCGTATCTTGCCGAATAGACGCCGGGTGCTCCGTCAAGGGCGTATACGCAGAGACCGGAGTCGTCGGCTATAGTGGTAAGCCCCGAAAAAGCGGCGCCTGCCTTTGCCTTTATCATCGCGTTCTCGGCGAATGACGACCCGTCCTCCTCGATCTCTCCGTAAAAGCCTACGTCGTCGAGCGAGAGCAGCTCGAGCTTTATGCCGGCGGTGTATGCCGAAAACAGCTCGCCCAGTTCGCGTATCTTGTCCCGGTTGCGGGACGCTATGAGTACTTTCATCTTCCGTGCGTTATGCGGGCACCGCGCGCATCCGCGCCTTCCCGCGCCTTTCCGTCCCGGGGCGTGGCATCACCCTCGCTCCGCGGGCATTATTCACTGTTCGAAGAGAGCCTCGACGAACTCCTCCGCATCGAAGGGCTGCATGTCGTCGATCTTTTCGCCGACTCCGACGAACTTGACCGGCACGCCGACCTCGCCCTTTATCGAGAGGATGATGCCGCCCTTGGCGGTGCCGTCGAGCTTGTTGAGCACGATGCCGGTAAGATCTGACACCTGTCCGAACTCCTTCGCCTGGATCACGGCGTTCTGGCCCGTCGTTGCGTCGAGCACCAGCAGGTTCTCGCGTGAGCATCCGGGCAGTTCTCTGTCGATGACCCTGTTTATCTTGGAGAGCTCGTTCATCAGGTTCTTCTTGTTGTGCAGCCGCCCGGCGGTGTCTACGATCAGCACGTCGTATCCGCGGTTCCGCACGTAGTTCGCGGCGTCGTATACGACTGCCGCCGGGTCGGAGCCCTCCGACTGCTTTATCAGATCCGCTCCGGCGCGTTCGCACCATACCGCCAGCTGATCGATCGCCGCGGCTCTGAAAGTGTCGGCGGCGGCGACCGCCACCCTCTTTCCTCCGGCACGCAGCAGGTTCGCTATCTTGCCTACCGACGTCGTCTTTCCGGCGCCGTTGACTCCCGTGACGAGTATCACCGACGGCACCGTGTCGAGCTTCAGCGGCTCTCCCTCTCCTATGAGCGACGTCACGATCTCGCGCAGCGCCGCCTCGACGTCCTCGCGCGACTTCAGCCTGTCGTCCTTTATCTTCTCGCGGAGTCTGCCTATGATCTCTTCGGAGGTCTCGACGCCGACGTCGGCGCAGATGAGCGTCTCCTCGAGCTCGTCGAGAAAGTCCTCGTCGACCCGCACGAAATTGCGGAGTATGCCGTGTATCTGCCCCATGAGGGCGTTTTTGGTCTTTCCGAGTCCGTTCTTCAGTTTTTCAAGAAAGCCCATCCCAGAGTTCTCCCTTTCTGCCGGCTATCTCGTCGACGTTGAGCGCGAAGACCTTGGAGATCCCGGACTCGGGCATCGTGACTCCGTAGAGCCGGCGCGCGGCGTTCATGGTGCCGCGTCTGTGCGTGATGATTATGAACTGCATGTCGCCGGAATAGCGGCTGACGTACTGTGCGAACCGGTCGACGTTCACCTCGTCGAGCGCGGCTTCGATCTCGTCGAAGATGCAGAACGGAGGCGGATTGACCTGAAGTATCGCAAAGAGCAGCGCTATCGCGACGATGGCCTGCTCGCCGCCCGAGAGCTGGAGCAGCGACTTGACGATCTTTCCGGGAGGCGCGGCCTTGATCTCGATGCCCGACTCGAGCACGTTCTCGGGATCGGACAGCAGGAGTTCGGCCGAACCTCCGCCGAAGAGCTCGGTGAAGGTGCGCTTGAAGTTCTCGTTGATGCTGTCGAAAGCGGCCGAGAAGACCTTTTTCATCTCGACTTCGAGTCCGTCGATCGCCTTGAGCAGGTCGGCTTCCGACTTTTCGAGGTCGGAAAGCTGCTCGGTGAGGCTGTCGTATTTGGCCTTTTCGGTCTCGTATTCCTCGATCGAAGCGGGGTCGCAGTGCCCCACGTTCCTTATCTTGTTGCGGTATTCCGCCTGCAGCTCGAGGACCGCCGGGCGCTCCTCCTTCGTCAGAGGCGGGAAGTTGCAGCCCAGAGCCTCATCCCTCGTCATGCCGTGCTCCTCCCAGAACTTCGCCGACAGGGCGTCGAGCTGGGATCTGAGCGTCGCGAGCGAGGTCTCGCGTCCGAGTTTTTCCTGGATCAGTCTGTCGCGCCGTCCGTTGAAATCAGTCTCGGACCTGCGCAGCTCCGCCGTCTTTTTCTCGTACTCGAGGCCCGACTTTTCGGCGTCGGAACGGCGTTCGTTGAGCTCGACGAGGCCCTTTTCGCCCTCCGCGAAGGCCTCGATGCAGACGTCAAGCTCCTCCTTCAGGGAGGCGTCCTCCTTCTCGAGCTCGCCTATGCGTATGCGTCTCTCCTCTGCTCTCGCGGCGAGGTTCGAGGCGTTGCCCGACGCGAGGTCGGCCAGCGCGTTGCAGCTCTCGATGTCACGCCGGAGCTCCGAGATCTTCACCGTCAGCGCGGTGCACGCCGCGTTCTTTTCGTCCTGCTCGTTGAGCAGCGCGCCCCTCTCGGCGTCGGAATCGTTCCTGAATTCCTCGAGGGCGGCTATCTTCTCTCCCAGCTCCTTCTTTTTGAGTTCGAGAGCCGCCATCTCGGCGCTTCTCTTCTCAGTTTCGTCCTTTGAGAGCTCGAGGTCCTCTTTCTGCTTCTCGAGCAGCCCGCGCTCCGACTCGAGCGCGGCCATGTCGGCCTCGAGTTTCGTCTTCTCGACGGCGCAGAGCGTCTCGGTGAGGCGCAGCTCGCTGTCGTCGCCGCCCGCGGAATCCTCGAGCGACGCAAGTTCTGAGGCGATCCTTTCGGCTTCCCTCTCCAGCTTTTCGCGCGTCCTGCCGAGCGAGACGAGTTCCTTCTCCATGCGGCTGATCTCGTCGGCGCGGGTGAGTATGCCGCTTCCAGTGCGGAGCGAACCTCCGGTGAAAGAGCCGTCGCGGCCGATCTGCTGGCCGTCGAGCGTCACTGCGCGGACTCCGTATCCGCAGCGCTTTTCGGCTCCGGTCGCGTTCTCGAGCGTGTCGAAGACGACCGTCCGTCCGAGCATGGCGCTGATAACGGGTGCGAATCTGCCGTCGCACGAGACAAGCTCGGATGCGATGCCGATATATCCGCGGCATTCGGCCGCCGTACGCATCTCACGGGTCGCCGCGGAGGGTTTCACCGACGTCAGGGGGTAGAACGTGGCCCTTCCGGCGCCGTCGCGTCTGAGGCACTCTATGGCAGCCCTGGCGGTCTCCTCATTGTCGACCACTATGTTCTGGATCGACGCGCCGAGGGCGATCTCGACGGCCGTCACATATCTGCTCTCGACGCTTATGAGCGATGACACCGGCCCGTATATCTCGCCGGCTCCCGCCCCTCCCGTCCTGTTTTCCAGGGCTCCAGAGCGGTAGGCGTTCATTATATGCCGCACGCTGTTGTTGTATCCCTCGAAGTGCTCCTCCATGCGGCGGAGAGCTTCGATCCTGCCCGACAGCGTGTTGCCGCGGACTTCGGCGTCGGCAAGCTCGGCGCGCGTCTTTTTCTGGCGCTCGCTCAGCACCGATATCTTCTCGCGGGCCTTCGCCAGCGACTCCGAGAGCTCTTTGATCTTCTTCTCGTAAGCGGCGACAGTCTCCCTGCAGGAGACGCATTCCGCCTCCTTCTCGGATATCTCGCGCTCTTTTTCGGCGATGTCGCGCTTCGCGCTCTCGCCCCTGTTCTCCTCTTCGCTGTCCGACTTGCCGATAAGCTCAAGCCTCGCCTCGGCGTCCGACAGCTCGGCGCGGCAGGCGGATATCTCGTCGAACGCCTCCGCGATCGCCCCGTCGAGGTGCTCGGCGCGCTCTCCCGCCTTCTTCGCGGCGGCGTACGCGGCGGCCTCCTCTCCGGTCAGCTTTTCGATCTCGGCGGCGATGGCTTTCGCCTCGTCGCGCTTCTCCCGGCTTTTTTTCTTTTCCTCTTCGCTCTCGGCGAGCAGCGAGGCTATACCCGCCTTCTCGGCCTCGGCGTTCGCCGCGGCGTGCTCGATGCGGGTCTTTATAAGTCTGATCTTCGTGTCGGTCTCGTAGTTCTGCTTAGTCTTGTCCCTGATCTCGTCGAGCAGCCCCGCTGCCTCGCGGCGGTTCTCCGACGTCAGCTCGTCGATCCTTTCGATCCTGCGCCTGATGCTCTCGAGGTTCTCCTCGACCTCGGCGAGCTCCATGCCGGCCTGTTTGCCCTCAGTCTCGGCCGTAGAGATGTCGGTACGAAGCTTTTCCGTGTCGTAGAGCCAGAGACGGACGTCGGCCTGCTTCTTGATCTCGCTGTACTCGACGAACCGCTTCGCCCTGATGCTCTCGCGGTGCAGCGACTCGACGTGCCCGCTCATGATTGTCAGCGCGTCCTTTATGCGCTCGACGTTCTGCCTCGTGTTGTCGAGATTCCGCTCGGCGTCGTTCTTGCGCTGGCGGTACTTCGCGATGCCCGCGGCATCCTCGAATATGTCTCTTCTGTCGTCGCTGCGGCGCGAGATGATGTCGGCGATCCTGCCCTGCCCGATTATCGAGTATCCGTTGCGGCCGATGCCGGTGTTGAGGAACATCTCGTAGATATCGCGGAGCCTTACCTCGGAGCGGTTGATGAAGTATTCGCTGTCGCCGCTGCGGTGGTAGCGACGCGTCACCGTGATCTCGTCGTAGGGGACGTCGATCCTGCCGGCTCCGGCGCTGTTGTCGAAGGTCACCGACACCTCGGCGAAGGTCATCGGCTTGCGGCTGTCGGAGCCTCCGAAGATGATGTCCTCCATCTTGGTGCCGCGCAGGGTCTTCGACGAGATCTCGCCCAGCACCCAGCGCATGGCGTCCGATATATTGGATTTGCCGCTTCCGTTGGGGCCGACGATGACCGTCGAGCCCGGCTCGAAAGTGAGCTTGGTCCTGTCCGGGAAGGACTTGAACCCGTGCATTTCTATCTGCTTTAAGAACAAGTTATCCTCCGGTCCGCCCCGGAACCCCCGGAACAGACTGTTTTAGTAGATTAATAATATATTATTATATCACGCTGTTTTACCCTTGTCAATCAAAAATAAGACGCGCCTCACGAAGAGCTCCCCTGTGGGTCCGCCGCCGCAAAAAAAGGACATACAGCGGCTGCTGCTCTTAATGACAGTGATCAAAACCGGGCGGCCGGTCATTCGAAGGGCAGAGGAAACACCGGGAGTGCGGAAATGCAGTCCCGGTGTTTTCGCATGTGACATTTTTTCAGATGTGGGCGAAGGTTGAACAACAGTAATGACAGAATCCCGGTTTTAAGCTGATCGCTCCAGAATCGAATGACTTTAGGGCAACCGGCGGGATTTTCCCGGTACCTGATGTGAAGTTCAGCCATCAGTCTGCCGGGATATGCCCGAATAATCACTTTGCCCTGTTCAGAATCATCAGTACCACCGCGATCGCGGCGGCGCCGGCGGTGATCCAGACAGCCTGGGACGGAAGATTGCCGTTTACCATCCGGACGAC
>JAFTCN010000042.1 GCA_017454675.1 Clostridia bacterium
GACGCTGACGACGACAGACGCTCTTATGCCGGTATCTCCGGCTCTCGTATACAACTTCTGCACCGATTTCGCCGATTACTGTTATCCGAACGTTCAGTCTGCCAATATCTATTCAATGACGGCTAAGGGATTCAAACTGAACACCAATGAGACGCTGATCAAAAAAAGCTTCAGCGGTCCGGATGATACGACTGTTGATTATTTCATACTGGCGGACGGAGACGCAACCGAGCATTATTTTCTCCCTGATTCGGGAAACACATATCGCGATGAAGACGGTTTGCTTCTCACTCTTGCTCCCGGCTCGGGCAATTATACAATAACCGACAGCAGCAAAACCGTCAAAACATATAAATCAATCACCTCTCCTGAAAGCGGCGTATACGCGTACGCCCTCGAATCCGTTCAGGATAAGAGCGGAAACAAGATTATTATAGAACTTGATTCTTCGGAGTACTATCAGTACAGACCCCTTTCCGTGAAACTGAAGCCGAACGGATATGCATATGAGATCACTCAGCTGAAATTTCTGTACAACAGTGCCGGAAAGATCTGCAGCGTTTATAACCCCAATTCCGGCGAAGGAGTCGTATTCAGATACTCGGCATACTACGGGAGCGCTGTGGGCACCGGATACGGAGGGTTTCTGCGGCAGACGGTGCGCGCTCACGGCGGAACGACCGACATCGCGTGGGAAAACTTTTACAATACCAACTCAAATTCCAATTACGGCGGGATAACCGTCGATGCAGTCGCCGATTACACTTACAACTATCTCGGGCTTCTTGCAAAGGTTACGAACAATCTGACCGGGTACAAGGCGGGTTATTCGACTTACTATTCAAAACGGATATGTTCCGTCTATGAACAGGCGGGTGCGGACAACACTCAGGGACAGGAGCTTTATTACCAGTACGGAACGTCAAGCACACGCATCCAGTCGAGCGGCACTGATGACATTTTTGACAACTCTGACGATATATGGACGACGTTTGTTTTCGACGGCGCCGGAAGATGTTTCAACAGTTATACAACAGATATCGACAGCACAGTTATGTACGGAGCTTCCGGCGGGCAGTACGTTGGAAACGAAAACGCAAAAGCAAAAAACAAAATCAAATCGTCGGTCATTACAACGCAGCACTCGTCAAACTATCTGCTGAACGGAGGTTTCGACGGCGGGAGCGGTATCCCGTACTGGACAACTTCCGAAAGCGTGAGTCTGGCGTACACCAATGAACCGGTCGGCGCAAAAGCGTTATCGTTAAAGCTAACAGATTCCGTATCGCAGTCAACGGCGTATCAGTACGTGGACCTGAGCAAAGGAGACTATACTCTCTCGGCGGATTTTTCGACCTCTTCATTCCCGTCCGGAGTGACAGTGTATCTGATAGCCGAATCAAGGGTGAATTCCGCCCATTCAGTGTCGAAGAGGATACCGGTCAACAGATATTTTGCATCAGACGGAATTTATACGGAGGCCCTTCAGTTTTCAGCTGTTCCGTCTGTCAGCGGTGGAACGGAGAGATTCAAGATCTCAATAGTTTTGTCTGGAAGCGTTTCATCAGATACCGCATTGACAGTCAATAACGTTATGCTGTCCAAAACACGCGGTTCGGCAGAATACGACCTTGTTTCATCCGGACATTTTGAAGCGAATTACGGTATTTCTCCTACTTCTCTTTGGTCCCTCCCATACGAAAGCGGAAACATAGTAACGGCAGATTCCGGTAATCCCCTGTTCGGAAAAGTGCTTAAGGTGGATTATGCCCCGGAGCAGTTTCCTGTCGTAACTCAGACGGTCTACCAGGCGCCTCAGTCTTTGCGAGATGATTTTGACGGAGAAGTCTATACTGAAAACAAGCCTGTAATGTTTACCATTTCCGGCTGGGCAAAAGGTACCGGGCAGTCATATTCAGACGAAGCTTACTTTTGCATAGATCTCAATATTCAGTACTATACCGGGTCAGGCCATTATTCAAGCAGAACGGAAACCGTTGAATTCGACCGCGGAATAACCGACTGGCAGTTCGCAAGCGACGGTTTTATGTCATCGTACAGTGACCGTATGATAGATTCAGTTACGATTCTGATTTATTATATCGGGCACGGGGGAATCGGATATTTTGATGATATCTCGGTCACCATTGACAGTTCCACGACAACTGTTAACACTTATAACAATTCCGGATATCTTACGAAAAGCCGCAACGGAAAAGGTGCGCTGAGTCTCACATACAATTCAAACAACGACGTGGTCAGGTCGGTCAACAGCGGAAGCAGGACGGTCGTTGATTATGAATACTATACAAACGGCAGTATATGGAAAAAGACGCAGAGCAAGTACACAGGAAACGCTCCGTCATCAAATAATCAATTGGGAATATGCCGCACAACGTATAATTATAACACCTGCGGTCTTGTCACCGAAGTTCTTTATGAAGATCTGGAGAATACGTCTCTCCAAACACATACTACCGTAGCATATTATACCTCTGAAGCTCCTCATATATATGGAACGGTCAAAAGTGAGACCGACGTTCTCGGTAATGTGACAAGATATTTTCACGACGCCCAGACCGGAAGGCTGTCTGCGGTAATATATCCGAACGGCAAGGGAACGACGTATACTTACGACGGGATGGGAAGGATCACTTCCATCCTGCCGGCCACCTTCAGCGGGTCATCTTATTCGCAAATCACAACCGGAGCCCGGACACAATACGGTTATGATTCCGCCGGACGTCTTTCATCTATCACGACAAGGACTGGCACGACCGCAACTACCACCTACGGTTTTACGTATGACGTGTTCGGAAAAGGGACGGGAGTCAGCGTAGGAAACAGACAGATCGCATCCTACGAATACAACACCCAGAACGGAAAGCTGAACAAGCTCGTTTACGGCAACGGACTAAACGTCAAATACGTTTATGACGAATACGAGCGCATTTCCGAGATTGAGTACAGGAACGGAAACAGCGGCAGTTTCACGACCGCGTTCAAATATACTTATGATGCGGACGGGAATCTATATTCGATAGAAGACGTCGAAAATCACGAAATAACGGTAAACGATTTCGACGCCTCGGGATCATTGCGCAGTTCAGTTACTTACAACAGCTCGAACTATTGCAACAAATACAGAGGGCATTATTACTACGACGACGAGTCAAGGATATCCGAAATGTACGATTCCTTTGACTGCAAGGTCGGATCGGGATATTATCAGGCGGGAAACTGTTATTGGTTTGAATACACCGACACCGGTAACCTTGAAGAACTGGAAATATATGATGTAAACTACTCGGCAAAAATTGATCCTCAATACGACAATCTCGGACGGGCAAATACGCGCAGCATTACTGCGGGTTCGTCCGGGACGGCTCATCATTTCTACAACAGCATCTCGTTCAGCTATGCTTTATCCGGAACGTACAGCACCGGAAGAGTCAGCCAGCTGAACAGCGTAATAAAAACGTCTCCGAATTCTCCGGCTGTGTCCGATCAGACGTACAATTATACGTATGACCAGAACGGAAATATCACACGTATATCCGGCGCGTCCGGGCAGACTCTTTACAGGTATGAGTACGATGCTCTCGGTCAGCTGACGCGGGAAGACAATTTGCCGCTTGGCAAGTCGTATACATATACGTACGATCTGAACGGCAACCGGACGTCAAAGACAACGTACACATTTACTACCGGTTCTCTCGGCACGGCTCAGAGCACCGTCAGTTACGCCTACGGAGATTCGGGCTGGAAGGATCTTCTGACAAGCTTCGGAAATACAAGCGTTTCTTATGACAACTGCGGCAATCCGACTTCTATCGGATACTATTCTCTTACCTGGAAAGGCCGTCAGCTGAAAACAAGATACGACGGCGAATATGAAACGCTGACCTTTGGATACAACGCGGACGGCGTCAGGGTATACAAGGAGGAATACGAAGAAGAGCCCGGATATACAGTAAGGCACGAATACACCCTCAACGGGAGCAGGATCGTAAAGGAAACAGTCTTTTACGACGGCAGCGAGATCTTTTCACTGATATATACCTACGACGAAAACGGTTCTCCGATCGGGTACCGCTTCCGCCGACCGAACTACGCGGCGAACGTATACGATTACTACTATTTCGATAAAAACCTTCAGGGAGATATAGTCGCTGTATACGGTTCGGACGGGGATCTGCTTGTCGATTACAAATACGACGCCTGGGGCAAGTGCTTTGCGGAGTATTCGGATGAATATGATGACGAATACTGGGACGCTCCCGGAGAGTATTTCAATCCTTTCAGATACCGCGGATATTATTACGACGAAGAAACCGGATGGTATTACCTGCAGAGCAGATACTATAACCCGGAGTGGGGAAGGTTTATCAACGCCGATTCAACTGACACACTGACCGCATCCGAAACGTCATTGCCAGACAAGAACCTGTTCGCGTATTGCGATAACAATCCTGTCAACAGAAGCGATGACGGTGGAGAGTTCTGGCATATACTTGCCGGTGCGGCGATAGGCGCTATTGGCGGGGCTATCTCAAGCATCGTTTCCCAGGCAATCAGTGGAGAGGACATAAACTGGAAGGCAGTGAGTATATCCGCGGCGTCAGGAGCCATAAGCGGAGCTATCACCGCTGCCTGTCCCTGCATGGGACCTGTAGCCACTGGTCTTGTACAGGGTTCTTTGAGCGCGGCCACATATGCGGCGACCGAAAAGATCGCCTACGGAAGAGACCCGACTGTTAAGGACACCCTTAGGGTCGGAATAACCAGCGGCGTTATGGCGGGCGGAATGAAGTTTCTGGCTCAAGAGGCGGGACTTGTACAGTGTTTCATCGCCGGAACGCTTGTGGCCGCAAAGTCCGGGCTGTTGCCGATAGAAGACATACAGCCGGGGGATCTTGTCTGGGCGACCGATCCGGATACCGGAGAGACAACACTGAAGACGGTAGTCCGCACATTCATAAACGAGTCTGAAGAACTTGTACACCTTACCGTTAACGGCGAGGAGATAACAACGACTCCAGGGCATCCGTTCTGGGTACCGCAGAAGGGCTGGACGAAAGCCGTACATCTGAGGGCAGGAGACCGATTGCAGCTGCTCAACGGCGAATATGTAGTCGTTGAACAGGTCCAGCACGAATTGCTTGAAGCCCCTGTATTCGTTTACAACTTTGAGGTCGAAGACTTCCACACTTATTATGTCGGTACCGAGTCGGTGCTGGTGCACAATAGATGTGGTGATCAAAAAAACTTCGCTTCAGAAAAAATACTCCTAGCCCATTTTGAGAGACACGCCAAAGAATTTGAAGGAATGTTTGAAACACCAACAGAGTATTTGAATGGCGCCAATTACGTTATTAAAAACGGCACATATGTTCCTAAAATGAATGGTTACATACGGTTCTTTGGTTCAGGTGGAAAAGCTAATTATGCATTTGTTGGATTAACTAAGGATGGCAATTACATTACAACATTTGGAATCAGAACTGTAAGCAAATTGGCGTCTAACGTGGATTGGCTCATACCATAAAAACCGGAATGAAAAAGAAAAACAAATATATAATCACCTATTTCGATAGGCTTTCCTCTGAAGCCAAGGTGCTTTTTCATGAAGGCAAATACTCTTTTCAATGCTATTCTTTTTCATTCAATGGCCTCAATTACTGCGAAGGGAAAGTATTCTTATTTGCTTTTGGGTCCAAAAATATTATGATTTCAAGCTCGACTTCATTTTCTTTTTATAAAACAAGCGAATCTGCTTTTTCGTATCATGTGTGTGGGAAAAAAGCGGGTGAGCGTCTTGTTTCAACCAATAGTTTTCTTTTGGAATTGGATGAGCCAATTCCAAAAGACATTTTGGTTGGTCAAATGGTGGAATTTGACTGTCTAAGAATTGATGTTGATTAGCAAGTATATTATTCCATGAGAACAAGAATAAACAGAAAAAACCAGACAATGATGTATGATAATTTCGGGTATTGAGTGATTATTGCCCTTCCTTGTGAATGACCGATCACATTTGAATCCTTAAAAACAACCCTGGGTCATGGGTACGAATCCCACCATCTCCACCGCGCAGTAGCCGCAGGCGGGGGCGTAATGCTTCCGCCTGCGTTTTGCGGTACGACGGGCATGCCGTCGGTCTGTGGTGAAAGTCCACAAGGGGCGTAGTTGCCTACGAACCCCAAAGCGACTCCCAAGGTTTACGTCGTGAGGCGCAGGCGAGAGGAAGGGATAGCAAAATCGTAGCCTTACGAACAGAAACCCAATATTAAGGCGTATGCGGCGGATAAGTGGGCCACGAGTCTCGAAGTCCAAAAGGCAACCGTACTCGACTGAGAGGGGCTAATTGCTAGCCCCTAATCGATGATACTTCGGCGCCGGACCATCATATTTGCTTGACTGAAAAAAAGAAATGTAATATAATGTTATCGGGTCCCGGACAGGGATACGGAAAGCTTCCCGGGCGCGGAGCCGCGGGAGAACGGCGGAGGATCGTCGAATGGCCGGAAAAAAAGTCAATGTGCTGAATATGAAGAGCAGCAGGGAGAACGGAGGCGTCGCGGGATTCGCGGCAATCTTCTCCGAATTCGTCGATGTCGGCAGGGCCGACGGAGGAGCGGGAGAGCGCTATGACGTCGCCTTCACCGGCGGCATCGACAGCGACGGGAGGTTCACCATCTTCCGCAAGAGCGGCGGCGCGCGCTCGGTAAGCGGCAGGCGCCTGAACTACGACACGAGGCTCGAGGGCAGGATATACTGCGAGCCCGACGGCGAAGGAGGCTACGACGCGTCGGTCGAGTACAGGACATCCGTCTCGGCAGTATTCGGAGTATCGCTCGTCATCATGGCTCTTCTCTGCGCGGGGTTCATCGCGATTGCGGCGGTGAGGTATTTCGGATCGGGATCGACCGGAGCGATACTTCCGGCATCGTTCTTCACGCTGGCGTTCGTCATAATGCTGGCGATCAGGCTGATCAATCCAGACTGCCGTGCGCTCGAGAAGAAGCTGTTCGAGATCGCCGGGGAGTTCGCCGACTCGGGAAAACGGGAAAGCAGCCCGGCCGGGACCGGAGATGGGTCCGTCGGGGCAGGAAAAGAGCCCGGGGATGCCGGAGAGGGGTCCGTCGGGACCGGAGAAGAGCCCGGGGATGCCGGAGAGGGGTCCGTCGGGGCCGGAGAAGAGCCCGCAGGACCCGGAGAAGATACCGGAGCGGACGGAGAAGAAGCTCCTGTGCAGGGGCAGGAAAATGATACGGCCGGTACCGGGGAAACGCAGAAGGAAATCGAAAGCGAAAAGAACGGGAGAGAATGAACGGCATGGAGATGATCGAATTCAGGGAGGACGAGATATCCTGCCTCGCGTGCGAGCTGCCCGAGGCGCTGAAATTCCTCAAATACAGCGGGGACTTTGAGGCCGAGATCAGGGCGGCCGACGCGTATCTCGAAAAGGACATTCCCGCGGTGCTCCGCCGCCGTCTCGAGCTCGAGAAGGTCATCGCGCGGGTGACCGACGGCGACTACTGCGTAAGCTACGGAGAACTTAAGCGCCGGATAACCGAAAAATATCCCGCGTGCGGCGACGCCGAACTCGGGAAGATCATCGACGCCGGCTATGCTGACTTTATCATGAAAGACGGCGGGATGTTATTCCTGCACTCGGCGCCGTCCAACGTGCTGAACTGCTGCGAAGCGTATCTTTCGTCGCTGCAGAGCGGGGAGGAGCGGGCGCCCGCTCCGAACGCGATGAGGCGGGAGAACGAGCGCATCATGCGCGAGAAGGGCTACAGGGCCGTCAGGATCACGGTGGAGGAGAAGCTGTCCGTCGATCCCGACGCCGGAATCGGGAACCGGACGGGAGAGAAGATACGCGTCTGGCTGCCCTATCCCGCCGAATGCGAATGGCAGAGCGGGATCACGATGCTAGGGTCGTCGCACCCGGCGACTGTCGGCAGATCTGCCCAGCGCACGGCGTACATCGAGACTCCGTACGTTCCCGGAGACGTTTATTCGGTGACGTTCGCGTATACGCTGAGAGTTCCGTATTTCAGGCTCGACCCGGCAGCTGTGACGGTCGCGAGACCGAACTTCCATACCGGAGAGCAGTGGCCTCACATAAGATTTACGCCTGCGGTCCTTGCTCTTGCCGCCGAGCTGCGGGGGAAGGGGAACGAGCGCAATCCTCTGATCCTCGCGAGGCGGGCGTACGACTGGGTCACACGGAACGTAGTATACTCGTATATGCGCGAGTATATTGCGATCGACAATATAGTCGAGTACGCCCTGCTCAACCGCCGGGGCGACTGCGGCGTCCAGGCGCTGCTCTTCATCACGCTCTGCCGTGCGATGGGAGTGCCTGCGCGGTGGCAGTCGGGGAGCCATGTGAAGCCCGATTCGATCGGCAGTCACGACTGGGCGCAGTTCTATGTCGCCCCGTGGGGCTGGCTGTGGGCCGATCCGTCATTCGGCGGAGGGGCGCTGCGAGACGGCGACGAGCTTCTGTGGAACCATTACTTCGGCAATCTCGACGTCTTCAGGCAGATCAACTGCACCGAATTTCAGGCGGCTTTCGACCCGCCGAAGAAGTACCTCAGGTGCGACCCGTACGACGATCAGAGCGGCGAGGCCGAGTTCGTGAGCCGGGGTCTCGGTTTCGGCGATCTGCGGAAGAGCCGCCGCGTGATCGGATTCGAGGAACTGATTTGAGCGGCTGCGTGATAGCGGTCGACGGCGGAGGGAGCGGAACTTCCGCCGTGCTGCTGCGGTGTGGATACCCCGCGGCCTTCGCGTACTGCGGGCCGACGAACCCGAACGACACGGGCGAAGACCGGGCCGCGGAGAACATAGTCTCCCTCTGCCGCGAACTGCTGCTGAAGGCGGGGGAGAGCCGTCCGTCGGCGGTCTACGCCGGCATCTCAGGGATACTCGGGCACGAGGAACATCTGTCGTCGAGGCTCCGGGCGGAGTTTTCCTGCCCTGTCCTGGCGGTCAGCGACATAAACAACCTGTTCGGATTTCTGCCGGATGATGACGACGCCGCCGCGCTCGTGTGCGGATCCGGCTGCGTCTGCTTCCTCCGCAGGGGCGGGGAGCTCCTCCGCATAGGCGGCTGGGGATATCTCGTCGACGGGATATGCGGCGGCGGATTCGCGATAGGACGGAGCGGCCTCGAGGCCGCGTTCCGGGCGGCCGACGGAAGAGGAGGACCGACGGGACTTTCCGCAGCGGCTGAGGAATACCTCGGTGTCCCCGCCGACGGCCCGGCCGCGACGCGCGTGATATACGCGGGAGGGAAACCGCTCGTCGCGGGATTCGCTCCGTACGTGATAAAGACGGCAGATAGCGACGCCGTCGCGAGATCGGTAGTGGCTGCCGCGGCCGACGGCGCCGCCGAAATGGCGGCGGCGGCAGGAAAGGCCGCCGGGAGTGACGTCGACTGCGTCTGCGGAGGCGGGCTGTTCCGTGAACCGCTCTTCAGGGGCTGTTTCGTATCGTCGCTTGAGAAAAGATGCCCTTCGGTGCGGCCGGTCTTCACCGGAGCCCCTCAGCTGGCAGGAGCGGCGGCGGCGGCGCTGCGATTCGCCGGTCAGCAGGTCCCGGACGACCTCTCGGAGAACTTCTGAGCGCGGGACGCAGCAAAAACGCCCGGAGCGCCGGGCTGAAGAGAACGAAGAGAAAGAGGAAGAGGAACAGGAGATACACGAATGTCCGTAACGGTAAAGAAAAAAGAGGATGAAAGACCCGACTACATGAAAAAGATCGGGCCCGTCATGAAAGAGGCGGGAAACATCATCCTCTCGGCGCATGACCCGGAGGCTCCAGGCTGCCTGCACGTCAAGCCCGGCACGCAGAATTTCGCGACCGAATACGACGTCGCGGTGCAGGATTTCATAGAAGAGCGGCTCGCCCGGGAATTTCCCGACGCCTTCTTCGTCGCCGAGGAGGCCGACGACAACGTGTTCTCGTCGGTGAACAGACGTCTGTGCTTCATAATCGATCCGATCGACGGCACGAACTGCTTCATCCACGACTGCAGGATGTCGTGCATATCGATCGCTGCGGTGTCGCACGGGAAGACGGTCTTCGGAGCTGTATACAACCCGTATACCGGGCAGTTGTTCCACGCCGAGCCCGGCCGCGGAGCGTACATGAACGGTAAGAGGATACACGTTTCGGAGCGGCCGTTCGGGATGGCCATGGCCGTGTTCGGTCCATGCCCCTACTACAAGGACACGCTGGCAGTCAAATCGTTCGACATGGCGCGCGAGGTATTCTGCCGCTGCGTCGACATCCACCGCACCGGTTCCGCCGCGATCGACATCTGCTCGGTGGCGTCGGGCTCGTGCGACATCTTCTTCGAGCTGATACTGCAGCCTTGGGACGTCGCCGCGGGGAAGCTTATCGTCGAGGAGGCCGGCGGGATCATATCCGCCGCCGACGGCAGTCCGCTGCCCGTCGACCGTCCCTCGTCGGTGATCTGCGGCACTCCGTCAACATATCCGGAGCTTCTGGAGATCGCGAAGAAGTATGTCTGAATCACGCCGGCGCTCCCGCCGGCAGTCCGTGCGTTCAGCCGCGGATAACTGACAAAAAAACAGGCACAGCCGGCAAGACTGTGCCTGTTTTGACTCTCTGCGGTCCGGGTCAGGACTTTATCGTGAGGACCTGCTTTCCGGTACCCACGGTGTACGGAAGCGGCAGCGTGGTGACCGAGCCCTCCCAGCCGGCCACGAAGACCTCCTTGAAATTGGGGTTCGTGCCGGTGTTTATCAGCACCGCGTTGCGCGTCGCGGTCTTCGTGTTCTCGTATCCGGCGGTGCCGGCCGGCCATACCACGACCGCCGGGAGCATCTCCCTGTAGGCGGAGGCGGTCCCGGCATCGTTGCCCCACGAGCTGCCGCCGTGGTGCGCCACCTGGGCCATGTCCGACTTCAGGTAGTCGCCGTACATTTTGGTGCAAAGCTGGAGCGCGACACCCGTCGCGTCCCCAGTGCTCATGTATGTGCCGGTGCGGCCGGTCTTTTCGTCGGTGAAGGTCATCTTGGTCACCAGCGAGCAGGTGTTGAGCGCGTGGATCGTCGACGGGGCGATGCTCTCCAGCGTATAGAGCATCTCCATCTTCACGTTCGCGATGTGGAAGACCTGGCCGACGTGAGCCACGACGATTTCGGCCCCGAGCGCCTTCGCCGCGGTGTAGGTGTTCTGCTGGGCGCGGCGTTCGGACTGCGTATCGCTGAAGTTCGCGGCGTAGGTCGAGTAGGAACTGTTAAGCTCTGTCTCAGACATGAAGTTGAGTATGATCTTCTCGACCTTTATGCCGTTGGAACTCAGCATGGGATAGTTCTTCATGAATATACCGTTGTGGTCGGTGTGCGGATGGGTGATGATCCAGGCGGCGACTTTCACGCCGCCGGTCTTCGACGCGTATTCCGACGCCAGGTCCTTCAGGGTGTTCACGACCAGCGTCGAGTGCGACGCCCTGTTGAACCCGCCGTCGACTACGATGAAGCGGCCGTCGGTCAGGCGGAAGATGATCGCGAGGCCGTTGTTCTTGATCGTCCCCGAGGTATCCTCGAACGCCAGTCCCAGCATGGTGAGGGTGGACGTCGTGACGACCTCGTATTTGTTGTCCGACTCGAGCCCGATGAGCGTTTTATCCGAAAACGGCTCGATTATGATGCGGATCCCCGACTCGTAGCCGTAATATCCGACGTTCAGGGTGTAGCTGTCGCTGTAGCAGGTGGTGAAGAAGTTGTCCGCCATCGTGTGGGAGGTGTATTCGGTGAAGCCGCTCGTCTTCAGCTTTTCTATGTAGGCGTCGTAGATCTCGCGGGTGGCGCCCCCGAGGATCAGCTCGTCGCATCCGTCACCGGCGTCGTAGTAGGTGACTTCACCTGTGCCTTCGCAGACGGGTATGGCGCTGAGAGAGGCGTCATAGGTGCCGGTCTGGTCCAGTTCCCCGAACGGGAGCGCCACGCTGTAGACGTCGCCCGTCTTCTCGGCTGACGCGCCGATCGCGGAGATGAGGATCTGCGCGGCCTTGTCGAGCGACTTCTGAGAGAAGCCGAGCACGACGATCTTGTTGCCGACCCGTTTCAGGGCCCAGTCGCCGTAGTGCAGCGCCGACGCGACCTCGGCGGTCTCGGCGTATGACACGTTTCCGACGAGGATCTCGGGCACTGCGGCGTCATGTGTGCCGTCCTTTGTCCAGTCGGTCGTGATCACGACCTTGGACGAGGCGTATTTTTCAAGTTCCGCGCGGATCTTCATGGCGGTCTTCACGTCGCTCGCGTCGGAGGAGTGTGAGTCGATCCTTATGACTCTGACGAGCGATTCGCCGTTCCTGATCAGGGGAAACTCATTCTCCGGAGCCGCTGTCGTCACTTCACCGGCGGCAGAGGTACAGGGGTCTGTCTCATCGGTCTTTCCGCTCATGTCTCCCGAGCATCCGGCGAGCGCGCAGGCGAGCAGCGACGCTGCGAGGATGAGGAGTATGCAGGACAGAAACCGGAATCTGATCTTAGCAGTTTCGTTTTTCATGGATATGGTGCCTTCCTGTATGTTTTCAGCCGGCTGTTCCGGCGATCTCTCCGACGTCGCGGAGTATGTATTTCGGTCTGTATGGGTAGTCGCGGACCGTCGAGGCTGTGCTAACGCCCGAGAGCACGAGGACGGTGTCCATCTCGCTCTCGATCCCGGCTATTATGTCGGTGTCCATGCGGTCGCCGATGATGGCTGTCTCCGATCGCCTGGCTCCGATCTTTTTGAGCGCCTGGCGCATCATCAGCGGATTCGGCTTGCCGATGAAATACGCCTTCCGCCCGGATGCCAGCTCGATCGGCGCGATCAGCGCGCGGCAGGCTGGAACGATGCCCTCCTCGGCCGGGTCGGTGACGTCGGAGTTGGTGCCGATGAGCTTGGCACCGCGTCCGATGAGCTTCACCGCGGTCTCGATCTCGTTGTAGTTCAGCGCAGATGTCTTTCCGAAGACGACGTAGTCGGGGTCGTGGCTGTTCATGCTGAAGCCTGCCTCGTACATGGCGTTGACGAGTCCCGGCTCGCCGATCACGTAGCAGGTGCCGCCGGGGCACTGTCCAGACAGGAACGACGCCGTGGCGAGCGCGCTGGTGTAGAAGTGGTCTTCGCTGACCGTAAGGCCCATTCTCGCCAGTTTTTCGGAGAGCTCGCGCGGGGATTTCCCGGAGCCGTTAGTCAGAAAGAGATATTTCTTTTTTTCGCTCTCGAGCCATTCGACGAACCTTCCGACGCCGGGGATCAGGCTGCTGCCGTGATATATCACTCCGTCCATGTCGCAGAGGAACGCCTTTTTGGCCCTGAGAGATGCCATTCCGGCCTGTTTTACTTCTGTCATACCAAATATTGTGTCCTTTCGGGCTTTTTTTTCACTATATGTGCTCTTTTTGTTGCTTTTTTTCCCTTGAGGCTTTATAATATTCACGGGGACAGTCATCCCACGGAAAGGAAAAAAGCCATGTACAGAAATACTGTAAAACTCGCTGTCCACGGACATACCCTGATGGTCGCCCACAGGGGCGTGAGCAAACTTGAGACCGAGAACACCGCCGCCGCGTTCATCGCCGCGGGCAACCGCACGTACTTCGGAGTCGAGACCGACATCTGGAGGACATCCGACGGGAAATACATCTGCAATCACGACGGAAAGTCTGGCAGGATCTGCGAGACCGACCTTAAGATGGAGGAGAGCACGCTCGGCGATCTCCGCGCGCTCACTCTCCGTGACATGACCGACGGCGCGTCCGACAGGGCCGAGCTGAAGCTCTGCCTTCCGTCCGAATACCGGAAGATATGCGAACACTACGGAAAGGTCTGCGTTCCCGAGCTCAAGAGCGCCTTCGCTCCGGGCGAGATCCGTGAAATCATGGAGATGTTCGACGGCTATCTCGACAACACCGTCTTCATCTCGTTCAACATGCACAACCTCGAGCTCGTCAAGGAGCAGAGGCCGGAGCAGAACGTCCAGTTCCTCACGAGCAAGTACTCGTCGGAGCTCCTTGCGACGCTGGTCGAGAAGAGGATGGACCTCGACATACAGTGGGGCGCACTGACCGAGGAGAATATACGCGAGCTCCACGGAGCCGGCGTGACGGTCAACTGCTGGACCGTCGACAATCCCGAAGACGCCGACAGGCTGATCTCCTGGGGCGTCGACATGATCACGACCAACATACTCGAGTAGACCCCCTCGCGTACCTGTCACAATATTCTATCATTAAAGGCGGCTCTTGTCAAGAGCCGGCGGCATCTGCCGCGGGACTGGCAGCGTGTCATACAAAAAAGGAAAATACTCGTTCGCATATGCGGATGAGAACAGCAGACCGGAAGAGCTAAAGAGAGGCGCGTCGCTCTGCCTCGGCGGCTCGTCTGCCCCTCTGCTCTCCGGGATCACCGCGTCCGCCTGCCTCGTGATGAGGCTGAGCGGCACGGGCGACCCCTCCGCGAGAGAGGAGCTGTCCGCCGGGCTCACCGGCGACTGCGGCCCGTCGAAGGCGTGCTTCGCCGGTGAGGGGCTCCGCGTCTCGCTGACCGTCAGGCAGCGCGGGCGCGCATTCGCGCTCATCGCCGACGGGAAAGTCGGTTTTTCCGACATGCGCCCCCACGGGACACACCCCGACCCGTCGCGCGGCTTCTGCTTCGGGTTCGCCCTGCCGCACACGGGCAATATGCTCTCGATGTATATGGGCTGCTCCTACTGGCAGAGGCCGGCGTTCGGCGACTCCCCGGAGGGGAGGACGCAGTCGCTGCTGCTCCGCCGTCCGGACGGGGGATATCTTTTCCTCATGACGGCGGCAGAGGACATGTACAAGACCGAGATCTTCCCGACGGACGGGGGTCGCGTGCTCCTCGCGGCGCACTCGAACACTGTATGCTCGTCGATCTCAGAGTGCGTGCTCGTCGGCGCCGCCGGCGACGACCCGTACGAACTTCCGCAGATCGCCGCGGCCTTCGGGCTGTCGGTGATGAGGAAAAAAGGCCGGCTCCGCAGTGAGAGAAAGTACCCTCCGGTGCTCGATTATCTCGGCTGGTGCAGCTGGGACGCCTTCCACATGGACGTCTCCGAGGATGGGCTTCTCCGCAAGGCGGAGGAGTTCCGCGACAGAGGAATACCCGTGCGCTGGATGCTGCTCGACGACATGTGGTCGGAAGTGAAGGGCAACGACCTGCGCACCATGCACTCGAGGGAGCTGTGGAACTGGGAGGCCGATCCCGCACGCTTCCCCGGAGGCCTCGCCGGGGCAGTGGGGAGGCTGAAGAGCACTTACGGCATGAAGGTCGGCATCTGGCACCCTGTCAGCGGGTACTGGAGCGGGATCGACCCCGAGAGCCCGCTCGCGAAAAATAAAAAAGGCCTCCTCGAATACACGATACCGCGTCCCGGAGGAGGGCAGCCTGTCCTCATGCACAGCTTCGTGCCCCGCGCCATGCGGCGCTATTACAGCGAACTCTATTCGTTCTACCGGAAGAGCGGCGCCGATTTTGTCAAGGCCGACAACCAGGGCTCTCTCGAGCGCTTCTCCTACCTCCGCGGAGGTATCGGAAGGACCGCCCGCGAATTCCATTCGGCCATCGAGAGAGCCGCAGGAGACTGCTTCGGCGGCGCGCTGATCAACTGCATGGGAATGCCGGTCGAGAACTTCTGGAACCGTGAGAGCGCGGTCTGCCGCTTCAGCGGCGACTTCAAGCCCGAGAACAGGGAATGGTTCTCGAACCATCTCCTGCAGTGCTCGTTCAACTCGTTCTCGCAGGGCGCGCTCTACACCGGAGACTGGGACATGTTCTGGTCGGACGACGGCCAGGGCGTGCGCAACGCGCTCCTGCGGGCACTGAGCGGCGGCCCCGTCTACCTTTCCGACGAGCTCGGACGCAGCGTCAGGGAGGTGATAATGCCGGCGGTGCTGTCCGACGGAAGGATAATCAGGCTGCCCGATCCCGCCCTGCCGGTCTTCCGCTGCCTCTTCGACGACCCGCGCACTTCGGGCAGGCCCTACGCCGTCTTCAACAGGTGCGGCGAATACGGACTTCTCGCCCTCTTCGACCTCGATTCCGGCGGACGCGACGTGCGCGGAAGCTTCTCCGCCTCCGACATAAGGGGCTTCTGCGGCCGGGAAGGCGACTGCTACGTCTACGACTGGTTCGGAAAGAGCGCGAGGCTCATCCGGCGCGGAGAGAGCATCGACGTGACCCTCCGCGGCCCCGACGGCTTCGCATACTATGTTTTCGCACCGAAGAAGGACGGCCCGACCGTCCTCGGCCTCGAGGACAAATACGTCATGCCCGGTACATTCCGGGAGACCCGCGACGGCATACGGATGCTCGACGGCGGACGGCTCCTCGTCTGCTCCTGCACTCCGGTCGAAGGAGCGGAGAAACTCGGGGAATACCTTTACGGAATGAGCGTCTCCGCCGGTCAGACCGCGGACATCGGACGCCCGTCCGGAGATCAGTGATCCTGCCGCGCGACGCGGCCGGAGAAGGAATCAACAGAAAAATGACCCTTTATCTCATCAGACACGGACAGACAGAAGGCAACGCCGGAAGATTCGTACAGGGGAACACGCTTGTCGGACTCACCGAAAAGGGAAGATCCCAGGCAAAGGCGACAGGCAAAGTCATAAAGGAGTCCGGCATCGTATTCGACCGGCTGTTCTGCAGCGACCTGTACCGTACCCGTCAGACCTTCTCGATCGTCTTTCCCGACGAAAAAGACAGGGAAAGAGTGGTATACGACACGCGACTGCGCGAGATCGACAACACCGTCATAGCCGGACGCGACCTCGCCGGCCTCGTCTCGGATTACGGCGAGTTCTACCGCGACGCCTCCCGCCGCCTCGACTACGCCCGCTTCGGCGGCGAGTCGTCCGGATCGATCATGGAGCGCGCCCGCTCATTCTTTGACTATGTCGCCACAGAATGCGCCGGCTGCGAAAATGTGGCCGCGGTGACGCACGGGGGATTCATCACCGCCGCGCTCTGCAACGTCATCGGTGCACCGAGGATCGACATCCGCGCCGTTCACATAAAGAACTGCTCCGTATCCGAATTCATCTATTCACCCGAGAACAACTGCTGGATCCTTTCAAAATTCAACAACAGAAAAGAGATCTGAGGATGAAGGACTATTCTTTCGAGCGCCCGTATATCGGCGACATTTCGCAGCTTTTCGATGTTAAGGAATACAGGCTCGTCGGCGGCAAGGCCGACGGAGTCCTTGCGGTCGACGTCTGGAACGGCGACAAACTCTGCGTCACCGTCCTTCCCGACCGCGGAATGGACATCTACTCGGTGCGCTATCACGGCCGGGAGATGGCATGGCATTCGCCGGCCGGGATAGTGCATCCCTCCTACTACAATTCGACGGGATCGCAGTGGCTGCGCACCTTCCAGGGCGGCTTCCTCGCGACCTGCGGACTCGAATGGATCGGCTCCGCCGACCCCGAATTCGCACCGAACGAAGGCCTTCACGGCCGTCACAACCACACTCCCGCCGAAAAGGTGAACATATCGGTCGAATACGACGCGGGAGGAGAACCGGTCTGCGTGCTGAGCGGGGAGGTGCGCCACGGGCTGCTCTTCGGGGTGAACTACATGCTCCGCAGGACATTCAGGTTCAGGCGCAACGAGAACAGCTTCAGCTTCACCGACGAGATCACGAACGACGGTTTCGCCGAGAAACCGCTCTATCTGCTTTACCATTTCAACCTCGGCTATCCGCTCATCTCCGAATCCGCCGAACTGCTGATCGATCCGGTCGAGACGGTCGCGGCTAACGACTATTCGGAGCAGTTCATCGACAGCTGGCGCGAGATCACGCCTCCGGTACCGGGATACCGTCAGCAGAACTTCTACCACTTCCTCGAGGCCGACTCCGAGGGCTTCCGCCGGTACGGCGTGCGCAATCCGGCGATCAACACCTCGATGTCGGTCAGCTTCTCGTCTCCGATCATGGACAAGATATTCGAATGGAAGAATCTGGCGTCGGGGGACTACATCATGGGCCTCGAGCCGACATCGATGATCATGGCCGGGCGCGACGCCGGACCTCTCGGCGAACTGAAGTACCTCGCCGCGGGAGAGACCGTCGAGAACGAATTCGTTTTTGAGTTCGACAGGGCGTGAACTCCGCGGCCGCGGTTTGGCAACGGCATCAGGCGGTAAAAAAACCGCTGAAAATAATTACGCGAAAAGTATTGACAATCGCATGACTGCGTGGTATAATATACCCGTAAACAGCGGCGGAGCTCCTCCGGAAGAGCCGGAGAGGCGCACCGCCTGAAAAAACAGCACGTAACAGGGAGGAAAAAACCATGGAATGGCTGTATTACACGGTCCCCGCGGTGCTCATCGTTATCATTTTGTTCGCGAGCGGATATCTCAAGGCTCCGCCCGACACCGCATTCATTATTTCCGGACTCGGCAGGCGCCGCATACTCATAGGCAGGGCCGGCTGGAGGATGCCCTTCTTCGAGAGGGTGGACAAGATCTCGCTCAGAGTCATGCAGGTCGACGTAAAGACGAGCGAGGCTGTCCCCACCAACGAGTTCATCAACGTGACCGTCGACGGCGTCGCCAACGTCAAGGTCAGTTCTGACGTCGCGCTGCTCGACAAGGCGGCCGAGGCGCTGCTGGGCATGAACCGCGGCGAGCTCGTCGCTCTCGTGACGCAGGTCCTCGAGGGCAACATGCGCGAGATCGTCGGTTCGGTCGGTCTCAAGGAGATGGTCCAGGACAGACAGGGCGTCGCCAAGAAGATCACGGAGAACGTGGTCCCCGACATGCAGAAACTCGGTATCGAGGTCGTCAACTTCAACATCCAGAACTTCAAGGATGCCGCCGGAACGATCGAGAACATGGGTATCGACAACGTCGAGCAGATCAGAAAGAACGCGCAGATAGCCAAGGCCAATGCGCAAAGAGACATAGCGATCGCCACTTCGAACGCGCAGCAGGAGGCCAACGCCGTCAAGGTCGAGGCCGAAAAGCTGATCGCGGACCAGAACGCACAGCTGGCCGTCCAGCAGTCCGAGATGAAGGCAAAGGCCGACAACAAGCGCGCCGAGGCCGACGCCGCCTACTCGATCATGCAGGAGACCCAGAGAAAGACGATCGAGATCACTAGGGCGAACGCCGACATAGCGCGCCGCGAGAAAGAGGCGGAGCTTGCCGAGAAGGAGATCGCTCTCCAGGAGCGCAGGCTCGACGCCGAAGTCCGCAAGCAGGCCGACGCTATGAAGTACAAGGCCGAAAAAGAGGCTGAGGCCGCCCTCATCCGCCGCGAGCGCGAAGCCGAGGCCAGGATGTACGAGGCCGTCAAGGAGGCCGAGGCGAGACGCGCCCAGGCCGAGGCCCAGCGCTACTCGATGGAGCAGGAGGCCGAAGGTATCAGGGCCCGCGGCATCGCGGAGGCGGAGGCGATCGAAAAGAAGGCCGAAGCCCAGAAGAAGATGGGTGAGGCGTCGGTGCTCGAGATGTACCTCAAGGCGCTGCCCGAGGTCGTGAAGAACGCCGCCGAGCCGCTCGCCAGAACCGACAGGATCGTCATGTACGGCGACGGCAACTCGACCAAGATCGTGAAGGACGTCATGAGCTCTGCCAACCAGATCATGGAGGGCATGAAGGAATCGACCGGCATCGACATCTCCTCGCTGATCGCCGGGGCGGTCGGAGGCCGCATGGCGGCGTCACGCCGCGACGGCGCGCAGGACGGGGAAAAGCCTGAGGCGTCTGTCTGACGCAGCAGTAACAGCTGCAAATGATCAGCCTGCCGGGGGTCTGACGACCCCCGGCGGGAAATATTTTTTTCGTAACGGCGAAAAAAAGTGTAACTTTCGGCGAAAAACGGGTATTAACAGGGTGAAAAGCCGGGAAAGGACTCTTCGATGAGACCCTACGACGAGGAATTCGAGCGGATATACAGGGAATACTACGGGCGGGTGTATGCCTTCCTTTTCCGTCTGTGCGGCTCGTCCGACACCGCCGAGGACCTCATGCAGGAGACATTCTGCCAGGCTTACATCTCTTTCCCGGGCTACGACGGCAGCTGTTCAGTGTTCACATGGCTGTGCGCCATTGCGAAGAATCTGTTCTTCAAGTACCTCCGGCGGAACAGGCACGCCGTGATCCCGCTCGACCTTTACGTCGATACCCCCTCCGACGACCCCGATTCCGAACCGGGATACCGCGTTTCAAAGGAGATCGAGGCGGAGAAACTGCGCGAGGCCGTAGCGTCGCTCCCTCCGAAATACGCCGACGTGATAATCCTCCGCGTCTTCGGCGAGCTGTCGTATTCGGAGATATCGTCGAAGCTCGGCATATCCGTGAGTTCGGCGAAGGTGATTTTTTTCAGGGCGAAAAAGACTCTCAAGGAGAAACTGATAGATGAATGACTGCGCTATCGTAAAGGACCTGCTGCCGCTCTATTTCGACGGCGAGACGTCGCCCGGGACGTCGTCCTTCATAAAGGATCACCTGGCATCCTGCCCTTCGTGCAGGGAATACTTCCGCGCCGGACGCGGCACCCTCAGGCCGGCTTCGGGCGGCAGCCGGGACGTCAGCCGCGACGGCCGATACCGCTATACCGACCTCGCGAAGAGAGTCCGCAAGACGGTGACGGGGATGTCCGTCGGGATAGCTTCGGGCATTCTCGGCACGGCGGCGCTCATCGGGTTCCTGCTCTCGAAGTCAGGGGCCCGGAAATGACAGGGACAGACCGGCGGATCTTCCGTCTGTCCCGAAATCAGCAAAGTAAACAGAAACACCGAAAGGCAAACTGACATGACCGAAAAGGCAAGACCGGCAGACCGGGCGGGAACGCCCGCGAGCCGCGCGATCCCGGTATTCTTCGCCGTCGACAGGAACTACGCACCCTTCCTCGCGTCGGCGTTGGTCTCGCTCTTCGACAACGCGGGGAGCGGCAGCGTGTTTGAAATCAACATCCTCACATCGGGACTTCCGGAGGAAGACAGGGGCAGGCTTGCCTCACTCGTTCCGGCCCCCTCGGCAGTGAGGTTTTTCGACATGACCGAAAAACTACGTGATTTCGGCGTTAAACTCCATATACGCGACTATTATTCCGCCGCGACCTACTTCCGCTTCTTCATAGCGGACATGTTTCCGGAATACGACAAGTGTCTTTATCTCGACAGCGACATCTGCATCCTGTCGGACGTCTCCGAACTCTACGCGACCGAGCTCGGAGATGATCTCGTCGCCGGCGTCACCGACGACATAGTTTACGGCAACGTGATCTTCAGCCTGTACACGAACCTCGTGCTGGGGGTCAAGAGCCGCGACTACTTCAACGCGGGCATACTCGTAATGAACCTCGAGGCGATGAGGAGGGAAGACGTCGAGGGAAGGCTGACCGCGCTCATGAAGCGCCGACGCCTGCCCGTCGCGCAGGATCAGGACTATCTCAATATAGTGTGCCGCGGGCGCGCCCGGCTGCTCGATCACAGCTGGAACCAGACCGCCTTCCCGGATCTCTCAGGAGATGAGGTCCCGAACATCGTGCATTTCAAGATGTACTACAAGCCCTGGCACTACACCGGTATCGCCTTCGAGGACAGATTCTGGAAATACATGCTCCGCACGAGATACTACTCCGAGGTCCGCTCGATGCTCGACCGCTACACGCAGTCTCAGAGGGAAGAGGATGAAGTTAGATCGGAGAGCCTGCTCGAACTGGCGTGCAACGAGGTCGACGACTGGACCGTCGAGGAGGACGGAACGCTCTCCGACAGCCTGTTCGAGATATACGGGGAGGAGACCGATGGCAGGGCCGTTGCCGAGAACTGAGATAATCGAGCGTATACGGAAACTTGAGGCGGCGGGACAGTTCGACAGGGACGTCGAGGACGATCCCCCGACGGTCCCGATAAAGAGGGGCGAGGTCGACTACCTGGGGAAAAAGCTGTCGTCGAGGATCTCCACCTGCGTCGCGAACCGCGTCGCGAGGCATCATTTCGACGGCTGCATAAAGCGAGGCGAACTCGTGATCGACGGAGTGGAGGGCATCGACAACTACCTTGCCGCCTCCGGCGGCGGGCTCATCATCACCTGCAACCACTTCAATCCCTTCGACAACTACGTCGTGTTCAAGGCGCTCCAGCCTTATCTTAAGAATCAGATATTATACAAAATCATCCGGGAGGGCAACTACACGAACTTTCCCGGCCTTTACGGTTTCTTCTTCAGGCACTGCAACACAGTGCCGATCCCCTCGAGGCTCCCGGCGCTGAAGGAGATGCTCGAGGCCACCGATGTGCTGCTCAGGCGCGGCGAGAAGATACTCATCTACCCCGAGCAGGGCATGTGGTGGAACTACCGCAAGCCGCGTCCGCTCAAGAGCGGCGCCTTTATGTTCGCTGTCCGGGCCGGCGTGCCGGTGCTCCCGACCTTCATCACCATGAGGGACACCGACGTCCGCGATTCCGAGGGATTTCCTGTGCAGGCGCATACTCTGCACATCCTCCCGGCGCTCCGTCCCGGCGGATCGATGTCGAACCGCGAGGCCGAGCACGACCTCAGGGACCGCAACTACGCCTGCTGGAAAGAGGTATACGAGAGGGTCTACGGGATCCCGCTGACATATTCCGACGGTCCGGCCCCTGCCGCGGAGTGACCGCGTCATGCTCTTCTATATCATCGTGATCGCCGCGGTGAACATCCTCACCGCACTCATCAACTGGCTCGCCGAAGGCACTGCCTTCCCGCACCTCTTCATCTGGCTCGCGAGGACGGCTTCGGCGACGGTTGCGGTCATACTGCTCGACGGCATAGGCGCCTTCCTCATCCGCCGTCTGCCGGAAAAACTGTTCGCCCCGGGGAAGGCCGTGTTCGACGTCGGAAGGGCGGAGCGGCGATTCTACCGGAAGATCAGAGTGAACAGCTGGTCGGACAAGGTCCCCGAACTCGGCGGCTTCACCGATTTCCACAAGGACAGGTTCGAGAGCCCGAGCGACACCCGTTACCTCGCCAGGTTCCTGCTCGAGTCGAATTACGGCACTGTCATCCACCTTGAGAACACCCTTTCTGGCATCGCGCTGATCTTCATTCCGCCCTTCGGCGGACTCGGAGTGACGCTGCCCGTCGCGGTCACGAATCTTGTCCTGTCGATGCTGCCTTTCTTTATACTGAGAAACAACACGCCTCCGCTGCTCGCGCTCTACAGAAGGAGCCTCAGGAAATAAAAGCGGCTGAAAAAATGAAAAAGATAATACCCGGAAGGCAAATACTTCCGGGCATTATTGTACCGTTGCACGATTGACTGAACCGCCGTGTACCGAACGGTATTCACGGCGTTTTGAGAGGACTGTAATCCGGCTGACGGGTGTCCTCCTGCCGGGCGGGCGGGTAGATCAGGGACGCAGGTACGCGCGGAGGTATCCGCGCGGGTCAGCGGGCGTTCCCCGCCTTTTTCTTTATACTCTTTTTCTTCTTTCCTTTTCCGCCTCCAGAAACGAGCTGGAAGGCAAGCGAGACTATGATGATCCCGATCGCGATCCCGAAGCAGATGAACAGGGTGTCAAGCGCCCAGGACGCGGCCTGTCCGCGGTCACCCCTGACTAGATATGCCATCGTGTAGTACAGGGCTCCTCCGGGCACCAGCGGGATGAGCGCGGGAAGTATGAAGACGGTCGCCGGGGTCTTCATCGTTCTGGCGAGTATCTCCGCGTAAAGGGTGCAGGCGGCGCTTCCGGCCGTGCTGGCGATGAACACGGAGGAGACACCCGGTATCTCTATCCTTCCGGCGGCGACGTAGCAGGCGCAGCCGATCATACCGCCGATCACCGCCGGCAGGATCTTTTTCGGCGGCTCCGCGAAGAGAAGCGAGAACCCTGCCGAACCGGCACCGCCGTACAGGACGAGGAGGATCGGATTCACGTCGCCTCCGCCGTAGATCTCGCCGCCGAGAAAGATGAGCACCGCGGCGACGCCTCCGGCTATCGAGCCGGCGGTCAGCATGCTCTGCGTCATTCTGAGCGAGCCCGACACAACGTCTCCGCAGAGCAGGTCGCGGAAGGCGTTGCCGAGCGCGAGCCCGGGTATCAGCAGCATGATAACGCCGATATTGGCCGCGGCCGGGTTGAAGGTTACGAGCCACCCGGCGGTCGCCTTCGATATGAGCCCGATGATCAGCGTTCCGACCCCCGACACAACCGCGGTGTAGGCGATCTGGTTGAGGCCGGAAGGGCGTTTGAAGTCGAGCAGGCAGATGAGCAGACCGACGGCGACCGAGAGCGCCGCGTCGGCAGGTGTTCCTCCGAAAAAGAGCGTGAAGCCGGCAGCGACGAGAAGTCCGCCGATGTACATGAGAAAGGGACGCGTGCTCTTCGAGCGCTTTATCTCCTTTACCTGCTCTATGACGGGCAGGGGGTCGGGCGGATCGTCGCAGATGCTGCGGGAGAGGGCGTTGAGCTTCTCGATCTTCGAAAGGTCGGTCCGTGAGGCCTTGATCCGCCTCGTCTGGGTGCAGTCACGGCCGTCGGGCATGATTAGTGTGGCGGTTATGAGGTTTGTGATCGCGAATATGCCGGCGTCCGCGGCGCCGTACGCGGCGCAGATCCGCTCGGCCGTGTCCTCGACCCTGTGGACCTCGGCGCCCGACTCGAGCATGCCCGCACTTATCTCGAGAGCCAGCGTGAGTATGCTGTCGGAGTCGTACGTCCGTCCGTTTCCGGGGCCGCCCGCGGGTGCGGGCGGCGTGGCCTTTCCGGCTTCGCGCCGGGTCAGATCGTCCCGGCTCATTTTGCGATATCGGCTTCGGACACGTCAGCGTGAAGCCGGATCCCGCCCGCGGGACCGGTCCCGGGAGCGGACGCGGCTCTGCCGGCGGCTTTCGCGGTGACTCCGTCCGCGCTGAAGTGTGCTGCCAGTTTTCTGTTCATCGATTCTTCCTCCGGAAGTGATCGCGTCCCGCGGCAGACCGCGGGGCACAAAAACCATTATATCATCAAGGATGTCTTTTGTCAAGGAGCGGAAAGATGTATTTTCCGGTGGCCGGAAGACCGTTTTTGTGATATAA
>JAFTCN010000001.1 GCA_017454675.1 Clostridia bacterium
CATCGTCGTGATGGTGATGGTGGTGTTCGTGCTCTTCGTCGTCATCGTCATCGTCGTCATGATGATGGTGATGATGGTGGTGCCCGTGTTCTTTCTCTTCTTCTTCTTCTTCCTTAAGATCCGTTTCGGCGAGGCGTTTGAGTTCGGCCTCGAGCGTATCCTTGCGCTCCATAGCCTCGAGGATCGCCTTTCCGTCAAGCTGCGCCCAGTCGGTCGTCACGATCACCGCGCCCGGGTTGTGTTCCCTGATCAGCGCCACGGCGTCGGCGATCTTGCTGTCGGAGCAGGTGCCGGTGTGGCTGAGTATTATGCATCCGGCGTTCTCTATCTGATCGTTGAAGAATTCGCCGAAGTTCTTCATGTACATCCGTGTCTTGTTGACGTCCACGACAGTAGTAAAACTGTTGAGTTCGGCCCCGTCGCCGGCGGCGTTCCTGACCGCGCGGATGACGTCTGAGAGCTTTCCGACGCCTGAGGGCTCGATCATGATCCTGTCGGGTCTGTACTCGGTGAGGACCTGCTTCAACGCCCTGGAGAAGTCTCCTACGAGGCTGCAGCAGATGCAGCCGGAGTTCATCTCGTTGATCCGGATGCCGGCGTCCTGAAGGAATCCTCCGTCAATGCCGATCTCGCCGAATTCATTCTCGATCAGGACCAGATTTTCGCCCTCGAAGGCTTCACTGATCATTTTTTTGATGAGCGTGGTCTTCCCGGCTCCCAGAAATCCCGAAAAAATGTCGATCTTTGTCATTGCTGTGTGTTCGCGGCAGACATCTGCGTCATACCGCGTCCTTTCATAAATATATTTCGATGAAATAGTCCCGGCTGTCGTTTTTTCGCCGCGTCCTTTCGGATTCAGCTTTCTCTCTCGACGAATATCAGAGAGTCAAAGAGAGGTCTGATGAGGTCCTCGGTCGGCCTGACGAGGTCTGCCGGGTGGTTGAGCATCTCGAGACCGCCGCCGGTCCTCACGATGAATGTCGACGACCCTCCGCCGTCGGTATTCAGCGCGGTGTATGCCCCGTGATCCGTCATGATCTTTGCCAGCTCGGCGAGCGCCGCGCCGTTCGACCATTCGGGCCTGCGGCCGTCGACGACCGTCGCGATGACCTTTTTTCCGTCCTCTGAGATCCCGTACGCGGTGCGCGGGTGCGTCCTTTCGCCGAACGGCTCGAGGGGCGCGATCTCGTCGGTCCTGCCGTTCCGCACGATGACCTGTCCGCCTCCGACCGCCTCGGCTATATCGTCGAGCTGCGGGGCGTTATCGTCGCGCGGCGATCTGCCCGCCAGATAGCCTATATACGGCTCTCCGGTGCGCAGGATTGCGAAAAACGGGTTGTTGCTCTCGGGATTTGCCACCGCAAGGCCCATGCTGACGCATAGTCCCGACGGATGACCGTCGCCGAACATGTCGAAAAAGTCTCCGTTCACGGCGCCGAGCACCTTTCCGCCCTGCGCCTCGACGGCCTCGGCCTCTTCTATGACCCGGCTTATCTTATTCGGCTCGAACACAGGCTTTGCTTCCGGCGTTCCGCAGATCGCGCTGACGCGCGAGAGGTCGGCCGTCATAGTGAAGACGCGCACCGGCTCGCCTGACTCTGTCCGGTAGATCTCGGCGACCCAGGATAGTCCGCCCGCACTGCCGCTTGCCGTCGTTTCGGAGAGCGACAGGTGTCTGTCGGCTCTGGAATACGCCTCTTCCTGCGAGATGACGCTGGCCGGATCGAATTCGACCTTTTCGGTGATCACCTGGCCCGGCTCGGTGAAAAAGACGGTCGGTCTGTTTCCGTGCCGGGTGTATCCGACTTCAAAGCTCCCGCAGGCTCTGAGCTCTGCTTCGTCGAGCTCGAAGATGTGCGTTCTGAAGTCGTACGGCTCCCTGCGGTTGCTGATCTCCGGTATCTTTCTGCGCGAGGCGCCTTCGCCCAGCACGCAGAAGGCGTCCGTCCGCTCGGCAGCTCTGACATATGTCATCAGCGTTTTGCCGCGCCTGTAGTATTCGGTACCCGACGTCAGCCTTTTTTCAGTCCCGGTCGTATCCATTATCGGTCATCTCCTCTGTATACTGTTCTGTTTCATCTGCCCTCTGTCCGGTGTCAGAGGTCCGTTCTGCGAAGCCGGCTTTTCGCCTTCCCCGGTATACGGTCCGATGTCCGGAAAACGGCTTTGCCGGCGTTCAGGACTCCTGCGGCTCAGGAGAAACGAGCACCGGTTTGCCGTTCTCGAAGTATCCGGTGTAGCTTGCCCTTCCCGATGTCCAGGTGTATGTACCGTAGCCGTTGATATTGTTGTTTGCGAACTCGCCCTCGTAGCTCTCGCCGTCGGCCCAGGTGTATTTTCCCTTGCCGTGACGCATGTCGAGGTAGAATTCGCCTTCGTAGATGTCGCCGTTGGGGTAGCGGAAGGTCCCCTGCCCCGTCTTGATGCCCATGTCGTACGTCCCGGTGAAGCTGGTGCCGTCGGGCTTGGTCATCGTTCCGCTTCCGTTGCGGATGTCGGACGTGAAACCGCCCTCGTATACTTCGCCGTCGGCATAGGTGTACTTTCCGGTGCCCTCTTTGACGTTGTCCACGATATCGCCGACGTAAACGTCGCCGTTGGCATACCGGTATGTCCCTGTCCCCGACAGTTTGTCGGCCGAGAAGTCGCCGGTGTAAACGTCTCCGCTCGAGAAAACTATAGTTCCCTGTCCTTCCCGCTCAAATGTGTCGGACAGTTCGCCCTCATAGACGGTCCCGCTGCTGTATTCGATCTTACCGGTCTCGCGGTCGACGTTGGCGTGACTGCCGTCGGGATAGTATATCCTGCCGGACGACAGCTTCCCCGCCTTGTCGACCATCCCGACAAACCTGACGTCGGTGCCGTTGAGGCGGTGACAGGTGATATATCTGAATCCCGACAGGTAGACCGCAAGTAATATTGCGGCCGCGACGGCCAGGGCAATGCCGAACACTATCAGCAGCTTGACCCTGAACGACAGCCGTTTTCTGTATTTTTTCATATTCCCCTCGATGCCTCCGTCAGCTCCGTGCCGATCCGATAATGATCCCGGCGGCGTTGTCGAGCAGCTGCATGATGTCCGGCAGCAGCAGGAGCGAGACATAGAGCGCGGCGATGATCACGAGAGTCGCGATGACGACCAGGAGTATCCCGCCGCGGCGGGCTTCGAATTTGGAATCAGCCTCGAAGGCCTTGTCTTCGGGGATATAGAAGCGGTCTGTCCCGAAATCGAATCTGTAGGGCACGGCTTTGAAGGTCGAAGGTCTCCCGGCTCCGGTCTGTCCCGGTTCGGGTTCTCCGGCGGCCGCGCGCGCGTTGAACTCGCCGCGCTTGCGTTCGACTTCTTCGTTGTGGATATCCTGACCGACGCACCGCAGCACGCCCTTGTATTTGTTTCCGCCTCTTATGGCGCTTCTGACCGCGGCATCCCGCTCAAATCCGAGCTCAGCCAGCGTTTTTGCCTTTTCGGGCGAGAAGCAGCCCTCGGCGCCGAGCGCAGAGATGAACAGCCCGTAGACCTTTTTGTTGAATACGGAAATGTAGATGGCGGCAAGGATCCCGATGAAAAACGCGATCACGACGACCCTTATCCTGTTCAGCGAGACGGTCGTCAGTCCCAGATTGCTGTATTCGCCGTACTCGACGCTGAAGGCTTCCTTTATCGCGTCGATGATCAGCGAAAAGAAGCCTTCCCCTTTTTCAGGGTTCGACATCAGTTTTAATATCAGTGTCGGCAATTCGGCACCTCCGTCATTTATCGGACAGGATCTCTTTTCCGCAGATCCTGACAAGGAGCTCCTCGAGGTCCTCGGTGGCTGAATAGTCTATCACGAGCTTTCTGTGCCCTTCTCCGCCGTCGCTGATCTGCACTCTGTGCCCTGACAGCTCCATCGCGCGGCTCTGCAGCTCGCGCAGATAGTGCTTCGTCTGGGCGTCGAGCGGCCCTTCGGACTTTTCTTCCCTGATCTTTACCGGCCTGAGTATAGCGCGGACGGCCTTTTCGGTCTGCCGCACCGACATCCCGTCGGTGATTATGTGCTGCGCAAGCTCGCTCAGTTCGGGCCTGTCTTTGATCGGGATCAGCGCCCTCGCGTGTCCGGCGCTGAGCATGCCGCCGTCGATGAGTTCGAGTATCTGCTCCGGCAGATCGAGCAGCCGGAGCGTGTTGGCCACCGCCGGACGGCTCTTGCCGGTCTTTTCGGCAACTTCGTCCTGCGTCAGTCCGAATTTATCCATCAGATCCCTGAGCGCGCCCGCCAGTTCAACGGCCGACAGATCCTCTCGCTGGATATTCTCGACGAGAGATATTCTCGCGGCGGTGAGATCGTCTCCGCTGAAGACTATGCAGGGGATCTCGGTGAGACCGGCGAGCCTCGACGCCCTCCATCTGCGCTCCCCGGCAATTATCCGGTAGGTCCCGGGATAGTTGATGTTTTCGGTCACGACGATCGGCTGGAGCAGCCCGAGCGATGAGATCGAAGCCGCGAGCTCTGCCAGCGAGGCGTCGTCGAATTTTTTTCTCGGCTGTCCTCTGGACGGTTCTATGTCGGATATCCTTATCATTACCGTCGAGCTGGGGTCCCGTTCGACGAGATTGTCTTCAAAAAGCGAGTTGAAATCTCTGCCGAGACGTTTTCTTTCGCTGTCTGCCATTTTATGCTCCTTTTTGCGTTGCTGATCAATGATTAACTGATTTTGCGCAATGATTGCAAGAATCAAGGGGAATCGCGCAAAGATATGCCGTCAGATCCTGTCTGTAAGCTCGCGCGCGACGTTCATATACTCCTGCGCGCCCTTCGAATTCCTGTCGAGATACCATATCGGCATACCGAAAGACGGTGCCTCTGAAAGACGCACGCCGCGCGAGATGGTAGTCCTGAAGAGCTTGTTGCCGTAGTGTTTCTTGAGCTCGCTGACGACCTGAGTTGTAAGCAGGAGCCTGCCGTTGTACATGGTGAGCAGTATGCCGGTGACGTCGAGATTTTTGTTGTAACGCTGACGGATCCTGGAGACCGTGATCATAAGCTGGGAAAGTCCCTCGAGCGAGTAGAACTCGCACTGCATCGGGACGACCATCCCGTCGCACGCGGCCATGGCGCAAACTGTCAGCATACCGAGGGAGGGCGGGCAGTCGATGACTATATAGTCGTAGCTGTCGCGAACGGTATCTAGAGCGTTTTTGAGGAAATACTGGCTTCCTTCGTAAGAAAATAGATCAAACTCCGCTCCGGAGAGGGAGATGGTCGCGGGAATGACCGAAAGATTCTGAAATTTGGTTGCGATGACCGAGCTCTCCGCAGCCTCCCTCAGTTTGTCTTCCGTGAGCCCCGACGATACAGCCCCGAAGACCTCCTTTACGGACATGCGCAGGCCCTTTTTCGCGACCCCGAGTCCGCTGGTGGTATTACCCTGCGGATCGAGGTCGACCATGAGGACTCTCTTCCCGAGAAGACCCAGGGAGGCTGCCGTATTCACCGCGGATGTCGTTTTCCCGACTCCGCCCTTCTGATTAGCAAATGCGATGATCTTTCCCATAGGCCCTCCATTGTAGTTTTGCGCAATAAAGATAAATTTGGCGCAAACATAAGACGTATGTGCAGAATTCTCCACTCTCCGACGGGTGTATCAGCAACTGAACCCCCGGAAGAATCTTCTCTATTTATATTATATCATACAATAATGAAATAATCAAGACACAAAGGGAAAAATCCGATGAAAAACGCGTGAAAAAGAGCTTCAGGTGCCAGGAAACCGATATATGGGGCAAAAGCATCTGTCACACGCCAGTTTGGATCGATATGAGACGTACTCAGCAATATCTGTTTAATAGAAATCCTGATCGAACAGAAACCGTTTTCAGAATGAAAGAAGATCGGAATACCATCAAAGTCGCGTGCATACGCGGCAGAACATATTATTTGGAATACATCATCCGAATAAGGCGCGATTATCGTGACAGTCATGTATCATGAGCGAAGTATCAATTGTCTTCTCTGCAATTCATTTGTATAGTCGTTTAAATAACAGTCGAATAATACGATCATCGTAATATCAACTGCATCCCCGCGAAATTCCCGGGATTTGGATGGTAAAATCTGACTCCGTGAAGTATTTCTCTACATGGCTCCCCTTGTTAGTCTAATTGATGATGCATTCGAGTTGCAATAATTATGAATTGTTTCACGTGAAACAATAGAAAGATCCTGCCGAAATTCGGAACATGAATGATGAAAGCGTAAAACAGGGACTTTGTAATTGGCATCTTACAATAATTCATGAAGTCATGAGTCATTGTTTCACGTGAAACATTATTGAACGGGGGTTTGAGTAGCGAAAACTGAGAAGTATGTGCGATTAACCATGCCTGGCAGGTCCTATCCTTTATATTACAGCTGGCAACTTCCGAAGTGTTTGCTTGAGACACGGGCGAAGATGGTCCGTAAAGATGGAGATCGCGTTTGGTGGCTGAAATACCTGTATTTGGCGATTTGGATAGGATTATGTGCTTCAAGCTGTGAAGACATGCTCCGGAAAGACAGAAATAGCTATCGTTAACCGGATTTGCGGTATTTGTGCATTGAATTCGTGGTTAGGGCTTCAAGATGACTTTCCGAAGTGTTTCACGTGAAACGTTATATGACATTGGCTGCATGAAAAAATGCAGGAGACATCGTTCAGCTCTTTCGGAGATCCATTAATTGGCGATTATTTACCGTAAAATCAGGGATAAGAGGTGTAATTATGTGTTAACAAGGATGCTTGAAAGTATTATGTTGAAAAATGGATGAAATTCATTAGCATTGCGGATGTCCGTTGCCTTGAATTGTGGAGCCAGACTCGCAGTGTTCTTGTATTTTGCTTTGTACTCTCATATCAACGGTATCTGCCTTGAAATCATGCTGCATATATCAATTATTAGCTATTATCCGCCGGTAATTACGTATTCACCGACGCGCTTGCGATACTCTTATTATTCCAGGACGAAAAATGCCCCCTGAAACGCAGCACTACCTGCATTTCAGGGGCATATTTAGTAAAATGAGGATGATCGGGGAGCAATCCGTTGTCAGAACAGCGGTTTTTTCCTGATAGTTCCGTAAGAGCGCGGGTATATTTCGGGGGTCTCCTCGATCTTTGTGACTGTTATTATGCTTCGTGAGTATGTTTCGTCCTTGTGCTTTAATGTATATTCGCTTATGGTGCCTCCGTTGCCGCCGAGCTTAGAAAATTGCGTACTTCCTCTTGAGAACTCTTCGCGGCCTTTTTCCGCCTTCATCGCTATGAAAGAGCCTCCCGTTCTTACCGCGGGGAAGCATATTTCATACAGTATTCCCAGATCCGCGACGGCCCTTGCTGTCACGATATCGAATGATCCTCTGTCGATCCCGGCAATATGGTTTTGCGCAATTACTGTCGAGAGCAACTCTTCGGCTCTTCCGCATACGGCAGAGAGGTTGGAAAGCTGCAACTGCTTTGCGGCCCTGTTTATGAAATCGACCTTCTTTCCCGTCGAGTCGATCGCTGTCACTTTTATGTCAGGTCTGGCGACAGCCAGTGGGACCGCGGGGAACCCCGCGCCGCTGCCGATATCCAGTACTCTTGCTCCTTTTGGGATGTCATCGGATATCTTCAGTGAATCGGCGAAGTGGAGCAGAGCGATCTCTTCGGGCTCTTTGATTGCAGTGAGGTTGAATAAACTGTTTGTTTCTATTAGAATTGCGGCAAAACTAGACAAATTGCGCAAAACCATATAGTCTGTGTCTTCTGTGTCCGGTCGCCCCGGTTTCACTGTCCCGTTTCCGTGAAGAGGGGAGTCGTCTTCACTGCCGGAGCCCCTCGGGATCACTATCCCGTTCTCCAGAAATATTTCCGACAGCAGAGCAGGAAAGTCTTCTGTGAGGACGGCAGGGGATGCTTTCTTGACCTCCCTCGTACTTTGCGCAAAACCCATGCGCGCTCTTCTCGGATCGAATCTGTTTTCCCCGGATATTATTTTCTTGTCTTTTTTCTTTTTATCCATCGTCGGAAGCTCCGTTGCCGCACCGGGTGCCTTTTTATTTCAATCCAAGTCTGATCAGGAGGACGGAAATGTCCGCGGGACTCACTCCGCTGATCCTGGAGGCCTGTCCGAGAGTCATCGGGCGGATGGCTGTAAGCTTCTGTACGGCTTCTATCCTCAGCCCGCCGATCGAGCTGTAGTCGAGATCTTCAGGCAGTCTGAAGTCCTCCAGCCGTTCCTGACGCTTTACCTCGGCCAGCTGGCGCTTTATGTATCCTTCGTATTTGATGTCGTAAACCGCCGTTTCGACGGCCTCGGGAGGCAGTTCCGGCCTGTCCGGATCGACCGGCGCGATGTCACCGTAGTCGAACTGAGGCATCTTCAGCAGCTCGGAGAGCGTCGACGAAGGCTTGTCGGGCAGTCCGGCTGACGCAAGGAGCGACGACAGAGCCGGGCCCGAGACACGTGTTTCGTTAAGACGCGTCTTTTCCGCGGCAGTCTTGCTCATTTTTTCCTCGAAAGCCGCCCAGCGTTCGTCGTCGATCAGGCCCGCGCGGCGTCCTATTGGGGTGAGCCTGACGTCGGCATTGTCCTGACGGAGTATCAGGCGGTATTCCGAACGGGCCGTCATCATCCTGTAGGGCTCGTTCGTGCCCTTGGTGACAAGATCGTCGATCAGAGTTCCGATATAGCCGTCCTTGCGCTTGAGGATCAGGGGCTCGCGCCCGCGCAGCATAAGCGCCGCGTTCATTCCGGCGACGATTCCCTGTCCCGCGGCCTCCTCGTAGCCTGAAGTGCCGTTGAACTGTCCGGCTCCGTAAAGTCCCCGGACCTTTTTGTGCATCAGTGTGGGGTACAGCTCGGTCGGATCGACGCAGTCGTACTCGATCGCGTATGCGTATCGCGAGATCACGGCGTTCTTCATGCCGGGAAGGGTGCGGAGCATCGCGTCCTGGACGTCGGGGGGAAGGGAGGTCGAAAAGCCCTGCAGGTACATCTCCTCGGTGTTCGTACCGAGCGGTTCCAGGAACAGCTGGTGGCGTTCCTTGTCGGCGAACCTGACTATTTTGTCCTCGATCGACGGACAGTATCTGGGGCCTACGCCGCGGATCATGCCCGAATACATCGCGGAACGGGTGATGTTGTCTTTTATAATGCGGTGTGTCTCGCTGTTCGTATACACGATGTGGCAGGAGATCTGGCTTATCGAATTCAGTTTTTTTCTGTCGGTGCAGGCCGAAAACGGGGTGATACTTTCCTCCCCGCGCTGTTCTTCGAGCTCGGAAAAGTCGACCGACGATCGCAGGATCCGCTGCGGGGTCCCCGTTTTGAAGCGCCGAAGCGTCAGTCCGGCGTCCGCCAGAGAGCGGCTGAGCGAAGAGGCGGGAAGCAGTCCGTCGGGGCCGGACGCGTAGGATCTGCTGCCGACGAATATGCGGCTGTCGAGGAAGGTGCCGGTGCAGATGACGGCGGCTTTGCACTCCCAGACCTCGCCTATGGCGGTGACGACGCCGGTAACGCGGCGCATCCCGGGCTCGCCGGGTATTTCTTCGGTGAGTATTTCGGTTATCTCGCCCTGGAGCGGATGGAGGTTCGGAGTGGTCTCAAGAGTCTTCTTCATGTACTCCTGATACCTTCTGCGGTCGGCCTGTATGCGCTTTGAGTGGACAGCGGCGCCTTTCCCGAGATTCAGTGTGCGCGACTGGAGCGTCACAGCGTCCGCCGCGCGGCCCATTTCGCCGCCCAGAGCGTCGATCTCGAAGACGAGGTGTCCCTTCGCCGTGCCGCCGATCGACGGATTGCAGGGCATATTTGCCACGGCGTCGAGCGAGATGGTGAAGAGGACTGTGTCGATGCCCATGCGCGCCGCGGCGAGGGCGGCCTCGATGCCGGCGTGACCGGCCCCGATGACCGCCAGTTCGGTCTTATTTGTCATTTCCGGATGATCCCGTCAGAATTTCTTAAGATTTCCGATGCTTTCCGCGTAGGCTTTTGCGGCCTGCTCGGTCTTGTTAGGCCCGAATCTGTAATAGACCCGGTCTTTTATGTCGTCGGGCAGATACTGCTGTTTTACCACATGGTTCGGATAGTCATGCGGATATTTGTAGCCCTTGAAGAGCGGACTGCGCAGCGGTTCGGGGGGGATCATGCCGAGTCCTGCCTCGATATCGGCCATGGCAGCCGTCGACGCGGTCTCTGCCGAGTTTGATTTGGGCGCCGTGGCAAGCACTATCACCGCGTTCGTCAGCGGAAGGCGCGCCTCGGGCAGGCCGAGCTCTATCGCGGACTCGCAGCAGGCCCTGGTGAGAACTGCCGCCATCGGGTACGCGGGACCGACGTCTTCCGACGCCATGACCTGCAGGCGGCGGCAGGCGGCTATCAGCTCTCCCGCCGCGAGGAGCCGGCAGAGGTAGAATACGGCGGCATCCGGGTCGGAACCGCGGACGGATTTCTGCAGTGCCGACATCAGATCGTAGTGCGAATCGTCCGAATAGTTCCGTATGCCGGGGTCGAATGCGTCAAAGTCCTCCTGCGTTATCGGGCCTTCGTCTCCCTCCGAGTTGTAATACGCGTTTTCGAACAGGGTGAGCGCGCGTCTGACGTCGCCGCCGGCCGAGAGCGAGGACGATGCCAGCAGTTCTTCGGAGACCGTCTTCGATCGTCCGGTCTTTTCGTTGAGGAAGTTCAGGGCGCGGCGCAGCGCCGACGAGATGTCCGCTGGCTGCACCGGCTTGAACTCGAAGAGCGTCGAGCGGGAGATGAGGGCGTTGTATATGTAAAAATGCGGGTTCTCGGTGGTAGACGCGACGAGAGTCACGCGGCCGTCTTCGATGTACTCGAGGAGAGTCTGCTGCTGCCTGCGGTTGAAATACTGGATCTCGTCGATGTACAGGAGCAGTCCGCCGCTTCCGAAGACGGTATTCGTTGACGACAGGGCGTTTTTTACGTCTGCCAGCGAGGCCGTCGTGGCGTTGAGCCTGATGAAAGACAGGTCCGAATACTTCGCGACGAGCGCGGCGGAGGTCGTTTTTCCGGTCCCCGGAGGGCCGTAAAAGATCATATTCGTCAGTCTTCCGCTCTCGCACATCTTCCGCAGCACCCCGTGAGGGCCGAAAAGATGCGGCTGGCCGACCATATCGTCGAAGCTTTGCGGGCGGAGCAGTTCCGCAAGCGGTGTGTTGTCCATGGTTTATTCTTCTTTCTCCTGTTAATCCGTGCTCTCCTGACCTTCCTGCTTCTCCTGCGACCTGCGGAGGGCGGTCACGCGGTCGAGATAGGCGACGGGAAGGATGGCTTTGCGCTTGTCCGGGATCGGAGCCGCGAGGATGAGCCGGCCGTCGCGGTAGATGTCGATGTGATCCGCCACCGTGATCGGGAAGGCGGCGACCCTGGATGTCGGGACAGAGAAGCTGTCCGGCCGTCCGTCGAGCTCGCCTTCGAACGAGATCGCGTCTTTCGTGACGGTGAGGATGCCCATACCGACGTCGTTCTTCATGTAGAGGTCGCTGCCGGTGGCGCTCAGCGCGACGGAAAGGACGAGCGGACGGTCTAAGTCGAGCGTCGAAGCGCAGTATTCGTACCAGTCCGCGACGGTCGATATGCCGGCGGCGGCAAGTTCACCGGGGCCGGAAAAGCGTCCGTATTCGTCGAGGAGGGCGTCGAGACCGCACTCACGGCATCTGACATGGCCGCCCGAGCAGTCGAGCGAATAGTCTTCGCCGCATTTCGGGCACTTCCAGATTATGCCGTCGAGGCCGAGCGTCGTGTCCTTCGTGCGGAATCTCACGCCGGGCATGGCGGTCTCGGCGTCGTGACGGAGCGCGGCTCGGATCTTCGCGTCGATTTCGGCGACCGTCATCCCGCGGACCTCGGAGGCATCGAGCAGCTTCTCCGATTTTACGAGTATCCTGCCGCGGCGAGGCTTCGGAGCCCATTTCGGAAAGGTCATTCCGGCTCCGTACGAGGTGACTGTCAGGACGTCGATCCCGAGCTGTTTGACGAGCTCTGCGGTGCCGTCGGTCACTTCGAGCGAGCGGCCGTACCAGGTAAGCCTGCCCTCGGGGAAGATCACGATTGTGTTGCCCTCTTTTGCAGCGCGGATCATCTTCAGCACCGAGCCGGGGTCGGGGCAGAACATTTTTTTGGTCACCGCGTGCATGATCCGGCAGACCGCGCGCATGGCCTTGCCCGTGATGAAATGCTCGCTCATGACGTATGTCGCGCGGGCGGGGAAGAGGGCCATGGCGGTGAGGTACGGATCCTTTGCCGAAACATGCGGAGCCAGCACGATCGCCGGACCGCGGTGCCCTTTGGTCGCTGAACGGTCGACCCTGACGCGGTATTTTAACCGGAAATAGAGCGAAACGAAGGGGTATGCGAGGTAAAACAGCGGAGCGAACGGCCTGCCGATC
>JAFTCN010000043.1 GCA_017454675.1 Clostridia bacterium
CGCTCCGCCTGTCCGCCGACCGTGAGGCGGAGGAGCGTCTCTGGAACATGGAATAAAAAACTTCGCCCGGACGGCACAGCCGTCCGGGCGATCGGTATCCTGCATTCAATCCGCCGGCGCGGTCTTTGCCGACGGCGCGTCGGAGCCGTTCTCGGTGAGCTCCTTTATCCTGCGGTGCACCTCTTCCCTGTCGATGCCGAGGACGTCGGCGATCTCCCCGTAGAGGCAGTTGCGCGAGGTGTGCTCGAAATCGTTGTCGAGGTCGGGAAGCCGCCTGCGCATCTTCTTGAACTCCGCCCTGCGCCTGACCACGGTCTTGATGACCCTGATGTACTCGGTGAGCATCGTAGTCCGGACCGCCTCGCGGTAGTACTCTTTTCTCTTCTTTTCCTCGGGGACGGTGATTATGTCGAGCTCGGGGATCTTCCCGAAGAGATCTTCGGCTTCCTTCCTTGACACGGGAGGCCTCATAACAACGGCGGGGTTGTCGACAGGCGTGTAGATCACCGAGTTCGAAAGGTCGAACAGCGGATACAGCACGTAGAAAAGGCGGCTGTCGGAGGGATCGAACGGCGACCGGCATACCTTGCCCACCCGGCAGATCCCGTTGGTCCCGTATATAACGTGTTCTCCGATCCCGTACATCTCCTCACCTCCCGTTTGCGCGCCTTTGAGATCAGGGAAAGCCCGAAATGAATTTTTCAGCTTTTTTTCGCGCTTAAACACACTTAATACACTTCAGGCCAATACTTTCCCCAATTTTACCTATGTGTAATTATACTATTAATTTTTCTGTTTGTCAAGCGCTTTTTCGCCGAAAACACTTATGATTTTCACAATCCCGTCACTCTTTTTCCCCGTCGGCCGGCCGGACAGTTTCGAAAGGCCGGACGATCTGCCGGCTTTGAACAAAATTGTTGACAAACCCCTGATTTCATTGTATAATATTATGATTTGAGTCTGCGGGCTCAAACTCATTGAACAGATTTTTGAAAACAGAACAGAGGAGGTGTCTTATGGGAGAAACACTCAAGCTTATCCTCTGCAGCGTCGGAGCCGCCCTGATCGGCGTACTCATCGGCATACTTTCCGGCATCGCCTGGCGAAAAGCCAAGGAGAAGAGACTGAACGGTATCGCCGAGGAGAATACGCGGATCGCGGCCGGCAAGATCAGCGCGGCGGAGGAAAAAGCGCGTAAGATAGAGGAAGAAGCCAGGGTCAAGGCCACGCTCGATTCGCAGAAGATGATCGTCGACGCCCAGCGGGAGATAAACCGCCAGCGGAGCGAGAGCGAACGCGAGATAAAGGAGCGCAGAGCCGAGGTCTCAAGGTCTGAAAACAGGCTTACGCAGAAGGAAGCCGCTCTCGACAAGAAGACGGAGCAGCTCGAAAAGAAGAACGAGACGCTTGACAAAAAACTCAAGGACGTCGAAGCCGTGAGACAGGAAGCCGAAGAGGCCCTGGAAAAACAGCAGCACGCTCTTGAGGAGATCTCCGGACTGTCCGTCGAGGAGGCGCGCGAGCGCCTGATGGCGGGAATGGAGGAGAAGGTCAAATTCGAATTCGCTCAGAGGCTCTGCGAGCTTGAAGAGGAATTCAAGGAGACGTCCGACGAAAAGGCCAGAAACATCATCACTCTCGCGATCCAGAGGTGCGCGGTGGACCAGGTGTCCGAGTCGACCGTCAGCACGGTCCAGATCCCCAACGAGGAGATGAAAGGGCGCATAATCGGACGCGAGGGACGCAACATCCAGAAGCTCGAAACGCTCACAGGCGTCGAGCTGATCATCGACGACACACCCGACGCGATAACCGTCTCCGGTTTTGATCCGGTCAGACGCGAGATCGCGAGACAGGTCCTTGAAAAGCTGATCAGCGACGGAAGGATCCATCCCGCGCGCATCGAAGAGATGTACGAAAAGGTCAAACGCGAAGTCGAAGCCGGCATCAAGCAGGCGGGCGAGCGCGCGACGTTCGAAGTGGGAGTGCACGGACTCAATCCGGAGCTCGTCAAGCTGCTCGGACGTCTGCGCTACAGGACCAGCTACGGTCAGAACGTGCTCCGGCATTCGGTCGAAGTCGCTTTCCTGTCCGGTATCATGGCCGAGGAACTCGGCGCGGATGCCGCGACGGCAAGGAGAGCCGGACTTCTGCACGATATCGGCAAGGCCTTCCCGCACGACGTCGAAGGAACGCACGTCGAGATCGGAGTGAACGCGGCCAAGAAGTACAAGGAGAGCCGCGAGGTCATCCACGCCATCGAAGCTCACCACAACGACGTAGAACCTAAAACGGCGATCGCCGTCATCGTCCAGGCAGCCGACGCGATATCGGCAGCAAGGCCCGGCGCGAGACGCGAGGACCTCGAGAACTACATCAAACGTCTCGAGAAGCTCGAAGAGATCGCGACCGGTTTCAGGGGCGTCGAAAAAGCCTACGCCATCCAGGCGGGACGCGAGCTCCGCGTCATGATAAAACCCGAGGATGTGAGCGATCAGGGAATGGTCGTCATCGCAAGGGATATAGCTCAAAAGATCAAGGAAGAGGTCAAGTACCCCGGCCAGATCAAGGTAAATCTGATCCGCGAATCAAGAGCGGTGGATTATGCCAAATAAATTTATATAGACATATAGATTATAGAGCAAGATTGAATAAACACGCGGTGTTTCGCGTTTCCCTATAGCTAACCGGGCTGTCCGATGATCGGACAGCCCGGTTCTCCTGTTTGTTATGAGTCAGCGCCTGTAAAGGAACCTTCTGTATACGAACGCCACGGCGAGCGCAGTCACGAACAGTCCTGCCGTGAGAAGGCCAGCTCCGCCGAAGATCTTTCCGAGCTTTTCAGTGTCGACGGCCATGTCGGTCTCTTCGCCGTCTGTCGTCTCTTCGGGATCATGCGACCTGTCCGGAGGCTCGTGCGACGTCGCATCGGAAGACTGCGTGCCTGTGCCCGGCTCCGCGGGGTCGGTCTCCTCCGCCTCCGTGGCCGGTACGGTATTCGGCGCCGGAGGCTCCGACGTCTCCGGGGGCTGCGTCACGGGAGCCTTTACCCCCGCGAGCACGAATGTCGCCATCCCGCCGGGAAATCCGCCGGGAAGGACGGTGTCGAATTCGAATCTGCCGTCCTGCGGAACGGCGAAGAGCACTCCGTCTGCCGTGAACAGCAGGTATTTGACATATTCCGGGTGTGCCGCGGCGTCGAAGCCGAGGACGGCCTTCGCATCGCCTGACGGGAGCTTTGTCCCTCCCGGGAGTTTGAATTCGGCCGAAAAGACCGAGATCACGGTCCCGTCGCGCTCGCCGGCAGCGGCGGCGTACCTGTCCCTCTCGGCGTTCGTAAGGACGGGCAGGATATCGGCGAAGGCAAGTTCGGTACCCGCAGGGAAACAGCTGTCTTCGGTCATGCCCCCGTCTTTCAGCGTGACGCTGAAGCGGCCGTCCGCAGACACCGCCCGCGCCGACAGCGGGGGGATGTCCTCGCTCTCGGCAAATCCGCACACCGTGCAGATCCGGCTCTTCTTCCCCGCCGCTCCGGGAGTTGCGGGGACATCGGTCACCCACTCGCCGAACCGGTGTCCGGTCGCGGGTATGATGCCGGTGCTGACGATCTGTCCGCAGACCGAGCAGAGCACCCTCGTCGAGCCCGACGCGGTGCATGTTGCGGGGGTGACGGTCTCGGGAGCCGAGGCAGTGTGCACGTGCGAGGCCGACAGGACGATGTTAATCCCGAACCCCGCGCTCACGCCCCTGGCCGTCGCGGTGACGGTCCCGGCACCCAGTTTCGACGAATCGAATCCCGTGTATTTCACTTCGTCCGCGGCCGGGGTCTCGGCGCTGCCGTCGTTGTATACGACAGACAGTTCGATGCCGGACGGGTCGAAGGGATCGCCGTTGCCGTACTCGGTCTTTGCCGGCGCCTTCACTATCTTCAGCGAAGCCGGAGATCTCGCGATCACCTTCACGTTGAAGGAGGCCGTGAACTGCTTGCCGTCCGACCGGAGGACGACGGTGATCCTGTGGCTGTTCGAGGCCTCGGAGAGGTCAGTGCCCGAAAAGGTCACGTCGGGCGTTACGTCCTCGGTGTATCCGTTGTTGTATGTGGCCATGACCGAGATCCCGTCGCTCGAGAAGGTCTGCCCGGTGTAGTACGACGTCCTGTCGGGCAGCTTCTTAACGGTAATGAACGAGACCGACGGCCTCACTATGCTCACGGTGAACTTCACGGGGCTGCCGCCCTCCGGGTACGTCACCGTGACTTCGCAGCTGCCGGCGGTGTAGGCGTCGAAACCCGAGCACCAGTCCTCCCTTACGGCGGCGCTCTCAACTCTCCCGTCGCTGTACTCTATCAGCAGTTCGGCACCCGCGACCGAGAGGTCTTCTCCGACGTAGTATTCGGTTTTATCGGGCGCTTTGCCGATCCTGACGCCGGTTATGACGGCGCTCACAATGGGCACCTCCGGCGTCGTGTCCTCGCCCGACGTCGCGGCCGCCGAAACGGCCGCGACGCAGGCCGCGGCAAGCAGCGTCAGCGCCGCGGCGAGGATCCGCCGCAGGTACAGACGGCGGGTGTTTTTCATTTGTACTCGGGGAGCCAGCCTTTGTGTGCCTCGATGAGGTCGTCGCAGAGCGACACGATGTCGTCGATCGAGAGCTCGGCGGCGGTGTGCGGCTCCATCATTGCTGCCTGATAGATGCATTCGCGGCGTCTTGTGACCGCGGCCTCGATGGTGAGCAGCTGTACGTTGATGTTGGTGCGGTTCATCGCCGCGCATATCTCGGGCAGAGGTCCTACGTGAGTCGGCTGGATGCCGGCCCTGTCGACGAGGCAGGGCACCTCGACGCATGCTTCTGACGGCAGGTTGTCGATGAGCCCGGTGTTGAGGACGTTGCCGCCGATGCGGTACGGCCTGTTCGTGACGACGGCCTCCATGATGTAGGAGGTGTATTCGCCGGTGCGGACGTGCTGGACGTCGTTCGAGACGTATTTCTCGCGGTCCGCCTTCCAGCGGTTGATCTGGTTCACGCAGCGGCGCGGATATTCGTCGAGCGGTATGCGGTATCTGTCGATGAGCTCGGGGTATTTGCTCTTGATGAAGAAGCAGTTGTACTCGGCGTTGTGCTCGCTCGATTCGGTGACGTAATAGCCGAACCTGCGGATGTATTCGAGTCTGACGAGGTCGCGGAAGCCCTCGGGCGGGTTTTCAAGAATCCCTCGGGCGCGGCGTCTGATCTCTGGATAGAGGTCGTTGCCTTCGGCGTCGCGGCACTCGAGGAGGAACGCCATGTGGTTGATGCCGGCGATCTTCTCGTACACGGGTGCCGCCGGCTCCATGCCGAGTTCGCGGAAGAGAGTCCTCGTGCACACCTGCACGCTGTGGCAGAGGCCGACTGTCCGGATACCGGTATATCTCTGCATATAGCCCGCGAGCATGGCCATCGGGTTGGTGTAGTTGAGGAAGAGGGCGTCGGGACAGACGGCGGACATGTCCTCGGCGAAGTCGGACAGCACGGGAATGGTCCGGAGCGCCCTGAAGATGCCGCCGATGCCGAGGGTGTCGGCGATCGTCTGGCGTAGGCCGTATTTCTTCGGGACCTCGAAATCGGTGACGGTGCACGGCTCGTAAAGCCCGACCTGGATGGCGTTGACGACGAACGAGGCGCCCTTCAGAGCTTCCCTGCGTTCGCCGACGCCGAGATATTTTCTGACGGTCGCCCTGTTCTCGTTGATGTTGCGGTTGAGAGAGCAGACCATCGTGTAGGATTCTTCGAGTCTTTCGGGATCGATGTCGTACAGAGCGATCTCGGAATCGCAGAGAGCGGGAGTCAGCATGACGTCCCCGAGGACGTTCTTGGCAAAAACGGTGCTTCCGGCACCCATGAAGGTGATCTTTACCATTTCTGATTATCCTTTCGGTTTTTCTCTTTTCTTCTCTTCCGTCCGCTGTCCGCTGTCCGCACGGGAGGCGCGCGTACGGAAAATAATCCTTTATAAGTGTATACCAAATCAGGTCAAAAGTCAAGATTTTTGTCCCGCTCTCCTCATTTTTCTTGACTGACGCGGTGCTTTGTAGTAAAATATAAGTGTATTATTATAATTTTGGAGGGACTGATCGCAGATGACACCCGACAGACTGATCAAACTGATAGAAGACGGTTTTCTCGACCGCAAACTTGCGGGGATATACGGCACCGACGCGACAGAAGCCCAGCGGGCAAGATTCATCTCGCTTCTCGGCGAGTTCATGAAGCGCTACGGCGACGAACGCGACGTCGCTCTCTTCTCGGTCCCCGGGCGCAGCGAGCTCTCGGGCAACCACACCGACCACAACCACGGGAAGATCCTCGCGGCGGCGGTCAGCATCGACATCATAGCGGTCGCCGCCCCTTCGCGCGGCAGCCTGATCAGGGTCAAGAGCAAGGGCTTTCCCGAGGACACCGTCGACATCTCAGAATACACCGGACCCGACTCCTCGAAATTCGGCACCTCCGCCGCCCTGATCGCCGGGATCGCCCGCGGCTTCCGCGATAACGGATTCCGCGCCGGCGGATTCGACGCCGTCACCACCTCTGACGTGCTCGGCGGCTCCGGACTGTCGTCCTCCGCCGCCTTCGAGGACATGATCGGCACCATACTCTCGTGCTTCTTCAATGAGGAGAGCGCGGGCCCCGTGACCGTCGCGAAGATATCGCAGTACGCCGAGAACGTCTTCTTCGGCAAGCCGTGCGGTCTTATGGACCAGCTGGCGTGCGCGTCGGGCGGGATAATCTCGGTGGATTTCCTCGACCCGAAAAACCCCGGCATCGAGAAGGTGGACTTCGACCTGACGGCCGCCGGATACAGCCTCTGCATAATAAACACCGGCGGCAACCACGCCGACCTCACCCCCGACTACGCCGCCGTTCCCGCCGAGATGAAGGCGGTCGCCGGCGCCTTCGACGAGGAGGTCCTTCGCGACCTGCCCGAGAAGGAGTTCATGTCATCGCTGCGCGAACTCCGGGCGAAATGCGGCGACCGCGCCATACTGCGAGCGATGCACTTCTACGACGAGAACAGGCGCGTCGCCGCGCAGGCGGAGGCCCTGAAGTCGGGAGACCTCGCGTCCTTCCTGCGCTTTGTCCGCGAGTCGGGCAATTCCTCGTTCCGCTGGCTGCAGAACGTATACACCCCGAGCAACGTATCCGAGCAGGGTCTGTCGCTGGCTCTCTGCCTGTGCGAGAAGTATTTCGCGAAGACGGGGATCGAGGCCGCCTGCAGGGTCCACGGCGGAGGCTTCGCCGGGACGGTGCAGGTATTTCTGCCGACCGGAGCGGCGCCTGATTTCACCGGTTACATATCGGAGGTGTTCGGAGAAGGCTCCTGCCATATACTCAAAGTCCGCCGCGCCGGAGCGGTACGCGTGTTCTGAACCATGGCGAAGGATAACGACGCGAAAAAGGCCGCCGCGGGAGCCCCCCGCGGGCTTACGCCCGACGGCAAAAGACTGGCTCTTATGCTGGTCGCGGCCGTCTTAGTATCCGCGACACTCTATTTCGTACTGGCCGGATTCGCCCGTCTCTGGAAGCCTGCGATTATCGTCTGGACCGCCGCGGCTTCGGTAACGATCATAGCGTATTTCATAATAAACAAAGGTTTCACCGAAAACGGGATCACCCCTGAGATGCTGCCCGACTCGATGAGCGAAGAGGAAAAGACCGCTTATATCGAAAAGTCGCTGAGCAGAAAGAAAAAGAGCAGGTGGATGCTGGTCGTGTTCATCGCGCTGATATTCCCGCTTGCCGCCGACATCTTCAGGCTTTTCGTTTTCGACCGTCTCTTCCCCGAAGGCATCGCCGGACTGTTCGGAAAATGACCGTCCCGACGGACGGCGGCCGGCGCATGCCCGCGCCACGGAGTCTCACTTGAAAAACAAAGTCATACTCAGAAACGTAATATCAAGGACCGCCGCTGCGGCGTTCTTCCTGCTCGTCTGCGGGGCGGTCTTCCTCTTTTCGCTCGGGATACTGAAGCTGCCCTTCACCGGTCCCGGGCCGTCTGTCGTGCCCCCGGCGATCGACAGCACCGAGCTCAGCCGCATCGAAGAGACGATAAAGAACCTCACCGAGGGCCAGAGCGTTTCGGGGATCACGCTCCCGCCCGAAGACTCCTCGGCAGGCTCCGGAACATCGGATGCCGTCACATCCGATGCCGGCACCGACGGTCCCGCCGATCCCCCGGCGCCGTCATACATGACGCTCGAGGAGAGCCTGAAGCAGCGCTACCGCCAGACCTGGGACGACTGGGGGACCCGGTCCGCCCTCGCGAAGGTCGGGATCCCCGACTTGCCCGCGGAGTACACGCTCGGGAACGAGAAGACGCTGACGCTCGTCGTTCCGCTGACATACGAGGACAACGGGCTGCAGTTCAAGTCGTACGAAAAGCGGATCGAGCAGCGCGCGGCTGTCGAGCTTTATATGGGTTATATCATCGTCGACGGAGGAAAAGGCGACGCTGTATCTCCCTTCCCCGAGGCCGTCACCGACCCCGAGACGGGCGCCGTGTCGGTACTTCCCGCGCCGGCTGAGGAGAGGAAGCAGCTGACAAAGACGCAGAGGCTCTTCATATACGCCTCCGACGGCAGCCTGCTCGGCATATATCCCGCCTCCGACGTCGTCCCGGCGAACACCAGGGACACGCAGGACAGGGCCCTCTTCACATACGGAAACAAATACTATTACATAGATCCAGCGACGGGCAGCTTCATCGAGTCCGACTATATCGACGGGCGCGACGGCCGCGGCATGTATTTCGACTACGACCCCGACTTCGGCAAGGCCGACAGCGCATACAAAAAGTGGTCGACTTACGAAGACGTGCTGCTCTCCTACACCATCGATACCTACTATGTCTACGTCAGATTCGTAGTTGACCACAGACTGGCGAGACAGGTCTACGAGGCAGACCCCGAGTTCGCCGAGATCGTCGCGAAGCCGGTAAGGCCGGGTGCGTACTACAACCGCCCCTTTGCCGAGATGCTCAAGATCGCGAAGCGCCAGATCGAGGCCGACAGCAGGGCCGCGCTGACGGCCACCACCGAGCCGGTCACGACTCTCTCGCCCGATATCACGCTCTCGCCCGATATCACGATGCCTCCGGATATGACAGGACCCGAAGGCACCGGCACAGGGACCGGCCCCGAAGGAACGCAGATCCCGGCGGAGTCAGGCACCGGAGAAGCTCCGGGAACCGGCACGGCTTCGCCCGACGCCTCAACAACAGATCCCGGCGCTACGACAATTGATCCCGGTGCCTCGACAATCGATCCCGGCGCCCAGACGACGCTGCCCGACGTACAGACTACGGTTCCCGACGTCACGACGAGCTATACCGGCGCCACGACGACCGACCCCGGCGCCTCAACGGAGGTTCCCGATGTCACCGGCGGATCTCCCGACATCACTACGGCGGCCCCCGACGTCACCGGCGGATCTCCCGACATCACGACGTCGTCTCCCGGGGGATCGGACGGCGACATAACGACGGAGCCGGAGCCGACAGAGCCTGCCGGGTCGACTGAGGAGCCTCACAAGATCATCGACGTCTCGCTCACATTCCCGTCGTGGCGCTTCATATACGGCCGGACCGAGCCCGTTCCGGACCCTGAAAAGACGACCACGCTCACGCAAAGCACGTCGGTATATATGGACCAGACCATCTCGTGGGCCACTCAGTACCCGTACGCCAAAGCCTACGCTATGCGCCAGGGACGCGGATATACCGTCGACGACAACGGCTTCGTCCGCATCGTCAACGCCTACGGCGGAACGGCCGTATACGAGAACCGCAACTACTACCCCGAGCATCACGAGGTCGGCACATACGTCCGCAGCTTCTACATCGAGCCGTTCGAGCGCGACATAAGCAGGCTCGGACACTTCTTCTACGACAACGGATACATACGCATGCGCCACGTCGAGGTGCAGACATACAACCCGAACATCTATATCACCGACGAGGACATACTCGTCGACCTGTACGGCAACAGATACGAGCTGCCGGCGGGATTCGAGCTTGTCGCGTATTCCGACGGCGTGATCCTCCTCAAGAGAGGAGATCTGTACGGATGCTATCACGTCGACGGCTACTGGGTCGCCCAGCCGCAGTACAGCTACGCCGAGCCCTTCGTCGAGGGGCTGTGCGTGCTGGGGCTGTCGGACGGGACGAAGGGAGTCATCGACACGTCGGGAAAGATCGTCATTCCCTTCAGATACACCCGCATCACCTCCGCCTCCTCCGGGATCATCGCATGCTATTCGGAACAGAACGGCTGGGAGATCCTCTCGAAGGTAGCGAAGTGACACAGGCGCCCCGGCGCCGAGTACACCGCGGCCGCCGGGAGGTGCGCGCCGCCCGCGCGGGACGGTGAGGTATTAAAACGCGCCGGCGGGCTGTTAGCGATTTATTTCACATATACATAAGGAGACTACGGAATGGACCTTCAATCACTGCTTCATTCTCTCGAAAACTGCCCCTGCGGCAAAAAACACACCTTCGACACTAAGGTAGTCGAGATCTTCAGCGGTCTTACCGCGCACACCGGCGAGATACTGGAAAGAGCCGGATTTCCCAGAAAAGTGCTGCTCGTCGCCGACGACAACACCTTCGGCGTAGCCGAAAAGGAAGGCCTCACAGCCTCTCTTGCGGCTTCCGGATTCGAGCTGAAGAAACTGATCTACCGCAACATGAAATACGCCCGCGTCGAACAGGTGAGAGAGGTGGAGGCGCTTGCCGGCGACGTCGACGGCATAATCTCGGTCGGCACCGGCTCGCTCAACGACATCTGCCGCGTATCGTCGTTCGAGCTCGACAAAAAGTTCTGCATCTTCGCGACGGCGCCTTCGATGGACGGATTCGCCTCGGATACCGCCCCGATCATAGAGAACAACTTCAAGAACTCCTGGAAGGCAAGGCAGCCGATGGTCATACTTGCCGACACGAAAATTCTCGCCGAGTCGCCGGCCGAGCTCAAGGCGGCGGGATACGGCGACATGGTCGCCAAATACATAGGCATACTCGACTGGCGCATCTCGCACATGCTGATCGACGAATACTACTGCGACAGAGTCGCCGGTATCACGCTCGGCGCGCTGGAGAAGTGCATCGCACTGACCGACAAGGTCACCGCTAACGACGAGGAGGCCGCCGGCGCCATCATGGAGGCGCTCGTGCTCTCCGGACTCGCTATGAAGCTCGCGATGTCGTCGAGGCCCGCCTCGGGCGCAGAGCACGTCGTGTCGCACTACTGGGAGTGCTACAAGGTCACCCGCGGGATCTGGCCCGAATACCACGGAAAAAAGGTCGGCGTCGCGACGCTCCTCATAAACCGCATCTACCGCAACGTGGCGCAGAGAGTAAAAAAGATCGATCCGGTGAAGGATGCCCCCGACTGGACCGATATATATGCACATTTTACGCCCGATCAGATCCCCGACGTAAAGAAGCTCAACAACCCGAGCATTACCGACAAGGTCGACCTCGAACGCCTGAAGAAGTGCTGGCCGGAGATCAGGAAGCTCATACTCGACAGTCTTCCCGACAACGGTGTCCTTCTCGACGAAATGAAACGCGCCGGCTGCGCTACGGAACCCGCGGAAGTCCACGTTGATCCGCAGCTGCTCGCCGACGGTCTCCACTACCATGCCTATATGCGCTACAGGATACTGCTCACGAGGCTGATGCCTATGATCGGCATCGACCCCGTTGACTATCTCGACTGACCGCTGACAGTCAGCCGGCTGACTGAGATCAGCAGCCGGCGCCGCCGGCCTCGATCTTCTCTACAAGATCGGCTATGAGCCCTTCGTCGTTAGAGCAGAGACAGAGGCCGGCCGCTTTTTTTACGTCATCCCCGGCGTTCGACGGGCAGACGCCCACGTCTGCCGCCCGCAGCATGGTTATGTCGTTCTCGTAGTCGCCGCAGGCGAAGACGGTCACCGGCCTGCCGCACTGCCGCTCGCAGTACGCCCGGAGCCCCGGAAGGCTCCGGGCCTTCGTGACGCCCGCCGACTGGATCTCGAGATGGTTCTTTCCCGATTTGCTGACCGTTATGCGGTCTCCGAAGCGTTCGGTGATGAGCGGCCTTATCGAGTCGAGCCTGCCGCATTCTCCGCGGATGACTATCTTGTACCAGACATACTTTCCCCACTCGCGGGGGTCTGCGATCAGGTATCCGCCCTCGTAGCATGAATTAATGTCGTCCGTGACCATCGAACAGTCGGACATCTCGGCCTCCGACGTGAGGAAGCCGGAGCGCGACGAGATGCGGAAGCCGGTGTCGCGGCTGATGCTCTTGACGAATGAGTGGATCTCCGTCCCGAGTGCGATGTCGATCGGATGCTCCTCAATGATATCCCATTCGCCTTCCCCTTCGCTTCCGCTTTTCCACGCTCTGATGTCGCAGAGCAGCGCGCCGTTGCAGGCGCTCATCGGGGCGTTCACGAGTTCAGCCGCGCACGGCAGGTCCTTCATCATGTTGCAGTGCATCCTGCCCGTCGCGAGGGTGAAGAAGCCGCCTCCGGCCTTGAAGCGCTCCACCGCCTCGAGATTGCGCGGGACGAGCCTGCTGTCCTTCCCGAAGAAGGTCCCGTCGAGGTCGGTGATTATGAGTATGCCGCTGAAGTCGCGGAGAGGCGCCGGGGAGATCTCTTTCATATTCCGTCGGTATCCTTGTCTGATCTTTACGCGGGCCATTCCGGGCCCGCAATATATTTGTCTTATGTGTCAGAACTCTATGAGCGCGACGCCGTTTTTCGGCAGTCTGCCGGCGTTCGCCGCCCAGGACATGAGCCTGTTTTCGTCCATGATCCAGTATTTTGCGCCGGTCAGACCGATGCCGGAGAAGGTGAGGCTCTGTTCGTGTCCGGTCAGGTTCGACACCATAACGGCGTGCTTTCCCCCGTCCCTGTCGGTCGCGGCGACGGCGTAGATCCCCGGAGTGTCGCAGGAGAGCTCCACCTGCGTGCCGAGCCTGTACAGCTCGTTGAACGCCGCCATGGCGTAATATCCGTACGTCGGTATATCCTTCATGCTGTCGAACAGGGCGGAATAGGTCCCCGACGAGCGCATGTCGTATATGCACATGAGGTCGACGCACTTCTTGTTCTGCATCGCCAGCATCATGGCCGCGACCTCGGCTCCGTGGTGCGCGGTGCCCCTCTCTCCCGGGCAGGGGTTCCACTCGTTTATATGAGTGGGAAGCCCGGCAAAGCCGGCCTTTTCGAGCTCGTCCGCCACAAAGTCCGCCCAGACCTCGGTATCGCGGGTGCAGGCGTAGCTGTGCCACGAGAAGAAATCGATCGGGCAGTCATGCTCCTTCACGTACGCGAAGAAGTTCTTAAAGAAGGACATGAAGTGTTCAGGGCCGTGATTGCCCCTCGCAAGTCTATGCTCCCTGCGCTCCGGGGTCTCCGTCAGGTAATAGAAGCCGCACGAGGAGTATCCGCCTATTCTGGCTTCGGGAAATCTCGCTTTGAGATGCTTCGACGCGACCTCGTAGAGCCTGAAATAGTCCTCGTCGGTACCCGTCCACATCTCGTTCGTGTATTTCGGTCCGACGCCGTTGTTCTCCGGCTCGTTCCAGATCTCCCAGTAGGTGATCGGGAAGTGGTATCCGCCTGCCCAGCCGCGCAGATAGTGCGCCATGATGTGCTCGCAGATCCTCGCCCACTTGCCGAAATCGCGCGGAGGGTCGATCCTGTAGCTGATCGCGCCTGCGTGGTTCTCTATCGTCACTCCGAGACGGTAGTAGGGCTCGACGCCGCACCGGACAAGCGCCTCGAGCAGTCTGTCGGTCATTACGAAATCGTAGGACGCCGGGTCGTTCTCGTCGGCGTCGAAGTCCCGGAATATGTTGGGAACATCGACATACAGGCCGTCGCCGAAGCAGCCACCGCAGTCGTGCAGACGCGAGTAGGGTATTCCAGCCTCCGCGAGGACGGTGAAATCATCGGTTCCTCTTCCGCCTATGGGAGGCTGTCCTCCCCCGTGAAGAGGCTTTATCCTTCCGGTCTTTTTTCCGGTATTGATAGTCAGTACTGCCATGGCGGCACCTCCGTAAAAAGTAATCCCGTACTATCAGAGCGATCCAAGAAGTCTTTCGGCCTCGAGCATGTTCGCCGGCTCGGGACAGGTGAACGCCATGCGCTCACCGGTGCGCGGATGAGTGAATTCAAGCTTTCCGGCATGCAGGAACTGCCCGTCTGCGAGTTTCGGGTGCGCCGCGCAGAACCGGTTCCTGTCTCCCCCGTAAAGCGGGTCGCCCAGCACCGGATGTCCGATATGGGACATATGCACCCTTATCTGATGCGTTCTGCCGGTCTCGAGAGCGCATTCGGCGGCGCAGTATCCGGAATACCGCCGAAGGACCCTCCAGTGCGTCACGGCCTCCCTGCCGTCCTTCACGACAGCCATTTTTTTCCTGTCGGACGGATTTCTGCCTATCGGCAGATCGACCGTCCCGCTGTCGTCGACGGGATTTCCTACGAGCAGCGCGCTGTAGGTCCTCCTGCAGCTGTGCTCCTTTATCTGGGCCGAGAGCGAGGCGTGAGCCATGTCGTTCTTGGCGGCGACGAGCAGGCCGGACGTGTCCTTGTCGATCCTGTGCACGATGCCCGGCCTTCCCACTCCGCCGATCCCCGACAGGCTGTCCCCGCAGTGGTAAAGCAGAGCGGCGCAGAGCGTGCCCCGGGCATGTCCGGGCGACGGATGCACGACCATGCCCGACGGCTTGTTGATGACGATAAGGTCTGAGTCCTCATATACGACGTCGAGCGGTATGTCCTCGGGCTCGAGGCTGTCGGGGACGGGATCGGGCAGCTCGACGGTCACTCTGTCGCCGGCGCGCAGAAGCGTTTTCTTCCCCGCCGCAGCGCCTCCGACGAACACGTGTCCGCCTTCGCAGAGTCCGGCCGCCGCCGATCTCGAGACGGGATCGCATTCGCAGTCGGCGGACGTGCGCTCCCTTATGAAGCTGTCGAGCCGGGTCCCCTCCTCTTCGGGGAGGACGGTATACCCGAGCAAAGTCATGACGCTTCTCCGCCGCCCCGGTCAGCGCTCTTTTTTGCGTCCTTCACCGAATCGACGGCGAGGGCGAGGATCAGAAGGGCGGCTCCGACGCAGACGCAGGCGTCCGCGACGTTGAAGATCCACTTCCAGAGTTTCGGAAAGGCGCAGAAATCTATGAAATCCACGACGTACCCGAGCCGCACCCGGTCGATCATGTTGCCGACGCCTCCTCCCGCTACGAGCGAGAGCGCCGTGAAGGTGAGGAGGTTCTTCGGCGGACGCATCATGACATATACGGCTATGCCCGCTATCGCGAGCGACGAGAACACGAGGAATATCCATCTGTGTCCGGAAAGCATCCCGAAGGCGGCGCCCTCGTTGCGGATATACGTGAACCTGAACACTCCCGGTATCAGATCGAACGATTCCGAGAGCCGCAGGCGCGTCACCGTCAGCAGTTTGGTGAGCTGGTCCGCGGCGATCACCGCCGCGGCTATTACGAACCAGACGATCCTTTTCTTCATCGGTCGAGAGGAAGGTCCGCTTCGATGAGACGGACGGTCGCCGCGCACTTCGCGCATATGAAGCCTCCGTCCTCAGTCTCTTCGCCGTCCTCCGAATAGCACCAGCAGCGGTCGCAGCGGCGTCCGTCGGCAGCCGACACCAGCACCGAGATCGGCGTTCCGTCGTCGGGCAGGTAGGCGCCTTCTCCGGCGCTGCCGCCCGTCACCGAGCAGCCGCTCGTGATGAAGACTTCGCACAGTTCGCCCGTCGTGAAGCTGCGGAGCAGCTCGAGCACCCCGCTGTCGGTCGAGCCGATCTTCAGCCTGGCGTCGAGCGACTTGCCGATCTTTACGCCGTCGGTCCCGGTCCTCGCGATCTCGAGGGCCTTCATGACGTCGTCGCGCAGGTCGAAGAGCTTCTCCCAGCGCGGGGCGTCGGAGAATTCGTACTCCGGTACGGCCTCGGGGAGTCTGTTGAGAAAGACGCTGCGTCTGTCGTCGGACGCCGAATGCGGCATAGCCTGCCAGATCTCCTCCGATGTGAAGGCGAGGAATGGCGCCATGAGCCTCGTCATCGCGTGGATGATGAGATACATTGCCGTCTGAGCCGATCTTCTGGCGTGAGAATCCGGCTTTTCCACGTACACTCTGCCCTTCGTGATGTCGATATAGAGCTTCGACATGTCGACGGTGCAGAAATTGACGACCGAGTGGAACACGGTGTGGAACTGATATGTGTCGTAGCCTTCGCGGCAGACCGCGATGAGCCGGTCGAGTCTCGACAGGGCCCAGCGGTCGATCGGAAGCATATCCGGCACCGGCACCGAGTCGCGGTCGGGGTCGAAGTCGCCGAGGTTGGCCATGATGATCCTGGCGGTGTTCCTGATCTTTCGGTAGGCCTCGGAGAGCTGTTTGAAGATGTTGTCGGAGCAGCGGACGTCGACTGAGTAGTCGCTCGAGGCGACCCACATCCGGACAAGGTCCGCGCCGTATTTCTTTACGATATCGTCGGGGGAGATTGAGTTGCCGAGCGACTTGTGCATCGCCCTGCCCTCGCCGTCGACGGTCCATCCGTGAGTCAGGACCTGTCTGTAGGGAGCCGATCCCGCGCCGGACCCGACTGCGGTGAGCAGCGACGACTGGAACCAGCCGCGGTACTGATCGGCGCCTTCGAGGTAGAGATCGGCCGGCCAGAGATTCTCGCGCGGCCATGCGGGCTCGTATCCGCCGTTCTCGAGCACCGCGAAGTGCGTCGAGCCGGAGTCGAACCAGCCGTCAAGCGTGTCGGTCTCCTTGGTGAACCGCCTGCCTCCGCAGTCGGGGCACCTGAAGTCCTCGCCCAGGAAATCGGCGGCTTCAAGTTCGAACCAGGCGTTCGAGCCGCGTTCGCCGAATATCCCGGCCACCCTGTCTATCGAGTATTCGTCGCAGATGACCTTTCCGCAGTCGGAGCAGTAGAACACCGGGATGGGAAGTCCCCACTGGCGCTGTCTCGAGATGCACCAGTCTGCCCTCTCCTTCACCATCTGCACCAGACGCTCGCCTCCCCATTCGGGCTGCCATCTGACGCTTTCGCACGCCGCGGCGGCATCGTCTCTGAAGGCCTCTACCGAGCAGAACCACTGGGGCGTCGCCCTGAATATGATCGGGTTCTTGCATCTCCAGCAGTGCGGATACGAGTGGACGACCTTCTCCGAGGCGAAGAGAGCGCCGGACAGCTTCATGTCGTTCAGTATCACAGAGTTGGACTCCTCGTAGTAGATGCCGGCGTAGGGGCCGGCCTCCTCGGTCTGGTAGCCTCTGTCATCGACGGGCACCGGGATCCGCAGGCCGTATCTGCGGCCGACGGCGTAGTCGTCGGCGCCGAATCCGGGCGCGATGTGCACGCAGCCGGTGCCGCTGTCGGTGGTGACATAGTCAGCGTTCACGACGAGACTGTCGCGTTCGAGGAAGGGGTGCCTTGCGGTCATGTATTCGAATTCGCTTCCGGGAATGACGGCGGCGATCTCATAGTCTTCGACGCCTCCCGCGGCCATCGTCTGCGCAGCCAGCGATTCGGCGACTATGTAGTAAAATCCGTCGTTCGTCTTCACCACGGCGTAATCGACGGCGGGGTTGAGCGCGATCGCGAGGTTGCCTGGCAGCGTCCATGTGGTCGTCGTCCAGATCAGGAAATATGTCCTAGACCTGTCGCAGATCCCGTCGAGTTTTCCCTTGTCGTCGGCAAGCAGGAAGCGGACGTAGATCGACGTGCAGGGATCGTCGGCATATTCGATCTCTGCCTCGGCCAGCGCGGTCTCGTCGTGCGGGCACCAGTAGACCGGCTTCAGCCCCTTGTAGATGTATCCGCGGCGGAACATCTCTCCGAAGACCTTCACCTCGCGCTTCTCGAAGCGGGGGTCCATCGTCAGGTAGGGGTGTTCCCAGTCGCCGGAGACGCCCAGTCTCTTAAAGCCTTCGCTCTGGCGCTTCACGAAATCAGACGCGAACTTCGAGCAGGCTGTCCTGAATTCGGGCGCGCTCATCTTTTTGCGGTTGAGCTTGTTTTTCTTGATGATGGCGCTCTCGATGGGCATGCCGTGGTTGTCCCAGCCGGGCACATAGGGGACTCTGAAGCCCTCCATGGTCTTTGATTTGTTGATGATGTCCTTGAGTACCTTGTTGAGCGCGTGGCCCATGTGGATGTCGCCGTTGGAGAAAGGAGGGCCGTCGTGGAGCACGAAGGTCTTTCTGCCCTCGGCCTCCTTCAGCATGAGATCGTAGAGCCCTATGCTGTCCCAGTATTTCATCATCTCGGGCTCACGCTGGGGCAGGTTGGCCTTCATCGAAAAGCCTGTCTTGGGTAAATTGAGCGTATTTGTATAATCCTTTGCCATTTTATCGCTTTCCTCGATATTCTCTTACTTTTTATTTCCGAGTTTGCGTCTTATCGCCTCCAGCGAGCTTTTCATGTCGCTGAACGACCTGACGTTTCCATTTCCGGTCCCGGCCGGGCTTTTTCCCGCCGCGGGCGCTTCACGATCCGCCGGGAGTTCGCTCCCGGACTCGGTAATTCGACCGCTCTCCGGCCGCGGACCGGGCCCTGTGACCGGTTTCCTCTCCTGTTCAGGTCTCTGATCAGGCTCACCGGCCGGGGCTCCGGAGGCACTCTCCGCCTTTTCGGAAGCCGACCGGCCGTCGGACCCGTCGTATGCTTCGAACTCGGCCACGGAATAACCGAGGACCCTCTTGAGCTTCGCTGTTATGAAATCGGTGTCTTCCGCGCTCCCCTGAGGCTTCTCCGCCGCGGGTATCTCCGCGGTTTCGTCCGCAGCCGGCGCGTCTCCGGCATCCGTCGCACCGGTTTTTCCGCCTCCGGCAAATGCATCCTTCAGCGACGCGATGAGCGGATCTGCCTCTTCGGCAGCTTTTTCTGCTGCCCCGTCCGCTGCATCCCCGACTGCCTCTTCAGCCCTGTCTTCCGCTGCCGCGGCAGCCTCTGCAGCCGTCTCTTTCGCGGACCCGGCAGCCTCTGCAGCCGTCTCTTTCGCGGACCCGGCAGCCTCTGCCAGGGCCTCTTCGACTGCACGGGGTGGCTCTTCAGCTTTGTGTTCCGCCGTTCCGGCGGCCTCTTCGACTGCACGGACGGTCTCTTCAGCTTTATCTTCGGCGGACGCGGGCGCGTCATCGGAGAATCCGAACGGATTATCAAATATACCGGGCTCCGATATCACCTCGACCTTTCCGTCATACAGGGAAGGTTCGGCCTTATTCGCCTTTTCCTCCGCTGCGGCTGCCGCGACAGAAAGGCCCAGTGCCGCCGACAGCTTGTTTAGCAGGTCGTCTCCGTCATCGGCTTCCGCCTCTTTTTCTTCAGGCGCGGGCTCATCCGCCGGAGTTGCGTTCTCCGCCTCGGGGGATACCGCGTCTTCCGGAGCATCTTCCGGCGTTTCCGGTATTCCTTCCTCCGCCGGAACCTCCTCGGCGGGAATCTCTTCTTCAGGAGACTCTTCAGCCGGGATCTCTTCAGCCGGAGCTTCGGGTTCCTTATCTTCTTCGTCCCCGGCCACTTCCGCCGGGACCACGCGCTCCCCGATCACCGTGATCGCGGGTACCTGCTCCTTCTCCGGACCGGGCTCTTCCGCCGGGGTCTCACCCGGAACGACCGTCGAGGCGCTGATGCAGACTATATCCGCCTCGGGTATCCTGTCGCTTTCGTCGCCTTCCGCGGTCTCCGGTTTTGCGCCGGCGGTGAGCGACGTCAGCTTCTCCGCGATATCCAGGAGCAGCGTTCTGTTCTCTGCCTCCGCCTTCTCGAGGGCTGATGTGCGCGCGGCAAGTCCCGCGTCTCCGCCGGACTCCGCCGTGCCGGCCGCCTCCGCGGCCTTCTTCTCCGCCTCTGCGGCTGCCTCGGCCGCCTTCTTCCCGGCCTCCTCCTTCGCCGCGGCGATCCCGGATGCAGCTGCCTCCTTTGCCTCGGCTGCCGCGTGCTCCGCCGCTTCCTTCGCCTCGGCCGCCGCCTTCGCGGCGGACTCTCTTGCCTCGGCGACTTCTCTCGCGGCTTCGGCCTTTGCTTCGGCGGCGCGCTCGGCAGCGGCGGCTTCCGCCTCACGTGCCTGCTTTATCAGTTCTTCCTTCTCCGCCTCCGCAGCCTTCAGCTCCGACATCAGCGATTCGTTCCGGCTCTCGGCATCGGCAAGAGCCGACTCGGCGAGGTCCGCCCTGTTCTTTTCGGCCTCCGCCTCATCCTTTGCCGCCTTGTATTCGACGGCCAGCCTCTGCTGGAAGGTCACAAGGTCGCAGATAGCCCGCTCGGCGTTCTCGCGTCTGAAATCCTCCCCGAGCGAATATTTCTTCTTTATGAACTCAGGCAAAGCCATGTGTGTTTCCTCTTTTCGATCCATTTTTCCGCCCCGGGGGCGGTTCGCGGCCGGAGGCCGGTGACTTTTTGTCACAGAAAATACGTTAGAAGCGCGTTGAGCAGCGAGATCAGCACCATCGTGATCAGGAATGGCATGTCCATCACCGATTCCTCGAACCAGCCGAATCTCTCGCACACCGATGCCACCGGAGTGATCACGGGCTCGGTGACTCCCACGAGAAAGTTGTAGAATTTATTGTCCCCGTCCGCCATGAACCAGGAAAAGACGGCACGCAGGAACATGGCCAGTTCCATGGCCGAAAGGAAAGCGACCGGTATCGCCTTCAGGATATAAACCAAATAATCCACGGTATCATTGCTCCCCGGTATAAACCGATATCGGGCAGCCGGCATCAGCCCGCTGCCCGCGTATCATCGCCGCAGGTTCAGTTTTTGACGTCAGAACCGTATCCCGCGTATCCGTATGCCGCGGCGGCACTGCTCGCGGCGTCGTCCTCAGCGGAAGTCCCTGTCTCGGTCTCGGAGATCTCCATCGTTCTCGGAGTGAGCATGAAGGTGGTGGCCGAGACGGCCTTGAGATGTCCGTTGATGGCGTAGGTGACGCCGTCGAGGAAGAAGATGAGGTTGGAGGCGACCTCTGCAGAGGCGTTCTCCAGGTTGATTATCACGGCGTTGTTGTTGATGAGCTCGTTCGCGATGATTGGGCCGTCGCTGTAGAGCGTGGGTTTCATGAGCTTCATGGAGTAGGACGCTCCGGTATCGGCAGGACCGTAGTTCGCTCTGCGCTGAGGTCCGCGGTCGTAATCCTGCTCCTGCCTGGGCGCCGCGGCGTAGGCGTAATCGTCGGCGCCGGATTCGTCCTCGTTCTTGCCGTAATAGGCTTCGTCGTACTGGCTCTCGGTGTCGGCGTTGTTCTTTTTTGATTTGAAGAAATCGATCATGGCCGTATCTCCTGTCGTTTATTATTTCTTATGACAACCGTTTTATTTCGCCTCCGGAGTGCTTCTTCCGAAGAGCGATCTGCCGATGCGCACGCAGTTCGAGCCGGCCGCGATCGCCGCGGCGAAACTGTCGCTCATGCCCATAGACAACACTGGCTCGTCTATATTATGAAGTGTTTTAGTCCAAATGTCAAGAGCAAGTTTGCAAGTTTCGGAGAAAAGATCGAAATATGCGTCTCCGTCGAGCCCCTGCGGGCCCATAGTCATGAATCCCGACATCCCGATATGCCCGAAGCGGCGCAGTGCGAGGCAGAACTTTTCGGCATCCTCCGGCATCACTCCGCTCTTTCCGGGCTCGCGCCCGCTGTTGATCTCGACGAGCACGCGGACCCTGTCGATGCCCCGCCCGCCGGCGATACGGTCGATTTCGGCGGCCGCGGCCTCCGAATCAAGCGAGTGTATCAGGCAGACGTTCCCGACGATGTACTTCAGCTTGTTCTTCTGAATACCGCCGATAAAGTGGACGCCGAATCCGGCACCGCCGTCCGGCAGTCCGGCCAGATGCTCTCTCAGCGTCTGCGCACGGTTCTCGCCGAAGTCCGCGATCCCGCATCTGTCGCGGAGGAGGACGAGCTCCTCAGTCAGAGCGTATTTAGCGGCGGCGACGATCTTCACGCTCCCGGCCGGGCGTCCCGCGGCTGCTTCCGCGACGCGCACCGACTCCGCGACCTTCATCGCTCTTTCTTCAAGTTCAGCAGATCCGCTTCCGTTTAAGTATTCCGCTTCCTGTCCGTGTCCTTCGATCATCAGTCGATCACCTTCCCGTGGAAAATGTCTCTGCCGGAGAGTATGAGCTCGTCGACCGCGCGCAGATAGTCATACCGGTCATGCTGTTCACCGTAGGCGAGGAATGCCCCGTTCACCGTATTGCGCTTCATGGTGAGGAGGTCGTGGTTCGAAAAGACGCTCCCGACGGTGCATCCGCCGGCGAGGCGGCAGACTCCGCCGTCGGAGCCGCCGCGCTGCGCGAGCTCCGCCTTTTCGGCGAATTCGAAGATGCTGAGATACTCGCCCGCCCGTCCCCGGAATCCGTAAGGGGTGTGACGGTATACGGTCTCGGGGGGATCGTCGCGGAGAGCATCCTCGTATTTCTTCACAATATAGTAGCCCTCGCCTTCGGCGAGAGTGACCGTTCTTCTGAATCGGGCGTATCCGCCGTCGACTGTGTATACGCCGGTGTAGCCGTCCAGCTGATGCACCGCCGAGACGGGCACCCTGTATCCCTCGACGCTCATGTACTCTATCTCGGCCGTCTGACATCTGAGCCAGCCGAAATCTGACGGGATCGAGTTGCCGCGGAAGAGCAGCAGCAGTCCGCCGCCGCTCATGCGGATCTTCTTCTCAAGCGTCATCCGGAGCGGCTTCGCGCCGGTGTCGGGGAACGAGACGGTATAATCGCGGCCTGAGGGAGACGCCGTCATCTCGGAGCCTTCGCACCTGACGGCAAGATACCAGTCGGGGCTGTATGACAGCCTTCCGACGCATCCGTCGACCGTGACCGGCGGGGCGTCGAGCGCCGCGAGGAACGACTCCTCCGTCAGCTCTTCGGCGAGCTTCAGCGTGAACACGCCCTCCCTGCCGTCGATGCTCCGGAAGAAATATCCCTGCGATCCCGCGGTCACCTTTTCAGCCGGGCTGCCGAGCGACGCGAACACCGACGAACGCCTCGCGACGAGCGCGTTCAGCCTGTCCGCGATGACGCCGTCGCCGCCGGTGAGGTAGAGTTTCCTGGCCAGCGAGGCGCGCAGACCGTCTGAAGCCGCCCCGGCCGATATGTAGTCGCCCGACGAGAGCGAGTTCATGATCGACGAATACCCGCCCGAGATGTCCGCCATCACCGCCGCGATGCCCTCGCGTGTGACCTCGCCTCCCGCGCTCCTTCGCAGCATCGCTATCTCGGCGTCGAGCGAATCGAGCTCCTCGCGGATCCCGCTCCGGTCCTCGGCGTAGATGCTGCAGATCGCGTCTCCTTTTGCCACTCTCTGTCCGTCGGAGACCTGATAATCGGCGAATCCTGCCGATTTGGCCTTTACCGGGACCGAGTCGCAGAAGAGATACGCGCTGCCGGAGCACCGGTATGTCTCGGAGATCGTCACGACGTCGGACACCGTGATGCCGGGCATCAGCACCCTGACGAGATGATACCCGAAATAAAACACCGCGGCGAGCGACACGAGCACGACGCCGAACTGAGTCAGCGCGCGGCCGAGATAGCGCCAGTCGACGCCTATCCTGCGGTCGCCGGGGGTCCTGTCCTCTTTTTCGGAATAGACCTTCCTCACGCCGCGTGCGCCGCCCTTTGTATAGGTCACGACCTTGTTCTCCGGCTTCTTCGGGTCCTTCCCGGCGTCCTTTACCCGACTGTTATCTTTTTTTCCCGATCTGAAAAAGGAAAATCTCAACCTGTTCTCCAGTTGCGCCGCGGGGCGCAGCGCCCCTTACGGCTGAATCTAGTATCCGTCGAAGCGACGGGCATCTGAGCTCTGTCAGCCCCGGAGAAACTCCGACACCAGGCGCTCGGCCTCGGGATACGGGTCTTCGGAACCGGCTCCGATCTCTATCCTGACGCCGTACCGGCGCCCGCCGAACCAGCTGTCCTGGCGCTTCGCATACTGTCTCGTCGCGAGCGATATCCTCTCCTCGGCAGCCGAGGGCGTCTCGAGTCCTCTAATGCAGCCGAGCATCTCCTTGTAGCCTATCGCCTGGGCGGCGGTGCTCCCGGGAGCGAGCGCACCCGCGGCGAGCAGCGCCCGCGTCTCGGCTTCCAGGCCCGACTCCATCATACGGCGCGTGCGTTCGCCTATCATCCCGGCGCGCAGTACGCGGTCGGAGATGTGAAGGATCATCACGAGAGCCCGGTAGCGCGGGATGAGTCCCGCCTTCTCGACCTCGGTCTTTGTCTTTCCGGTCGAGTAGTATATCTCGAGGGCCCTTATGACCCTGCGCACGTTGTTTTTGTGGATCGCCGCCGCGGCGTCGGGATCTATGCCGCGCAGCTCCTCCCACAGTTCATCGGCCCCTCCGGGGCCGGCCGCCCTCTCTCTCAGCCTTTCGCGCAGCCCGGGATCGGTCCCGCTGTCTCCGAAAGGATGCTCGTAGAGCAGGCTCTCAAGGTACAGGCCGGTGCCTCCGCATATGACCGGGAGCCGGCCGCGGGCAAGTATGCCGTCGACCGCCTCTTTCGCGCCGGCGGCGTAATCGGCGCACGAATACGGCTCGTCGGGGTCAAGTATGTCTATCATGTGATGCGGGACCTCCGCCATGTCGGCGCGGGTCGGCTTGGCCGTCCCGATGTCCATCCCGCGGTAGATCTGCATCGAGTCGCATGATACGATCTCGCCCCCGAACTTCTTCGCGAGACGCATGGCAAGAGCGCTCTTGCCCGAGGCCGTCGGTCCCGCGACGGCTATGACAGGTCCCGGCAGGCCGTTATCCCTGACCGCGCCGCAGGCCGTCCTTTCCTTTTCCGTGCCGGAGATCACGTTCATGTACCGGATCCCGGTTTGCTTCCGGCAGCCGGTCCGGCTGCGTTCGCGGCCGCCGAAAGGGGGTTCTCTCCGGCGGAGGTGAAGTCGTCGGCAACGACATATCCCCTGCCGCGTCCCCTCTCGGAGCCGAAGATGTTCTTCTTCCGCCGGGAGATGAGCCGCAGGTCGACCGTCGGGCCGTCGGGCTCCTCGAAATATGCCGCGGGAGCGGAGGAACAGCCGTCATCCGCGAATCCGTCGGGAGTATCGCCGCAGCGCGCTGCGCTCCGGCAGTCGGGTATGAGTCTGTAATAGTCACCGCCGATGACGCATGCCTCGCCGAGGACCATCGGGATCCCCTTCCAGGAACCTCCGGCCACCTGCCTCCCGCCTCTGACTATCTGTCCGAAGAAGGCGCCGGTCACGGCCGCCAGCCGCCGCAGCAGCCTCGTCAGCGCCTCGCGCCATTCGGGCCTGTCGAATACCGAATCGACCGCCTCGAGCGTGATATACCCCGCTCTGACGTTCCCTCCGGCATCCAGAGCACCCGCTTCGGGGAAACTCGCGAAAAGATGCGTGACGGGCATGCGGCAGTAGAATACGGGGAATCCCGAACATCCCGCGAAGAAGTCGCGGAAACCTTCGAAACCGCCGTTTCCGGCATATGTATATTCGGGCGGTTCGGACGTCCCGTAGCGCTCGGGGAGCGCGAAGGGCATGACCTCGCGGAGCAGCTCCGCTACTCTCCCGGTATCCGGGCGGACGCCGGGCGCGAACCAGACCGAAAGGAAGAGCTTGCGCGTGAATTCGCCGCAGACCGGAACAGGGCTCCTGCCTCCGGCGAAAACTGTATCCTCCGGCTCAGCGAAGACAGCCGAGCCGGGATCTCCGACAGTCACCGCACCGCGCCCTCCCGCGGCCTTCACCGCAAAGTTCATGAGGGCGGCGGCCGACTGCTGCCCGGGATCGCCGTCCGTCTTTATGACCGACAGCCACTTCACCCCGGGGACCGAAAGAGCGATCACGGCGGGTATGCCGCAGGGAGGCAGCTCAACGGGCGGCTCCATACGAGTCTCGACTCCGCTGAGCCGCGGAGGCCGCAGATCCGCGTCGGGAGCTTCAGCCGACCATACGCACAGAATGTGTTCCGTTCCGATCACTTCCTCTCTTTTCTTTCCGCTTTTCCGGACTTGCGCCGTCCGGCCGCCCCGGGCCTCCCGGGAACTTCCGCTTAATCAAATCCATTATACTATTATATAACTAAAGCGGCCGTTTGTCAATTTTTTTCCTTATATCGCCTTTTGATTGTTGACTTTTTGACAAAAATGGTTATAATAAGTTAATTGGATATGAACGGGCGCCGCGGGTCCATCCGCGGGACGGCCGGAAGCCGGTCCCGCGCTCCGGGCGCGGATGCCGCGGCAGTCTCACGCCCGAATAACAATACCGGAGGGGAAAATGGCAAATTACCGTATTCTTTACAACTCACTGTCCGGAAACGGGACCGGAAAGGAACAGGCGGAGGCGCTTAAAGGAAAGCTTGACGGCAGCCTCGAATTTACCGACATCACCGGAATAGCCGACTACAGGAGCTTCTTCGAAGAGCTCCCCGCCGGCACGATCCCCGTGCTCTGCGGAGGCGACGGCACTCTCAACCGCTTCGTCAACGACTGCGAGGCCGCCGGCGCCGTTATTCCGGACTGCATCCTGTACTACGCCGGAGGCACCGGCAACGACTTTCTCCGCGACATCGGGACAGTGCCCGGGAGCGATCCCGTGCCGGTCGCGAAATACATAAAGGACCTGCCCGTCGCCGACATCGAAGGGAAAAAATACCGCTTCTTCAACGGAGTGGGCTTCGGCATCGATGGCTACTGCTGCGAAGAGGGCGACAGGCAGCGCAGCATCCCCGGCAAGAAGATCAACTACACGTCGATCGCCATCGGCGGACTTCTCGGCAAGTACAGGCCGCGCGACGTCAGGGTGACCGTCGACGGCGTCGAACACTTCTTCCGCAAGGCCTGGCTCGCGCCGGTCATGAAGGGCAGATTCTACGGCGGCGGCATGATGGCCGCGCCGGATCAGGACAGGCTCGACCCCGATGGCCTGCTGACCGCGATGATCTTCCACGGTTCGGGCAAGCTCCGCACCCTCATGATCTTCCCCGGGATCTTCAAGGGCGAACACGTAAAGCATACGAAGAACATAAGCGTGCTCAAGGGGCGCGACATCACCGTCGAGTACTTTGAGCCCACGCCGCTCCAGGTCGACGGCGAGACGGTATCGGGAGTGAAGGTCTGCCGCTGCACCGCGGCAAAGAAAGACTGATCGGTCCCCGGCGGAACAGACCCCGTGCAAGAGAGGCAGACCCATGAAGCAGGGCAGATTCATTACCCACCCCGACCTTTCGGGAAAAAAGTACGACCACCCCTGGAAGAACAAGAAGTTCAACTCCTACGAGCGGGTCTTCGAGCCCGGCGACGGCATACTGAATGTCAAATGCGAGTTCACGCCCGACCCGTCGAGGAAGCTTGAATCGGCAACCGTCCGCGCAACCGCGCTCGGGATCTTCGACATGTTCGTCAACGGCATGCGCGTCGTCAACTTCGACGGCGACACCGCATACGCCGACGAACTCAAGCCGGGCTGGACCGACTACCGGTTCAGGGTCTTCGAGTTCGAATACGACATCACCGCGCTCTGCGTCAGCGGAGGCCGCACCGGCAGTTCGAGGAAGAACATCTTCACCGCCGAGGTGTCCCCCGGCTGGTGGACGGGCAGGATATCGTTCGGCTTCTACGGCTCGCTCGCTCCCGCCTTCTGCGGCGAGATCGAGCTCCGCTACCGCGACGGTACCTCCGAGATCCTGGCGTCGGGCGAGGACTGGGACGCCTCGATCTGCGGCCCCGTGATGCGCGCCGACATCTGGGACGGCGAATACTACGACGCAACAGTTCCCGAGCCCTCCGTCGTGCCCGAGGCGCACGAGTGGAAAAAGGCCGTCGCATTTTCGGGATTCTGCGGCAGGATCGAGCCGGTCGCCGGCCCCCGCATCCGCAGCTGCGGCCGGATGATGCTCGACCCCGTCTCGGCGGTCATCCACTCGGGAAAGACCGGCAACGGAAACGCGCTCGGAAAGATAAACATCCTCTCGAAGAAGACGGGCGACGGCTGCGAGACCGCGAAGCTGAAGCCGGGCGAGGCCATGATCGTCGATTTCGGCCAGAACATGGTCGGCCGTCCGATGCTCTTCCTCAACGCTCCGCGCGGCACCCGGGTCGAGGTCTTCTTTGCCGAGATGCTCAACGACAGCGGTGACCCCGGACGCGGCAACGACGGCCCCGAGGGCAGCCTCTACATCAAGAACTACCGCTCCGCCACGGCGCGCCTCGTCTACATCGCGTCGGGCACCGACGAGGTCGAGTTCTACTACCCCACGCACACATTCTTCGGCTTCCGCTACATCGAGATACGTGCCGACGCCGACCTGTCGGTGATCAACGTCCGTGGCGACGTCATAAGGTCCGACTGCCCCGAGGGCGGGGATTTCGAATGCGACGTCCCCGAGGTTAACAGGCTCTTCTCGAACATACTCTGGGGCATGCGCGGCAACTATCTGTCGGTACCGACCGACTGCCCGCAGCGCGACGAGCGGCTCGGCTGGACGGGCGACACGCAGATCTTCTGCGGAGCCGCGTCGTACATCGCCGACATCCGCGGCTTCATGGACAAATGGCTGACCGACGCCGCGTATTCGCAGGAGGGATTCGGCGGCGCCTACGCCGACGTCATCCCGCGAGTCTTCACATCCGAAGGCGGCAATGCCGCCTGGGGCGACGCCCCGCTCGTCGTGACCGACAGGCTCTATATGATGTACGGCGACAAAGAGGCGGTAAGGAAGAACTACGCTTCTATGGAAGCCTATATGGACTACCTCTCCCGCTTCGGGCTCGACGGTCCAAACACCGCTTACGGCGACTGGCTCAACTACGACGTGACCGACAAGCGCTACATCGCGGTCTGCTACTACGCGCACGACGCCGAACTGATGGCAAAATTCAGCCATATCCTCGGCCTCCCGGAACGTGAGGAGCACTATATGGCGCTCCGCGGAAAGATCGCCGGGCACTACAGGGATACATACATAAAGGACGGGAAACTGACCGTCGGGACACAGACCGGATATCTGCTCGCCCTGGCCTTCAATCTGGTCCCGCCCGAACTCCGCGAGGGCTTCATCGCGGCGCTGAAGGAAAAGATCGAATCGAACGGATACACCCTCTCGACCGGGTTCGTCGGGACCGGCATACTCAACCAGACGCTCTCGAAGGTGGGGCTCGACGGCCTCGCCTACTCGCTGCTCATGCAGGACCGCGACCCGTCGTGGCTCTACTCGGTGAAGCAGGGCGCGACGACGGTCTGGGAGCGCTGGAACTCCTATACGAAGGAGCGCGGCTTCGGCGACGTGGGCATGAACTCGTTCAACCACTACGCCTACGGGGCGGTCGCCGAATGGCTCTTCGCGGGCGTATGCGGCATACGTCCGGACCCCATGGAACCCGGATTCCGCAGCTTTATCCTGAAGCCGACGCCCGACTTCCGCACCGCCGCCGAAATGCCCGAAGGCGGACGCCGCATGAGGAGTGCGAAGGCGTCATACACGCCGCCGTGCGCCGGCGGAGAAAAGATCGAGAGCGGCTGGGAGATCTACGGCGGAAAGACCGTCTACACCTTCCGCATACCCGAGGGGCTCTCCGCCAAGGTGTCGCTCGTGCCCGGAGACGGCTCGATGACGGTGAACGGCCTTGCCGTAACTCCGGAAGAGCTCGGAGCCTCGGACGTTATGGGGCGCACCGAGTTCAGGCTCGGGTCGGGAAGATACCGCATCGAGATACAGGACCCGAAAAAAATCTAATCTAAATCCCAAGGCAGGACTTATACACAAATGCAACCGCTGTCACTCAACGTAATCAGAGAGAGATTTCTCTCGTTTTTCGAATCGAAGGGCCATCTCCGGCTTCCTTCCTTCCCTCTCATCCCCAGAAACGACAAATCGCTTCTGCTCATCAACTCGGGAATGGCCCCGATGAAGAAGTTCTTCACCGGAGAGGTCACTCCTCCCCGCAACAGGGTCACCACATGCCAGAAGTGCATCCGCACTCCCGACCTCGAGAGAGTCGGGCACACCGCCAGGCACGGCACCTTCTTCGAGATGCTCGGCAACTTCTCCTTCGGAG
>JAFTCN010000044.1 GCA_017454675.1 Clostridia bacterium
ACTGACTGACAGAAAATATACACGACGCCAAAGCGGCCCGGAGATCATCCGGGCCGCTTTGGCGTGCAGTTGTTCAAAAGTGATGGGGATAAATCATTCCAAAGGAATGATCACTTCGATTCTGTTTTCCGTATCACCGTTGACATAAACATAAGTCTGGCAGACCAGACGTTTGCCGTAAAAAACCTTTTCGATATTGCCACAGATTTTTTCGGCGAGTAACGAAGTGAGAGTCTGATAGAAAAACACAATATATAGATCTGTAGGATGGTGTGTAGTTCTACTTTTCTACAGATCTAAGGATTAATATCCTTGTCAGCGGCAGAATCTTCGGTAGGAGATGAAGACCGGAACCGACGCGACAACGGCCGATACAGCCAGACAGACTGTCAGCAGCATGAAGCCCGAACCGCTCCCGTTCTGGACCGAATCACGAATTATCACGCCCGCCCCGAACAGTCTGAGAAAGTCCAGTCTGCCGGCCGCGGCCACTCCGCTGAATTCAAGCAGGGCGGGGAAGAGCGTCGCCGCCGCGGCGGTCGCCAGGGCGGGAAACACCTTTCTGAAGGCTCCGGAAAGTCCGAACACAAGCAGCGAGAGAGCCAGGCAGGCAAGCGATCTGACCGCGATATACAGCGCGACGTATCCGCTTACCGACATATCCGCCGTCATCCAGCTTACCGTCGGCAGCGACCTGACGGGAGCCGAACCGAGGTCCAGTCCTGCTTCGCATGCAGTGATAAGCAGCTGGGAGGTCTCGCAGAAAATCGGAAACAGGATCCCGAGAGCCGCCGTCAGAGCGAACTTTGTAAAGAACACCCGGTGCCGGCCTTTTTTTGTCGAGTGCATGAGCTTGAAAAATCCCTGTCCGTAGAACTCGACGGCAACGGCGGGGGCCAGCGCGATCAGTACCGACGCATAGAGCATCCACTGCGTTCCCCTTTCGAGGAATCTGTTCCAGCCTCTGTCGTCAAGAAAGACTCCGACTGTCCCCGTCTCTTCATACAGAGTCTTCAGATAAACCGATCTGTCGTATAAAGCCTGTATCGCGCTCCTGTCCCTTGAGGCGTCGACGTATTCAGCCTCCGCGGCGTTGTATTCATCGCGCGTTATCAGTCCGTCCGAGAACTGCTGCGATAGGGTGTGGAATTCCTTTAGGATCCTGCTGCTTTCATCATAGATCGCGTCGATCTCATCCTGCTTTTCCCGGGTCCAGTCTCCCTTGAACCGATCGATCATCATGTAATAGAGCGTCTCGCTGTAGCCCGGACGGGCGTCGGAGGCTATCGAGCGGAAATAGGCGATCGGTCCGGCTAAAAGCAGAAGGAGCGAAAGGGCTCCTGCGACCGACGACGAGATGAATTTGAAGAGCTCGCCCCGGGTCAGGGACAGAGAGCGCGTCCTTTTCGCGAATGAGACAGACGCCTGCCGATCCCCGACGGCGAGCTTTTCCGGGATCGCTCTTCTGAGACGCGAGAAAAGCGCGGTGAGCTCTTTTTTCAGTTTCTTCAGCGGGCTGAATTCAGCGACGCCCTTTTTCAGGCTCCAGAACAGGGTGGCAAGGATCACCGAAGCGAACCCGGCAGAAAACGTGACCGTCAGACAGCAGGCAGTAAAAGATACCGGGCTCCCGAAGAGATCACAGGCGTTGAAGCGGTAAAACAGACGGCTTCCGTCCGAAAGCGCGCACAGGTTTATGCATCCCGCGGCGCTCAGTTTCTTTCCCATTGCAGAGGAATACATAAGAAAATTGATTCCTGCAATTGCGAAAGATGAAGCAAACGCGAGAATATTATTCAGGAAGAGTCCTGAGAAGAGCAGCGATACCGAGGAAAAGGCAAGAGCGGCAAGCACTCTCTGTCCGAGAAACAGCAGCAGATATTCTCTGACAGAACAGAGAAGAGCCGACTTTCTGAAATCGTCCAGAGCCTGCAGGGGTTCGTTCCCGCCGTAAAAACCGCCGGCTGCGGCTATGGCGGCAGCGGAACCGAGTGTGAGGAGGACGGCAGCTGCGGCTGACAGGATGAAGGACGCCGCGATCTTTGCCAGCGCGGTCCTGCCCCGTCCGCGCTTTGCGGATCTCAAAAGCAGTATCATTCCCGTTTCATGCTCATATGAGAAAACGGTGACCCCGATCAGCAGCGCTATGAATGCCGAGAGTATTCCGGAAAGCGAAAAGCCGTACAGCGTATCCCATCCCAAGACGTAGGCGTCATGAAGAGAAACGCTGTCGCGGACCCTTTCATAGAGTCTGCCGGCTCTTCTCTGATATCTTACTTCAAAGCTGTCTTCGGAATAGCCTGTCCTCAGAAATTCTGCAGCGTTAAGCTCGGTATTGAGGATCACCTTGTCGATCTCGCCGGTAAACGACGCTGTTTTTTCAGAGGACTTTTTTACGTAATTGATTATCCTGATATCTTCGGTGTAAAGTCCGTCTGTCCACCTCGACTGACGGGTCTCGATGAATTCCGTCCCCGCCGCCTTCGCTTCCTTTTCCGCCTTCACTCTGATCCTGCGGTATTCCTGAAGCTCTGTGAGATATTCGGTGATCTGCCCGGGATCTTCCGCGTAGAGGCGGAAGACCCCGGCAAGGATCTTTCCGGAAGCGGGATCATTCTCCGCCTCTCCGGCTTCCCTGCGGTAGGCTGTTATAAAACACAGCAGGAAACACAGGATAAACAGCACGATCGTCAGGCTGATCCCGGTCTGCTTTTTCAGTTCGTGTCGGAACAGCATTTTACCCTTCCTCCGCTGTTTTTCATCGGAGATGCCGTGGAGCTTATTTATCCAAGTATCATATCGCAGATGACGGGAAGATGCGACAGCCTGACCAAGGAGCTGCCGGCAAACAGCCTGATCGCGCTGACCGACGTGATCCCGTCTCCGAGATAAACGTTGTCTCTGGGAGTCGTTTCGGTGAATTCCGAGCCGGGTTCATGATAGGTCCCGAAATAGCTTGACGCCGGGATCCTGGCGGTTCCTATCGCGTCGTTCAGTCTCTTTCCCATGGCGTCGGCAGAAGGATCTGCCTCCGCCCTGCCGCACTCGCCCGCGGCTATCACTTTTGTATCGGATCCGTATTTCTCAAGAAGTTCGCTCAGTGAAGCCAGCAGGGTATCGGTATATTCGCGTCTTAAAGCGGCGTCCTCCGGAAGGTCGAAGTTGACCGCGAGGACTCTCTTCCCGGTTTCGATGTCATACGCCAGAGACCAGTTTGCAACTGTTTTTTTCGACGACGTTCCGGAAATGTAGAAGATATTGCCTTTTTCCAGTTCGTTGTACCGGCTCTTCAGCCAGCAGATGACCAGCGGCTCGGTCCCGCTGACTGAATACCTGTTTGCCAGGGTATCCTCGCTGCTTCCCGCCGTGCCGGGATCGAGCTGATGCCTGTACTGGAGCCCGGTCTGCTGAAGGAACATGATATCCGGAAAGTAGTTGAAATACCACGAGATTCCCATGTCTGTCATGTCTGTACTTAAATAATCGCCGCAGAAGGTGAGCACTCTGGTGTTCGCGTCTTCTGTATATGCCTCGCCCGGGCGTCTTGTCCCGGTCTCTTCACCGGGGACAAGGAGGATGTCGTATGACGAGGAAACTTCTTCGGGTACCGGAAGCAGCCGGGTCATATAATCTCCGACCGCCAGCCACCCGGTGAGCGCGTCGCATGCGGAAAAGGCAATACTCTTTCCGTCGGTCTTTATCGCATATGAATAGTATTCTTCCGGCAGCGCCATGCCTTCAGACAATCCTCCGCAGTTCCCGAAGAGAAAGGCGTAAGGATATTTCCCGGGATCGTAGTCTCGCGCCTGTATGACACGGAGCTTCAAACCGGTGAACTTCACGGCCCAGCTTTCGGCGCGCAGCGCCGCCAGGCACTTGTCCTCGAATCTGTTTTGACCGAACAAGTTTGAGTCGAAATACCTGTTTTTTTCTTTTCCGGTCGGAATCACTATCACGTATCTGCCGAGTTCCACTCCGTTGATACTGACGCTGTCGTACGGGTATTTGCCGTTTATACGGTAGAGTTCTCCAGCCTCAAAGGCGTTGTCTGCCGAAATCATCCCAGCCAGTTCATAGAGAGCGTCGGAAAGCATCTCGCGGTCGTATCCGGCAGCGACGATGAATTTGTCTCCGGTAAACCTGATTAACGCATCCTCTTTCCGGACGAGATTATCAGGCTCGTAGAATTCGTCTCTGTCGCAGTCGATAAGGATCTCGTTCTTTACCGGATCGTCGGTCTCGTGCCGGATCTCCGGACTTTTTCCGGTCTCCTGTCTGATCTTTGCCAGCAGGGCGTTGTATGCGGAAACCGAATCCTGCCTTACTCCGCTGTCGGGCAGAACTATCGCGTAATCCGACCAGTTTATTTTTGTAATTGGTTCCGGTTCCTCATGTCCGCATGAAACAATGAAAAAGACCGGGATCAGTATGAAAGGCATCCGGATCAGGAGCCGAAACAAAGAAGTTTTTTTCATAATTGTATTGTCAGGCCGGTTTTCAGACTCCGGCCAGATCAGTTCCTTGATTGAGGGATCTCGATCAGTTTTCCTGTTCTGACGTCAAGGAGCGCGAAATGAAGAGTACGCGTATGCTTGATCTCACCGCCCTTATCAAAGGCTTCGCGGTCATATTCCTCAAAAATGACACCGAGATAATGCCCGCCTGCAAAGCTGATTATCATTTTGGATGACGGGAATGAGGCGACGGTCTCGGGATTTTTGCCGTCGGGATCCGCCCGCATAAGATGTATCGATCCGTCTATGACATATGAAAACATATATCTCCGGTATTCGTCCTGGAGCTGGCTGTCAGTCATCTCCGGGTGCTTCAGTTTGAAATCAGCCTGGTTGAGCGACGCGTATTCGCTCATGTTGTCATAGGCGATATAATAAATGCTGTCGCCGAGCGGTGATACTCCCCATCCTCCTCCGTCCGGAACTTCTGACCACTTTCCGGTTCTGAGGTCAAACATCGAGCAATGGTCTGTATTTCCGATGACGTTCCCTTTCTCGTCATAAATATAGTCGCATGATTTATAAGCCCGGCTTCCGCAAAATGAGACTCCCAGACGGTTAAAGGGGCAATTGTCGATCCTGTTTTTTCCCTCGCGGTCAACAGAGTAACTTGGAGCGGTATCTCCGTTCACCCCATCCGCAACGCAAAAATAAAATCTTTTGTTTGTGATTGCATTGAGGTTTGCCTTGTCGTCGACCTGAAACAGTTTCTCGGTCTTATCGTGTTCAAAATCATATGAGGCAAGATAGTATTCGACGTCGTCCGGCGTTTTCGCATCCTCAGTGAATTCACAGATTACGGTATAGAGCAGGTCTCCGCAGCGGAGAGGGGCGTCGGCAAAAAAGAGAGTCGTGTCATCCAGGACGTTGTTTCTCCTGAAGAATTCTCTGGTTTCACCTGTGTCAAGGTTGTAGCCGAGGTATACTGCGGGTTTGTTGTAGCTTTCCTCTTCTCTCGGATTTGAAGATTGAACGAATTCCGAATATAGATAGTAAAGCCAGTGCCCGACGACTCCGATGTTGGATACCGTGTCGTCTGATTCAAAAAACATCGGACAACCCGATCCGTGAGTGTGTGAACAAAGAGGGTCTATACAGGCACATGTTACCTCCAGGGTCTCAAGATTTAACTTTACCATCTTTTGCGCCGGATTTTTATAGACCTTCACCTTCCCGCTGCTCGGAACGTCATATGTACAGCCCTGAATAAAGTAGAGGTAATTTCCGTCCAGAGCACCGCCCATTGAAGACAGACTGACCGGTTTTCCTTCGAAAAAATACTCATCGGTCTCATCGTTGTGACTGCTGGTGCAGGATGAAACAGAAAGGATCAACAATATCGCCAAAAACGACGTCAGAAATGAAGAGAGTCGCTTGTTCATAGAGTGATTCCTCTTTGTTGACTTGATGCAGGGATTTGCCTGTCACTCAGTACCATTCTCCGAAGCCCTCATAGATACTATGCCGGCCCCAATTGCTTAAATTTTCTCTGTTGTTATTTTATCATACAATTTACAAAATGTCATTACACTTTTCGAAATAAATACAAAGACTCCGGGAACGGTACGCGAAAGCTGCCCGGAGACCTCCGGGCAGCTTTCGCGCGCAGCAGATATTGCTGTCAGTCAGTATTTCGATGTGGAGTCGACCGCTCGGCCGGTGATCACTCTGGCGGCGTCGGAGACGATCTTGTTCGTGAACGAGCGCAGCACGGAGAATTCTCCGCTGCCTCCGTTTACCGTGATCATCGAGCGGCGCCCGGAGTAGGGATAGTAGCGGTATATGTATTCCGGCTCCTTGTCGTACGTCGTTTTTATCGTGATCTTTACCTGGCAGCTCTCGGGATCAGATGTGAGCTCGGCGATCTTTTCGTCGGAGATGCCTGTCATGCCGTCGTGGACGTCACCCTCGAGCGACGCGTAGAGCAGCGACTGGTAGAACTTGCGGAAGGTGGACATACCGTATCTGAGATACTTTTCGGTGTGTCCCTGAGGGTCGGTGACGAGCAGGGTGTTGGCGTCGACCGAGATGACCGTCCCGTCGGTGCCGGTGACTGTACCGACGAGCACCACGACCTCGTTGCCGAGGGCGTTCGTCTCGTATTTCGCTCCCTTGATGGAATTGATGCGGTTGCCGTTCCTGTCGACGACCGTCACCTTGTCGGCCGTGACCGTCCAGGTCACTCCCGACGCGTCGGTGATCGAGTAGGAGGAGAGAGCCTGCATACGGTTGCCGAGCGAGTCCTCGCACCACATCGTCATCATTGCCGACGATATCGTGGTGTTCTTCTTCGCCTCGTCGGAGTAGGTCGGGTTCGACATCGAGTCGGACAGAGAGTTGTCGGCGTGGAAGGTGTATGTGTTTCCGCCGGCCTCGACGGTCAGCTCCTTCAGCCAGGCGATGTTCATGTCGAAGTAGCTCTTGTCGACCCAGTCGATCAGACGGTAGTCGAGGAAGAGCAGCTTCGTCCTGTCCACTTCCACGATCATGTCGTAGATGGCGGAGGTCATGTAGTATGTCCCACGGGGCGTGACGTCACTGACAGATATGTAGTGGTCGATGTCCTTGAACTTGAAATAGATGATGTACGCGGGGTCGTCGAGGCCGAACTCCTTCAGATCCTCCTCGGTGATACCGAGTCTGCGCACTCCCAGGAAGCCCATCGAGTAGAACGACTGGGCGGCCCCGTCGGCGGCGGTGGTGTTCACGAGGTAGTCCTCGGGCCAGTTGAGGTTGTAGGAGCGGGAGTGGTAGAAGGTGCCGAAGCGGGAATCCATATCCCAGAAGGAGAAGGAGACCAGCGGGTGAAGGTCGTAGTTCTCGTCGGCCTCGGCTTTGTTCAGCTCGTCGCGCCTGAAAACGGAGAAGTTCTGAACGTCGAAATACGAGTTGAGGCTCATCGGGTAGCAGACGACGGCTGATACGAAACGCTCGACCGGCAGGTCGATGATATTCTCGACGCTCTCGTATGTGGTGGAGGTGTCGTACATCGACAGCATCGACGAATCGGCGCTGTAGTTCATGATGTAAACTGCGTCGCGCGTGGTGAGCTTTACGTAATAGCCGGCCCGCGACGGGATGGCGTCGCCGACGTATACGGTGTACGAGTTGCCGTTGATGTCGGTCAGCCTGTACCAGCAGGGCTCGTAGTCGTATTCGTTGCCCTCGTCGTCGATGCGCTTCTCGGGCGCCAGACCGTATTCGGTGTAGTTGCCGTTCGCGTCCTTGATCGGGTCCTCTATCTTCTGCATCGTCAGCGTGTAGCCGCAGCTGACTGCCAGGGAGGAGAACATGGTGGGCACGTAGGGAACGCCCTCGTGGCCCTTGATCTGGAACTTGTCGTCGGCGTCGCGGTAGAAGGTGAAGGTGCCGTAGCTGTTGTGCACCTCTATCGACTGAGTGTTGTCCTGGGAGGTGTGGTTGAACATCAGGAGGCGACGGTTTGCCCCGAGCGATTCGCCCTCGACGGTGTCGACGACTGCTATTATCTCGTAATCGCCGGTGTCCTCCTTGACTTCGACGAGAGTCGAGAGTTTTGTCGTGACGTAGTAGCCGTCGACGGTCTGCTCAAGCAGGTTCCCGTCCCTGTCGCAGAGGCCGTACTTGCCTGCGACCTTCTTTATGTAGTACTTTTCACCGTCGAGATCGGTGAATACGGTGATGCCGACGATGTACCTGACCACTATCAGGGCCGCTATCAGCAGCACGACGGCGACCGACAGGATGATTATTGCCTTTTTCTCGGCCCGCAGCACCGAACGGCGCCGGCGGCCCTTCTTCGCGGTCCCGGACTCCGCTTTGCCCACGGCCTCTCCGGCCCCGGCGTCCTTTATCTCCGCTGTGTCCTGTTTCTTAATCATTTCTCAAAGGATCTATCTTGCGTATTTGCGGCGGACGAGGATGTAGATCCCGGCGCCAAGAGCTATGACCGCGGGAAGGATCACGAGCACCGCGGTGTACTGGTTCGCTTCGGCGTCGGTGATGTTCTCGATGGTTGTCGATGCGAACGGCTTGTGGTTGAGTCCGACTATTACGAGCTCCTTGCCGACCGCGCGGAGGGCGCTGAGCATGACGTCGTCGTTGCCGTAGGTGTTCGACTGGAGCAGCTTCCTCGAGAGGAACTCTGTCGAGCCGCAGGCCAGCACGTATGAGTAGTCCTCGGTCGTGTTGTCTGCCATGCGCGACTCGCGTGTGATCGTCATCAGCCTGAAGGGCTCGAGCTCGGTGGCGGTGGCTACCGTCCTGCCGTTTACCGTCTCGGTCGCGCCGGGGGCGCTGTTGAAGACGTCGTATATGGCGCGAGGAACGCCGTTCGAATAGTAGGAGTAATAGTTGAAGCTCTTCGACTTGTCGTTCTCGTCCTCATAGGCGGTGAGGTAGTAGTTGTCGGGGTAGCTGATGCCCATGACGTTCGGGAAGACGACCTTCGGCGGATATGTGGTGCGCAGATCGGAGTGGATCGAGGCGCCGAGTCCCAGCGAGGAGTACTGGCCGACGACAGAGAAGCCGTTGGAGGTGATAGAGTTCATCGGATCGCTCACGACGCAGCCGTTCGTCACGCCGAGCTCGTCGGTGTAGCGGTCGAACTTGATCCCCCATTCCTCGAGGTACTCCTCGAAATTGCGGAGCACGGGAGTCGTGGGCGACATGAAGACCATCATGGCGTTGGTGCCGTCGAGGAAGCGGTCGATCTTCTCGATCTCGGAGATGTCGGAGATGCCGTCCTTCACGAGGAAGTCGTCCCGCGGGTCGTGCACGACGAGCAGTCTGCAGTCGTCCGGGATCTCCTCGGTGGCGAGGTTGATGAACTGGAGCTTGTATCCGGCGTCGGAGAGAAGGTTCAGGAGTTCGGCGCTCGCCTCGAGGTCGGACTCGGTCACGAAGGGCTCGCCGTGGTTGTACGTCAGGCAGGCGATCGGCGACTCGGCTCTCGTCACTGCGAGGATGGCGGCGCAGATCTTCTTCTCGCCGTTGTAGGACCAGGGGGTGTCGTCGGTCGTTTCGTTGAAGACGAACATCGCGCGCAGGGTGAACACCCTGAACTCGGTGCCCGACGCGACGATGATGCTGGTCGAGTATATGGCGGATTTGGAATTGTTCTTGTAGCGGTTGACGGCCGTGGGGTTGCGCCAGATGTTGACCGTCTGCACGTGTACGTGCTTGTTGGCCTTTTCAAGGCCGAGCGCCGTCTCGTACACGTAGCGCTGCGTCGTGTTCGACATGAGGTTGTCGGGGTCGTCGCAGAAGATGATGTCGACGTCCCTGTCGATCCCGGCGATCGATTCGACGGCGGCGTCGGAGAGGGTGTAGAGGTTTTCCGTGGTGAGGTCGGTGTACCAGAGGAACTTCTGCGCCAGCGCGCCGAAGATCGCGTTGAAGAGCAGCACCGCGGCTATGATGACCACAGTGAGGAGCGTCGCGGCGCCTCCGTATCTGAATTTCTTTGACCTGAGCTGAGAAGAAGCGTTCTTAGCCATTTTCTTTCTCCTTTCCCGCGGTCAGGCCCAGCGGCGGCGTTCGTACACGCGCACCGTAAGGTAGACGAATATGAAGCTGAGCGACAGATAGTATACCAGCGCGCTCCAGTCGAGGATCCCGTAACGGAAACTCGAGAAGCGCGACAGGATGCTCATCCAGTCGATTATGTATCTTACGACGTAGCTGTTTATGAGTCTCGTGCCTTCCGAGTCGCTGCCGATCGTGTTGAGCACGTTGACGGCCACCATGACGAGTAGCACCGCTATCGTGATGATGGCGGATGAGAGCTGGTTCTCGGTGAGCGACGACACGAAGACGCCGATCGCTATGAACGCGGCCCCGATGAGCAGCACTCCGAGCACCGACGCCGCGATCTGCGACGTGACGGGCCCTATGTGCGTTATCGCGTCCTTGTTCAGGGCGGCCTCCGCCTTGCCGACTATGTAGAGCGGGACGAAGTCGAAGCAGGATACGAGCAGGCATCCGGCGAAGATCGTGAAGCTCGCGAGGTACTTGCCGAGCACGAGTCCGGTGATCGTCACGGGTGCCGTGAGCAGCATCTGCTCGGTGCGCATCTTGCGCTCCTCGGCGAAGGATCTCATCGTGAGAAGCGGGATGAGAACGATCAGGCTGAGCACGAGGTAGTAGAAGAAGTTCGACGTGCTGTATGTCTTGGTCTTGAGCGTGGTGAAGCAGCAAAGGAATGCCGCGAGGGTCAGGAATATCCCGGTGAACACGAAGCCGACCGGGTTTATGAAGAAGGAGCGCAGCTCCTTTTTGTATACCGCCAGCATCCGGCTCACTCTCCTTTCTTTTCTCCGCCGTCCCCGGCTCTCTCTTCGCGGTCCGCGGCGGCCTTTTCCGTCATCTTCGCGAAGGTGTCCTCGGTCACGGTGTGATCCTCGTAATAATCTCCGGCGGGAGCCTCCTCTTCGGGCTCTCCGTCACCTGAGCGCTTCCGGTCGTCCGCCGTCTTCTCGACGATCTCGGACGCCATCGCCTTCTCCGCCGCCGCGCGGCGGCTGTCGGGCTTCTTTTTTCTGTCCTGGCGCAGTCCGGGGCGCTTCTCCTCGTCTGTCTTGTCGACGACGGCGATGAAGATGTCCTCGATGCTCATTCCGAGCGCTTCGAGGCCTATCATCGGCCAGCCCTTGTCGGAGAGCGTCCAGAAGAGCTTCTTGCGGATGTCGACTCCGACCTCGCTCTCGATCATGTAGGTATAGGCGTCGCCGTCCCTGGCCGCGAGCACCTCGGCGTAGGAGATGCCGGGGAGGTTGCGGAGCGTCGCGAGGACGTCGCGCTGCGGTCCGCTGATCTTTACGTTGAAGCGTCTCGTGTTCTCGACCGCCCTGGAGATGTTCTCGGTGAGCTCGTCGGCCACGATCTTGCCCTTGTTTATGATCACGATGCGGTCGCATACCGCCTGCACCTCCTGAAGGATGTGCGTCGAGAGTATGACGGTATGCTCCTTGCCGAGCGTGCGTATGAGGTTGCGTATCTCGATGATCTGCTTCGGGTCGAGGCCGATCGTCGGCTCGTCGAAGATGATGACGGGCGGGTTTCCGACCAGGGCCTGCGCGATGCCCACGCGCTGCTTGTATCCCTTGGAAAGGTTCTTGATCAGTCTGTTCTTCACGTCGGTGATCTTGACGACGTCGCAGATCTCGCCGATGTGCTTTTCACGGTTGAATGTGCAGCCTTTCAGGTCGTATGCGAAGGAGAGGTACTCGGCGACCGTCATGTCGGGGTAGAGAGGAGGCTGTTCGGGGAGGTATCCTATCAGGCGTTTGGCGTTGAGCGGGTCGTCGAGGATATCGACTCCGCCTATCGTCACGGATCCCGATGTGGATGACAGGTAGCCCGTCACCATGTTCATCGTGGTGCTCTTTCCGGCGCCGTTCGGCCCGAGGAAGCCCACGACTTCGCCCTTCGCCACCTCAAAGCTGATATCGTCCACGGCGCAGAAATTGCCGTAGTTCTTGACGAGATGCGATATTTTTATCATTGCTTTTCCGCGGTTCCTTTCGTTTTCCGCATGTCCGGGATGCCGGGCATACACATATAGTATAACATATAATTATTGCTAATTTTTGAACAACGCGCGCTGTGTGCGACGCGCGTATGAACAAGGAATGATTTCGGAGTGAAGCGCGGGCCGGGGTCCGGGACCGTACGGCCGCGCAGGATCACTCCGCGGAGTTGTCTCCGGGGAGAGGACCTATGTCGAACACAGTATAGACGAATTCCGCTCCGAAGGCGTCGGTCGCCGATTCCGGGTCCCGCCTGCACTCGGCCATGATGACCGGCTTCCCGCCGTCGTCGATCAGGAGCCGTGCTTCGGTGAATGCGACGGTCCCTCCGCCGCCCGCCGCCTTCACGGCGGCGACCGCTGCAGCTTCGATCTCGCCGTCGGCGAGGAAGGAGATGTCGTAAAGATACAGCGACGGGTCGTGGTGGTCGGCGCAGCTGATGACGGTGGCGTCGGGCAGCATGTACACGAATCCCGTGTCGCCGTAGCGCACGCCCGCCGTCTCGTTGTAGAATACGGCGGTCACGGCGCTCCCGTTGTCCTTCAGTTCGCAGTTTGCGTATGAGTCGGTGAATTCCGCCATGCATCTTTTCGCGGCCGCGACGAGAGCCTCTTCACCGGCGCGGTGCTCCCTTGCGTATTCGAGCTGCGCCGCCGATACGGCCTTGTTGTAGCCGATCTTACGGCCGCTTCCCCCGTTTTCGATGAACACATGCGACCCGTCCTCCGCGGCATACGAGTCGTATTCCATGCGGCTGTATCTCGACTTCTGAGTACTGGTGTACGAGTATGTCGTGAAGCTGCGGATGCCGTCCTCGCCTTCGGTCTCCTCGACGTATTCCGCGGGGGCCCCGGGGTCGATCCGCGTGCCGTACTCGAGTATCCCGCGGTAGCCTTCCGGGGCGGCGCCGCCGCCGAAGGTAAAGCTCTCGCGGAACACGATGAAGCCGCGCTCAGGCCCGGGGGCATTCCCGGAGCAGCCCGACAGGACCGACGCCGCCGCGAGGAGCGACAAAAGCGCCGCGCGCGCGGCGCGGAACGGGAAGTGATATTTAAACTGCTTTTTACTGTTTGATTTGATAAAAAAACGCATTATTTACTCCTTTGAGGAGGTATTATACAGTATTTCGCGGCAAGTTGCAAGAAAAATCTGTCCCTGCGGAGGGCGGCGCCGGTGCGCAGAGGCGTTTTTTATTGACAGGAACGCCGCCGCGATGATATAATATTCGCGTAAAGTTGCGGGCGCAACGAAAGCGCGCCGCGACGCGACAGCCGTATTACCGACGGAAGGAAGCCTAAAAGAAAATGCCTTCTTTAATGAGATGCATAAACACCGTGAGCCGCTGCGGGGCGATCTACCGCGCCGACAGGCTGAAGGGGACAGATCTCGGGGACACGCATCACAGTTATATCCTTACGCTGTGCCGCTGTCCCGGGATATCGCAGGACAGCCTGGCGAGGAAGCTGTTCATCAACAAGAGCAACGTCACGCGGACGCTGGCCTATCTAGAGTCTCACGGATACGTCCGCCGCGAGCAGTCGACGAACGACAGGAGAGTGCTGCTCGTCTATCCGACCGAAAAGGCGCAGGCGGCGCTTCCGGGGATCCGGTCGATGCTCCGTGACTGGAACGCCTATATGGCTGAGGCCCTGACCGAAGAGGAGGCCGCGCAGCTGACCGCCATCATGCCGAAGCTGGCGAAGCGGGCAGCCGCGTACGCCGGCGTATCCGACGAGGTCTTCGGAGACGGCAATGACGCTAAGGCCACGCCCTCCGGGCCGCCCTTCGGGCCGCCCTCCGGGCAGCGTGAGGACGGAGGAGACGGGGAAGTGAGGACGGAAGCGGAAGAGAAGGAAGACGCCCCGGAAAACACATGAGATACATATTGAAATACCTGAAGCCCTTCTCGAGGCGGCTCACCTTCAACATGATACTTAAAGTGTTCGCGACTGTCATCGAGCTGGCGCTTCCGAGGATACTCAGCTACATCCTCAATGAGATCATAAGTCCCCTCGAGGGACAGACTGCCGTCGATACGAGGGCAAAAGCGCTCGAGATAGCGCTTTACGCAGTCCTGATGATAGTCTGCGCCGCTCTCGGCGTGGCCGGCAGCATAAAGGCGAACAGGGTCTCGGCCGAGATAGCCAAGGACGCCGCGGGAATGATCCGCCACGACCTCTTCGACCGCACGGTGCGCCTCACCCCGGCGCAGACCGACGCCTTCACCGTCCCCAGCCTCGAGAGCCGCATCACGAGCGACACATACAACATCCACAACTTCATAAACTCGATGCAGCGTATGGGAGTGCGCGCCCCGATCATGCTCGCGGGCGGACTCGCCGTCTGCGCCACGATGGACCTGCGTCTGACTCTGGTCATGGCGGCCGTCCTGCCTTTCCTGTTCGTCGCCGTCTATACGATCACCTCGAAGGGCCTGCCGCTATATACAAAGGTCCAGGCTGCCGTCGACGGCATGATCAGGGTGGTCAGGGAGGACGCCCAGGGCATACGCGTTATCAAGGCGCTCTCGCGGCGCGATTACGAATACCGCCGCTATGAGTGCGAGAACAGAAAGCTTGCGCGGATCGAGGTAAAGACCAACTCGATCATGGCGGCTTCGAACCCGGCGATGAACTTCTTCATGAACCTCGGGCTCGTCGCGGTCGTCTTCTTCGGCGCGAGGCTCGTAAACGGCGGGCTGTCGAAGCCGGGCGACATAATCGCCTTCATCCAGTACTTCACCATGATCTCGATGGCCATGATGGGCGTGTCGAGGATCTTCGTAATGTGGTCGAAGGCCTCGGCCTCTGCCGGCAGGGTCGCCGAGGTCCTGCGCACCGGCGAGGGCCTGCCCGTCATGAGCGAAGAGGGAAGTCCCCGCCGCGAAGGTGAGGAGGGCATAGTCTTCGATTCGGTCGACTTCGACTACGCCGGCACCTCCGGCATCCTGCGCGGGATAGACTTCAGCCTCCCGCGCGGCGGGAAGCTCGGGATAATCGGCGCGACGGGCTCGGGCAAGACGACTGTCGTCTCGCTGCTCATGCGCTTCTACGACGTCTCGTCGGGCTCGGTCCGCATAGACGGGCGCGACGTCAGGACGCTGACCCGCGACGAACTGAAGAACCGCTTCGGAGCGGCGATGCAGAACGATTTCATATTCGCCGGGACCGTCGCCGAGAACATATCATTCTTCAGGGACATCCCGCAGGACAGGATAGAGCGCGCCGCGAGGATCGCCCAGGCAGACGGCTTCATCGAAGCCCTCCCCGACGGATACGCCCACGAGCTCTCGTCCGGGGGCACCAACCTTTCGGGCGGGCAGCGCCAGAGGGTGCTCATCGCGCGGGCGATCGCCGGCGACCCCGGCATACTCATACTCGACGACTCGAGCTCGGCGCTCGACTACGGGACCGACATGAAGCTGCGTCGGGCGATCGCCTCCGAAATGAGCGGAGTTACGACGGTCGTCGTGGCTCAGAGAGTGAGTTCAGTCATGTCGTGCGACCTCATACTGGTGCTCGACGGAGGAAGGATAATCGGCAGCGGAGACCATGCGTCGCTGCTGCGCGACTGTCCCGTCTACCGCGAGATCAGCGATTCGCAGATGGGAGGTGCTTTCCTTGAATAGAGGACCCGGAGGGGGCATGCTCGGCAACCCGCGCCAGCAGAACAACCCCAACAACCGCACCGCCGCGAAGAAGCTCGATCCGGCCACGAGAAAGCGGGTGCTCCGCCGGCTCGGCGGATATCTCGTGCGCTGTCTCGACCTCGTGATCCCCGCCTTCCTTCTCATGCTGACCTCGAATCTGCTCGGTATCATAGCGCCGAAGCTCTCGGGGCGCGCCATCGACGCCATAAAACCGGGGCAGGGCGCTGTCGACTTCCCCGTATTGTATAAGAACATCTCGCTCATGGCGGTCTGCTACCTCGGATCCGCCGTACTTTCGTTCGCCCTGGCTCTCGTGCTGGTGCGGCTGGGAAGGCGGATAACGTACCGGCTCCGCCGAGATCTCTTCGAGAAGCTGATGACCCTGCCGGTGGGATATTTCGACACGCACCAGACCGGCGATATCATAAGTCATATCTCGTATGACGTCGACACCGTCAACACCTCGCTCTCGCACGACCTCCTTCAGATATGCGCGAGCGCGGTCACCGTCGCCGGCAGCCTCTTCTTCATGATAACGATCTCACCGGTGCTGCTCGCGGTGTTCGCCGTGACCGTCCCGATCTCCGTCATGCTGACCCGCCGCCGCGCAAAGAAGGTGCGGCCGCTCTTCAGGACCCGGTCAGCCAAGCTCGGCGAGCTCAACGGATACGCCGAGGAGATGCTATCGGGCATCCGGACGGTCAGGGTGTACGGCAGCGAGGACGCCGTGACAGACGGGTTCGACGTCAAGAACGCCGAGGCGTGCTCGGCGTATTACAGGGCCGACTATCACGGCGCCGTCATAGGACCGACGGTCAATTTCATCAACAACCTGTCGCTCTCGCTCATAATCCTGCTCGGCGGGATCTTCTATATGCTGTCGGTCACCGGAAATCTGCTCCCGGCTTCGGTATTCTTCATCAATCTCGGCGATGTCTCGGCCTTCGTGCAGTACTCGCGCAAGTTCTCGGGCCCGATCAACGAGTTCGCCAATATCATTGCCGACCTGCAGTCTGCCCTTGCCGCGGCCGAGAGGATCTTCCGCATCCTCGACGAAGCCCCCGAGCCGGCCGACGCCGCGGACGCCGTGACGCTGCGTGACGTCGAGGGACGCGTCGACATCGACGGAGTGAGCTTCGGATACGTCCCGGGCAGGACCGTCATCGACGGCCTCGACCTGAAGGTGCGGCCGGGCGAGAAGGTCGCTATCGTCGGCCCCACCGTCGCCGGCTAGACCACCGTCATCAACCTGCTCATGCGCTTCTACGATGCAGACAGCGGTACTATATCGGTCGACGGTCACGAGATAAGGCAGGTGACGCGCGACTCGCTGCGGTCGTCTTATACGATGGTCCTGCAGGATACCTGGCTCTTCGGAGGCACCGTCGCCGAGAACATAGCCTACGGCAGGGAAGGGGCGACGAGGGAGGAGATAGAGGAGGCCGCGCGGGCCGCCAGGATCGACGCCTTCATACGTACGCTGCCGCAGGGATACGACACCGTCATGAGCGACAACGGCGTGAGCATATCGAAGGGGCAGAAGCAGCTGATCACCATCGCACGGGCGATGCTGGCAAAGTCGCCGATGCTGATACTCGACGAGGCGACCTCGAACGTCGACTCGAGGACGGAGATACAGATACGCGACGCCATGGAGAAGCTCATGGAGGGGCGGACCTGCTTCGTCATCGCGCACAGGCTCTCGACGGTGCAGAACGCCGACGTTATACTTGTCGTCAGCGGCGGGCGCGTCACCGAGAGAGGGACGCACGGGGAGCTCATGGCCGCGGGCGGTTTTTACGCTTCGCTTTACAATTCGCAGTTTTCGTGATATAATAATACAGTTACAGCGGAACGGCGCCTTGCTTCGCAAGTCAGACATTGCTTCGCAAGTCAGACATTGCTGCGCAAGTCAGACATTGCTGCGCAAGTCAGACGTTGCTTCGCAAGTCAGACATTGCGTCGCAAGTCAGACGTTGCTTCGCAAGTCAGACGCTGCTCCGGAAGTCTTTTCCGCTGAATGACATTTCCGGAACCGGACAGGGAAACAAAGAAAACAGCGCACAGGGGCCACGAAGATCAGACGCGGCCTCCCCGATAAAAGAGACATGGAAGACAGAAACAGAAAAAATGCTCCCGCTGCCGCGGCGGGCTCCGCCGCTGCCGCGGAAGCGAAAAAGAAAAAAAAGAAGACCGGCTTCTTCATACTCGCCGGCGTGGTGGCGGTCCTGCTGGGGCTGGTCGTCGCGGCGGGCGCCGTGATCACGCCGATGCTCCGGGCCTACCGGAACAGCCTCGACGAGATATCGATCATCACCCGGCCCGATGAATACACCGTCCCCGACGGCCCCGACGACGGCCTTGTTACCGTCGATCCGTCGGACTGGACGTACGACCCCGACGACTCGTGGGGCGACATAGACTACACCGGCACTTTCTTTGATCCCGACGCGACGTCGGAGCCCGTGCCGGTCGATCCGGGAAACGCGACCGAAACGGGACCCGCGACGCCTACGACCGACCCGGTGACAGAAACGGCCGGAGTTCCTGTCGATACTCACAGTCCCTCCTCGGCGGCGGATCCCGTCACCTCCAGGACTCCTTCTGTCACCACCAAGGCTCCTGCTGAAACTACGAAGAAGCCCGCGGCAACGACGAAGGCTCCGGCCGTCACGACGAAGCCCGAGCCCACAGCCCCTCAGACCACCGGCGAGCCTCACGAGGTGGCGTCGACCGGCATATACTACGTAAAGCAGAAAGACCCGAACATCGAGAACATACTGCTCATCGGTCTCGACACCCGCGACGCGAGTTCGTTCTCCGGGCGGTCCGACTGCATGATAGTGATGTCGTACAACAAGAGCACGGGAGAGGTCAAACTCGTGTCGCTCCTGCGCGACATACTGGTCCCGATCAGCGGCCACGGTTACAACCGCCTCAACGCCGCATACGCCTTCGGAGGCGCGGCGCTGTGCATCAACACCATCAACGACTACTTCGGACTCGACATACAGAAATACGCCGCGATCAACTTCTCGGGAGTTATAAATCTCATCGACAAATGCGGCGGCGTCGACATCAAGCTGACTCCGGAGGAGTATGCCGAGCTCGGGACGGGCGTCGTTTCGAACGGGAACGGGACCTTCCATCTGAACGGTGCCCAGGCGAAGAACTACATGTCGCTCCGCCACATGGACAACGGAGACTTCACCCGGACCGACAGGCAGCGGAACGTGCTGACATCGCTCTACTCGCAGCTGATCGCGAAGAAGTCGGTGTCGGAGATCCTCGACATCGTAACCTACGGCTTCGCCTATGTGCGTACTAACATCCCGCTCTCCTACATCATTTCGGTCGCGAGGTCAGTGCTCTCATACGGCAGCGGACTCAACATCAAGTCCGACAGGATCCCCTGCGCCGGAAGCTGGAATTACGGATACTACTACGGCAAGGCCATCATCAGCATCAACAGGCAGAAGAACATAAGCTACCTGAGCAAACTTATCTGGAACAGGTGATCCGCCGCGGAGTCGCGCCCTGTGCCGCCCGGAAGACCGGACATCATGGCATGCGAAGCGCTGCCGGAAAAGTACAAAACATAAAAACGTTGCGGAAGGCTGTCGGCCTTCCGCAATGTTTTTGAGAGGTGCCCCGGCGGCGCACGTTTCTAACAGGTGAAAGTCCCGAATCTGCCCGGTAGCGGGAAGGATATAGCCGAAGGCAAGGGTGTCTACTGCGAAGTAGAATTTGAAGGAAGGGATTCTATTCCAAGAAGAATGTATCCGCACTCATGAACGCCGGGATGAAGTTTATTCTCCCCTTACAGGATAATACGGTTAATGTAGAGGATGAATTCTACGAGAATCC
>JAFTCN010000045.1 GCA_017454675.1 Clostridia bacterium
GATCGCCGAGAAGACCGGCTCCTCGCAGCCGACCGACCGCTGCTGGCTGAAGTTCGACCTCGATACTCCCGGACGCTACCGCGTCACCGTTTACGGGGAGTGCGGAGACAACCGCGACGCGCTCACCGCCGATTTCGATCTCGTCACGACCGCCGTGGCCGCCGATATTTCGAAGACGCTGACGGTAGGAGAACTCGGGCAGATAGATCCGGTATACTGGCCGGTAAGGCTCGTATTCTCAAACCGCACCGAGTCCTGCACCTTTTACGAGAGGATCGCGTCATATCTTTCATACAGCCGCAGAAGCGGCCGCACCGACGAGAGCGCCGCGCGCCTTGTAGCCTCGGCGGCCCGCGAGAGGCTCTACGGGCTCGACGGATCTGAGACAGAAGAGGAAATGTTAAGACTTGTCGAGGCGAACTTCTCATATGCCGACGGACAGTTCAGACTCTTTACCTATTCCGAAGCCGATCCCGGGCTCACCGCGTCGGTATTCTCACTCGGGCTGCCGCTCACATCCGGGATCCGGACGCGCGCCGCGACCGTCGCGGCGGCGGCCGTCGCATCAAACAAGCAGGAGTCTCCCGAGGCCCTCTGCGAGAACCTCTGCATACTCGCCTCTCTCGGCGAGCCGGTGCTCGACACACTTTACGCCGTGGCTTCGACTGCCGGAAAATACCCGGATGAGGCGAAGCTGCGTCTCGCGCTCGCCTTCGCGCTCTGCGGCGACTGGCCGGCTGCCAGCGACATCTATTCGCAGGTCAGAGACGCGATCGGGACCGAGGACAGGGAGTACGGGACTCTGCGCTTCGGAAAGTCCGACTTCGATACGAACGTCAGCCTGACCTCCCTCGCCCTGCTCTGCGCGGCGAGAGTCGCGCGTGACGATGCCGCAAGGCTCGCTCGCTGGCTCGCCGAGAACCCTGACGACAGCGTCTCCGACAGGATCGCTCTCGCGTCATACCTGATGTTCTTCCTTCCCGCCGAGACGGCTGAGCCGGTCGAGTTCACATATTCGGTCGGAGCCGGGACCGAAAGGGTAAAGATCGAGACGGGACGGTCTTTCACCCTCCTGCTGTCTGCCCCCGAGCTCGCGGCCTTCGAGACGAGTCTGCCAGACGACTTCCCCGTGGGCGTCAGCTACCGCGGAACCGCCGAAGAGGCGATGGCCGGCGCCGAAAAATACGACGGCGGACGCGTGACGGTAACGAAGAAGATGTACCAGAACAGCCGCGGCAACTGCACGGTCGAACTGAACATAAGCGGGACGTCGACCCGCGTCAGCGAGTATTTCGAGCTTTACGACCTGATCCCGTCGGGCGCGAGGTTCCTGTCGATCGAATCGAGGGGATACGGATACAATACGGCTGTCGCTCAGAACGGAGGGAAGGTCTACACGTCCGCATACCTCTGTAACCGGTCGGGCCAGAATATGACCGGCGGCGTCAGCGTCTACAACGATATCAATGCCGGGAAAAAAGGCAAATATATGACCGAATGCCCCGAGTATTCCTTCTCGGTGACGGTATCATACGTGATCAGGGGAGCCGTCGACGGACGGTTCATCGCGGAGAGCGCTTTCCTGAAGAACAGCTCCACCGGCGTCTTCAGCGTGTCAGACCGGATGACGGTCGACATCCGCGAAAACGGAGCCTGGAACTTCGGCGGGTAAACCGCGCGGACGCAACGGAAAACGGCCGGAGGGAGAACTGCAACGCGAAAACACTTGACTTTGTCAGGGCTTCAAAATATAATATATTCAGTATTCTGAATCCCGAAAAGGAGTTTTCCCATGAACAGAACGATCAGACTTCTTTCAGCGCTTCTTTGCGCACTTATGATCCTGCTCTCCTTCGCCGCCTGCGCGAACAGCGGAGGCGGAGACACGACCACCGCCGCCGGCGGCACCCGGGGCCAGGGAAGCGACGTCACAGCAGAAGTGACCACCGAACGCTTCGACGAATTCGGACGCCCGTGGATCGACGACGAGCTTCCCGAGACCCTCGACATGGGAGAGCGCACCTTCACGATCCACACCAGAGGAAACGTCGAGCGGTACGAATGGTACGCGCCCGAAGAGAACGGCGAAACGCTCAACGACGCCATATACAAGAGAAACAGCGCAGTTGAGGACAGATACAAAATAAAGCTCAACATCGTCGCCGAGGGCACCTGGGCCGACTACAACAGCGCCTCGCTGCCCAAGATCATGGCGAGCATCAAAACGAACGACGGCACATACGACCTGCTTGCCGGATACGGAAGCGTTACGTCGCTCGCGACGTCCGGACTCCTTTACGACCTGACGAAGCTCGAGCCCATCAAGCTTGACAAGACCTGGTGGTCGCAGAACTTCAACGAAGAGGTCAGTGTCAAGGGCGCCAACTACTTCGCTGTCGGAGCTATGTCGCTCTCAACGGTCTACTCTATGGAGAACATCTTCGTCAACACCGACATACTCGAGGATTCCGCCGGATCCTCCTACAACATCTACAAGACGGTAAACGACCACGGCTGGACCTTCGAAGAGCTCGAGACCAGGGCAAAAGAGGCCTGGCAGGACAAGAACTCGAACGGGATCGCCGATGTCGGCGACGTGGTAGGCTTTACGTCCGGCGACCCGGGCGGAAACACCGCGCTCGGCTTCCTCTACTGCACCGGCATCACCCTCACCTTCCACGACTCCGAGGGCGCCCTGACGACCGAGGGCTTCGACATCGACAAGGGCGACGTCATCATGGACGAGGTCATAAAGCTCCTCTACGAATCGGAAGGCTGCGTGCCGAACGATCAGGCCAAGGTCGAATTCTCCGACGGCACCTCTCTCTTCTGCTTCCACTGGCTCTACTGGGGCCAGACCAAGTACGCCAAGAACATGGACCACTACGGAGTCATCCCGATGCCGCTCCTCAACAAAGATCAGCCCGACTACGTGACCCCGGTCCAGGCCGGCATGCATATCTACTGCATCCCGATCGACGTCAAGGACATAGACCAGAACGCCATCATCACCGAGGCTCTCGCCGCCGAGTCCTACAGAAGCCTGCTCCCCTCGTACTACGAGATCATACTCAAGACCAGATACGCAAAGGACGCCGAGACATCGCAGATGATCGACATCATCTACAACACCGCCTCGTTCGACTTTGCCTACATCTTCAGGTCGGACACCGACTACTCGACCCAGTTCAAGAACATAATCACATCCAAGGCCAACACTCTCAGCTCGACCTACAAGGCGATAAAGAAGACCGCGGATGCAAGCTTCGCACGTCTGACCGAGGCGCTCGAGCCCAAAGGCTGACGGTCCCGACGCCAAATAAATCCGGCCTGTCATTAAAGCATCGCTTTTTTGACAGGCCGGTATCTTTATTCGATCGATTAAGCGCGGCGGACGGCAGTCGGACCGCAGGTCATTCGCGAATCATGTTTTCTTCGAAAACTGTTTTCGCTGAAAACAGTTTTCGCGGAAAACAGTTTTCCGCGAAAACACTTGACTTTGTCAGGACTTCAAAATATAATATATTCAGTATTCTGAATCCCGAAAAGGAGTTTTCCCATGAACAGAACGATCAGACTTCTTTCAGTGCTTCTTTGCGCACTGATGATCCTGCTCGCCTTCGCCGCCTGCGCGAACAGCGGAGGCGGAGACACGACCACCGCCGCCGGCGGCACTCGGGGCCAGGGAAGCGACGTCACAGCAGAAGTGACCACCGAACGCTTCGACGAATTCGGACGCCCGTGGATCGACGACGAGCTTCCCGAGACCCTCGAC
>JAFTCN010000046.1 GCA_017454675.1 Clostridia bacterium
GCCTTGGTTTTCCGAAGGGCGATAAGCGCTGTCCGATCGGGGTATCCCCCTTCTTTAAAATCCGCGTCGGCGCTCAGGTCGCTCCCCAGCGTTGCCCTATCCTCCGCCGCGGCAAAAGCGCTCAAATTATACCACGCATTCCCAATTTTGAAAAGGAGAACCGTATAATTGAATTCTCTTGCTGGGGGACTATTTAATTATACCAGATAATTTAATGAGAGTGCCGCAGTGAAATATATTTTGTCATTGCCATGAGCAATGAAAGAAAGCTTTATTGCAGAACCGCATTTCAGCGAAAACAGCTATGGGTTGAAAGGTATCCCTTCCTCTCGCCTACGCCTCACGACGTAAACCTTGGGAGTCGCTTTGGGGTTCGTCAGCAACTACGCCCCATGTGGACTTTCACCACAGACCGACGGCATGCCCGTCGTACCGCGAAAAAAAGGACCCCGAGAACGACTCGCGGTCCTTTTATGCGGCATGATCGCCGTTATTTCGCCATGGCGTTCAGAGCCTTTGTGAACTGGCTCTTTTTGTGAGCGGCAGCATTATCGTGGATAATACCGCGGGCAGCGGCCTGGTCGACTCTCTTAACGGCTTCTTTGTAAGCAGCCTCGGCAGCGGCCTTGTCGCCCGATTCAACAGCGGCGTAAAACTTCTTGATGACAGTCTTAAGCTTTGTGTTGGCGACCTTGTTCACAAGAGTTTTCTTCTTGATGACAAGGATCCGCTTTTTCGCAGACTTGATGTTTGCCAATTAACCATTCACCTCCGTCAGAAATAGGGAGAACTTCCGGCGCCTGAGAGGGCACGCACGCTCAAATCCTCACAAATGAATATAATACCACATTTTTAGCGAAAAATCAATAGTAAAAACGAACTTTTTTCTGTTTTCGCTGAAAAAACCTCAAAACACGGAAGACCGCACGGTGTGCGCCCGGTGAAGACGCTGCATGACCTCCGCCCGTGGAACCGCGGTCAGTTCTTTTTCATAGCCGCGACCGCCGCGGGGTCGGGATCGACGTGCGCGGTCCTGTAGTTCCGGTATATGACGTGCCCGGGCTTCGCGCCGCGGGGCTTCGAGACGTACCTCGCTTCGGTATAGTCGACGTCCGCCGGTCCCTTCGCCACGGAATTTTGCGCCGCCACGGCGCAGGCCTCGGTGAGGTCGGCATCCGACGGTTCCCTCTCCCGCTCTCCCCTGCGGAGGATCACGTGGGAGCCCGGCATCCCCTTCACATGGAACCAGATGTCGGTCTTCGCCGCAGTTTTCAGCGTCAGTTCGTCGTTCATGAGGTTGTTCCGGCCGCAAAGGACGGTAAAGCCGCCCGACGTCAGATACTCGGCCGGCTTTGCCGGCGCGGGGAGCGGCGCCTCCTTCCCGCGGGTCTTCAGGTACCCCCCGCGGACAAGTTCCGACCTGATGCCGGTCACGTCGGCCAGGGTCTCAGCCCTCTCGAGCGAATCCCTCACGGTGAGCAGATATTCCAGTTCCTCCTCCGCCGCCGCGGTCTGCTTCGTCAGTTCGCGCTTCGCCGTCCTGAGCTTTGCGTATTTTTTGTACAGTCTCTGCGCGTTCGCCGAAGGCGTGAGCCGAGGATCGAGCGTTATCCTCTTCTCTGCGAAGCCGCCGTCCTCCCTCTGTTCGCTCCAGTCGGTGAGAGTGACAGACGAATCCCCGCTCTTCAGCCTGTAGAGGTTGGCGGTGAGGAGGTCGGCGTCGCGTCGGATCTCATCTGCGCCCTCGCATTCGGCGAGCTCGCCGCGCTGGATGTCGAGCTTGCGCGACAGCCTGGCTATCGAGTTTTTCAGGACGTGCTGAAGATCCGACGCCGTCGATGAGAGAGCGGACGCCCTGTCGCGTCCGGCGTAGAATCCGTCGAGCATCTCCGACGCCGACTCATATCTGCGCAGGTTCTCCGCGCCGTACTGCAGCAGCGGGATGTACGAATACTCCGCGCTCTTTCCGCTCCCGTTTCCCCCGGGCAGCAACGCCGACGTGAACTCGTATCTGTTCTCCGCTATGCGCGAGAACACCGACGAAAATGCGGCGTAAAGGCGCCCCGCCGGCACTTCGGAGAGCAAAGTCGAGATGTCTCCCGAGGCCGCGAGGACGATCTCGCGCGCGACGGCCGGGCAGATGCCGAGATAGGCGGAATTTATGAATCTCGCCGCCTGCGTGTCCCCGCCGGCGGCTGCTGCCGCGGCCGCGAAGCCCTCTTCGGTCTCGCTGAGCGGGTCACGCCTCCCCTCCTGGGCGGGCGGAAGCTCATATGTCATGCCGGGCAGCACCTGGCGCAGCCTGGAGGTCGAGAAGTCGACCGTGCGCATCGCGCCGAGGATCTTCGGAGTCCCGTCGGTAAGTATGAGATTGCCGTTCCGGCCGGTGATCTCGGCATAGAGCCTGCGCTCCCTGTCGAATCCCATCTCGTCGCGGCAGGAGAAGACGAATTCGGCGACGCGCTCGAAGCCCGGCTGGCTCACCGAGAGAAAGAGCGCGCCCTGAAGGTGCTTGCGCAGCAGCATGCAGAACGAAGGCGGAGCCGGCGGATTCTCCCTCCTCGACGAGGTGAAGACTATCCTCGGGTCCTGCGCTCCGCAGCGGAGCAGGAGCGTGCGGGTGCCGTCCTTCGAGCGGAGGGAGAGCGTTATCTCGTCGTTCCGCGGCTGGTGGATCTTCTCGACTCTCGAGACGCCGGCGAAAGACGATATCTCGTGAAGTGACGCGGCGAGGAATCCCGAATCAAACGCCATCTCCGAACATAATGCGGTCGACGTCGTCGAGCGAAGGATATGCAAAGTCGGGGCGCTCCTTCGGATCGGCCGCCTCGACGTCCCCGGGAGTGGTTTCGCCCGAATAGACGAGTACGGCGGTGATGCCGTGGCGCTTCCCGACGGCGATGTCGGTGTAGAGTCGGTCGCCGAAGATGCACATCCGGTCGAGCGGGGTCCCGGTGGCCTCGCCGATCATCTCGACGGTCTCGCGGTAAGGCTTGCCGAAATAGACCGGTTTTTTCCCGGTCGACGCCGTCACGAAGGCGGCGATGGCCCCGCTGTCGGGGATGAAGCCGGTCTCGGTCGGGCAGTTGAAGTCGGGATGCGTCGAGAGATACTCGGCGCCGCCCCTGATCAGCCTGCAGGCCATGTCGAGCTTGTGGTAGGTGAGCGTCGTGTCGAAGCTGGTGATGACGATGTCAGCCTTCTCCTCCTCGCCGGTGAGCATGTTGATGCCCGCGGCCCTGAAATCCTCGACGAGTTCGTCGGTGCCGACGAGATAAACGCTCTTGCCCGGGCGGTGACGCCGGAGGAACTCTATCGTCACGTCGCCGGAGGTCATGATCTCGTCCCTCGTCGGCGAGAAGCCGAGGCGGGTGAGCTTTCGCACATAGAAATCGGCGGTGTGCGAGGCATTGTTCGTGAAAAAGAGAACTTTTCTGCCTGACGCGCGCAGATGGTTTATGAATCTGACCGCGAACGGAAATACGGAGAAACCGAGATAGATCGTTCCGTCCATATCGAAGATGTAGAGATCCTTGTCCGAGATCACGGAGGGATCGGGATTGACAAACGGCATGTCCTTGTCACCTTTCATCGGATCGGGCGCCGCCGCGGCGGCATGCCCGTATTATTTGTTTCGCACGGATCCGGTCCGCCGTATTACGGATACGGCTGACCGGCGGCAACTGTATAATTATATCATATTTCCGCCCCGGGTTCAACCCCGAATCGCCCGTCTGCCGCGCAGTGCGGGCCCTCTTCCGGCCTCCTGTCGAAATAGGTTGCATATTTTCGCAAACAATGATATAATGTTATATATTTTTCGTTCAACTGAAAAAAGAAAGAGGTACAGAACATGTCAGCCATAAAAAGCGGAGGAAACGGCGGCCGGACCGTCATAGGAATAGACGTCGGAGGGAGCACCACCAAGATCGTCGGCTTCACTTCCGACGGGACACTCGTCTTCCCGATGCTGGTCACGGCGAACGACCCGGTGACGTCGGCCTACGGCGCATTCGGCAAATTCACTCTGGAGAACAGGATTCCGCTGGACCGGATCGACAGGGTCATGATGACAGGAGTGGGGTCGGCGTTCATAACCGAGCCTGTCTTCTCGCTTCCCTGCGTCCCGGTATCAGAGTTCGACAGCATCGGTATCGGCGGTCTCTATCTGTCCGGACTCTCCGAGGCGATAGTCGTCAGCATGGGCACCGGCACCGCGCTCATCCACGCGAAGGAGTCGGAGGGAAAGGTGACTTGCGACTACCTCGGCGGCACCGGCGTCGGCGGCGGTACGATAAACGGTCTCTCGCGCAAAATGCTTGACATCGGAAGCGTCAGTCATCTCGAACAGCTCTGCGAGGGCGGCGACCTCTCGAGGGTCGACCTCCGCATCAGCGACATCTCGAGACCCGGAATCTTCCCCAACATCAACACCGACCTCACCGCCTCGAACTTCGGAGGGCTCTCCGACCTGGCCAACCGCCACGACATCGCACTCGGCATCTTCAACATGGTATCCGAGACCGTCGCGATGATCTCGATCTTCGCCGCGCGGAACTTCGGCCTGTGCGACATCGTGCTCACCGGCAACCTCACCACGATAAAGCCGATAACCAGGGTCTTCCATTCGCTCGAGCCGGTCTTCGGCGTGCGCTTCCTGATCCCCGAGATGTCGCAGTACGGCACCGTCATCGGAGCAGCGCTCCAGTGAGTCGGAGCCCCTGCGCTCTTCCCGCCGGAGAACGGTCCCGCCGCGTCAGCGATATCTTTTTTGCGAAAGCTGTTGACAGTCGCCTGACTGCGTGATATAATATTAATATTGCAACAGGCGGACACAAATCATCCGCATCATTCACAGGAAAGGCGCTGATATTATCTCATGAATCTGCAGATCAACGAAAAAAAGATACCGGGGACCGTGCTCGACAGAGCCTCGATGGGCAATGTCACGGGGCTCGAATTCCTCGGAAAGATCTTCTACATCTCCGACGGCATAATGCTGACCCAGATCCGGGAGATCGCCGGCATCGACGGCACCACCCTCCAGAACTGGACGAAGCGGGGCTGGGTGGAGAACCCGAAGTCCAAGAAATACAACATCGACCAGCTGGCGCACATACTGATAATCAACATGCTGCGCAGCTGCATGCGTCTCGACAAGATCGCGTTTCTCGTCTCATACATAAACGGACGCGTATACGACCGGTCGGACGACATCATCCCCGATTCGCGCCTCTACGACTATATCTGCCGCATCCTCGACCGGCTGATGGAGACCGAGGTCACGGTGGACTCCGCCGCGACTCTCAAGCAGTGCATCGGCGAAGTCACGGAGGATTACGAAGAAAAGATCGCCGGCGCGAAAAAACGCCTCACCAACGCCCTCGAGATCATAATAATAGCCTACTACGCCTCCATAATCAAAGAAAAATCCGATGAAATGATCGATTCGCTCATGAACAGGTGAACCGGTACATCCGAAAGTGTGACAAAATGAACTACGCCCGCAACGAAAAGTACTTCGGCCAGAAGCCGTCGTCTCTGCCCACTCTGATCTCGGCGCTGATGATAGGCGTCGGGCTCCTGCTCCTCATACTCTCCTTCACGAGAGGTTTCCACTACGCCTTCTACGCTCTGGCCTTCCTGCTGACGGTGGGAGGAGTCGTGATCTGGGCAGTATTCTCGAACATAAAGATCAAGGACTCCGAGATCGACGACGAACTCGTGAAGATCCGCGAGGAATTCGCTTCCGACTTCAATGAGAGATTCGGACAGAAAAACGCCGCGAGGATCAAATTCGAACAGACCTACGGACCGAAGTCTACCTCCGTCAGAGAGGAAAAATACGAGCCCGTCTTCTTCGACACCTACTGGTTCGAGGGAGAAGGCACTCTCCGCCGCGACGGCAGCGACGGCAGGGCACGCTCGTCGGTCTACTCCCTGTCCGGCTATGTCCTGAAGAAGGACCGGATCTGCATCGGAAGAAGGCTGTCGTCGCTGATAAGCCCCGACAGACCCGGGGAGGACCTCTTCGCCGAATACGGGTATTCAGAACTGACCGGCGCCGTCATCGAACCGGGTGAGAAGGTCGGCCGAACCGGCACCGCCGTATACGGTCATCTGAAGATCACCGCCGCCGACGGGACCGTCGTATCGCTTCCCGTGATCGCCGACGCCGCAGCCGACGAACACGCATCCAGGATCCTCAACCGCATAATTTCGGCGGCCAGAAACAGGCAGTGACGCCCGACGTCTGTTCCGCGCTGTGCGGGGACTATACCGCGAGCGCTCTGGAAGCCGCTCTCGCGCAGGCCGTAACCGGCGTGTCCGGACTCGACTTCGTGAAGCCGGGTATGAAGATAGGCATAAAGGCAAATCTCGTTTCGGCCATGGCTCCAGAACGCGCGGGGACCGTCCATCCGATGCTCGTCCTCGTGCTCTCGAAGATGCTCTTCGAGGCCGGCGCGGGCGAGGTCGTGATTGGCGACAGTCCCGGAGGCCTTTTCAATTCCGCATGGCTGAATTCGGTATACCGCACGACAGGTATGCAGATCTGCACCGGAACCGGAGCGGTCCTCAACGAAAACTTTGAGATAGCGTCGAGGAGATTCGACGGAGGTGCCGTCCTGCGGGAGTTCACCGGCTCGTGCTGGCTCGACGAAGTCGACGCGATCGTGAACGTGAGCAAGCTCAAGACGCACGGCATGATGGGCATGTCGGCGGCCGTCAAGAACATGTTCGGCGCGATCCCCGGCACGCTCAAGGCCGAATACCATTCCCGCTTCCGGAACCACTCGGACTTCGCCGACATGCTCGTCGACCTCAACGAATACTCCCGCCCCTCCCTCTGCGTCTGCGACGCCGTGGTCGGGATGGAGGGCAACGGACCGACGGCAGGCACTCCGCGCCCGATAGGCGCCGTTCTGGCGTCGCGCTCGCCCTATATGCTCGACGTCTGCGCCGCGGAGATCATCGGTCTCGGGCCTTCCGACGTGCCGACACTGGCCGCCGCCGGGCGGCGGGGATTTGCCGCTGCCCCTTCGGTCAGAGAGGCTCCGGCCGACGGAAAGCCCCACCCCGTGCTGGCGGGTGACCTTCCGCGGATCGGGGACTACGGTATCATAACGGAGCGAAAGAACGTTGATTTCGGCAACTTCGGGAGCGGGCCCGTGTCGGGCCTCCTTTACAGGATCGCCGGACGCCTTACGCTGTCGAAGCCGCACGTAACGAAGTCCGAATGCGTCGGCTGCGGGAAATGCGCGAAGGTCTGCCCGGAGAAAACCGTGCGCATCTCGGGCGGGAAAGCCGTGATAAACAGGAAAAACTGCATCAGATGCTTCTGCTGCCAGGAATTCTGCCCGGTCGGCGCCATGAAGGTGAAGCGCAGCTTCGTCGGGCGGATCCTCGTTCACGAGCGAAAACACAAAAGAAAAAAATGACTGTCAACGAACAGGAGAACTGAAAAACATGGAAGAATCAGCAAATATGGCAGTACTGACGCGAAAGGCGTACAACCGGTCCGGATTCGCCTCGTGCCTGCTTTATCTCGCGATGAGCGTGGTATCGTCACTCGTGATGGTCGCGTTAATCGTTCCCTTCGTCCTGGTCTCGTTCATGAAAGACCCGCCGGTCGCGATCTTCGACGCTCTGCGCAGCGGCGACATCGGGGGATATATTTCCGGAATACTCGAATATGTAAATTCGCTGATGGGGAGCGGATCGGCCGGGCTCGTGATTATGCTGGCCGTCGTGCTCGGGACCGCACTCGGAATGGCGGCGGGCATCCCGTTCTTCCGCCTCATGCTGAGGAAAGTGCCGGCGTCACCGATCGAAAAGAGATATCCCGGAGCGGGACACATCGCCTACTACGCGGTCACCGCGCTCGGCTGCTGGGCCATCGGCGCTCTTTTCGGCAACATCCCGTCGTTCATCGGTCTCCGCGGAGCGACCGACGGCTTCCTCGAGTCGTTCTCCGACCACATGCTCCCCTATTACATCTACGCGATCATCGGAGCTCCCTTCTTCGAGGAGCTGATCTTCCGGAAGTTCCTGCTCGACCGGATCCACGGCTACGGCGAGCTGCCCGCGGCGGTGGTCTCGGGCATACTCTTCGGACTGATACACGGGAACAGCGCCCAGTTCTTCCTCGCCTTCTGTTGCGGGTTCATGTTCGCAGTCATCTATATGAAGACCGGCCGCATCATTATAACGATGCTGCTGCACGCGACGATCAACTCTATCGCCACGGTGCCCGACATCGTGCTCCTCTTCACGAAGAACGGCGGCGGTGAGTCTTCGTTCTCGCCGACGGTCTTCATTCTGGCCGTGATGGCGGTCCTTGCCGTCGCGGCGGCGCTCGTCAACCTGATCGGCAGGAAAAAGATCCGCGAATCGGGCGCGCTGGCCCTGACTCTGCCGGAGTCCCGGGAGGCCGCCGCCGGCGTGTTCAGAAATCCCGGAATGCTGATCTTCATCATCCTTATGTCGGCGCAGATACTGCTGATGGACTTTTTCTCGCTCTTTCTCAATCTGGACAGGAAAGCGCTCGCTCTGGTCTGCCTGATCCCAGCCGCCGCCTTCGCCGTCTTTCTGGCTTTCGTCATGAAGTCGACGTCGCAAAAGTGGCGCGCTCCGGCCGCAACGGCGGACACGGAACCCGTACAGGACGCGGACGCGAGCCCCGAAGAGAGACAAAACGGGCTCTGAACCTGAAAAATATCATTAGAATTCGAATTTTAGACCGCCGAAACTATTGCAGTTCCGGCGGTTTTTTGATATAATATTCGACGGTAACTGCGGTACGTAAGTGCACCCGGCTTTTTCGCCGTCCCGACCGATGAAGGCGGGACGGTTTTGCGCTTTTTTCCGGTGTGCGTCATAGGCCCCGTTCCGGAATATTTTTATGTAAGGAAATGGCGGAATGAACAACGAAAAGCTTATTGAGCTGCGCTCGATCTCCAAGTCATACGACGGCGAGCAGGTGCTCAGATCGATCAACCTCGACATCCACCGGAAGGAGTTCATCACCCTTCTCGGTCCATCCGGCTGCGGAAAAACGACAACGCTGCGGATCATCGCCGGATTCGTCACCCCCGACGAGGGAGACGTCATCTTCGACGGGAAAAGGATCAACGATCTTCCTCCCCACCGGCGCAACGTCAACACCGTATTCCAGCGCTACGCTCTCTTCCCGCACCTCAACGTTTACGAAAACATCGCATTCGGACTGCGTCTTTCCAAGACTCCGGACGAAGAGATCAAGACCCGCGTTACCGAGATGCTGACGCTCGTCAACCTCCGCGGCTTCGAAAAGCGGGACGTCTCGAGCCTGTCCGGAGGACAGCAGCAGCGCGTCGCCATCGCACGTGCTCTGATAAACCGCCCCGAGGTACTTCTCCTCGACGAGCCTCTAGGAGCTCTCGACCTCAAACTCCGCAAGGACATGCAGGTCGAACTGCGCCGCATGCAGCAGCAGACCGGCATCACCTTCATTTACGTGACCCACGACCAGGAGGAGGCGCTTTCGATGTCTGACACCGTCGTCGTGATGGCGAACGGCGAGATCCAGCAGATAGGCACCCCCGAAAAGATTTACAACGAGCCGGAGAACGCCTTCGTCGCCGACTTCATCGGCGAGAGCAATATTCTGAACGGCACGATGATAAAGGACTACACCGTCTCGTTCGCCGGCCAGACCTTTACCTGCGAGGACGCGGGCTTCGAGCCCAACGAGCCCGTCGACGTGGTCGTCAGACCCGAGGATATCGACATAGTCCCGGTGGACAAAGCCATGCTCACAGGCGAAGTCACAGCCGTCACGTTCAAGGGCGATTACTACGAGATCATAGCTGACATCGACAACTTCAAATGGATGATCGAGACCACCGACGCCTTCCGGGCGGGCGACACCATCGGCATATCCATCGACCCCTACGAGATCCAGGTCATGAAGAAGTCGGAATTCTCCGGGATGTTCGGCGACTATTCCACCTTCAGCGACGAGATGGATCATCTTTCCGATCCCGACGGGGAGGCGTCCGAATGACCGGCAGGACCCGCGACGCAAGACCGGTAGCGGCGGCTCCGCATATGGTATGGGCAGTACTGTTCATCATCGCGCCGCTGATCTTCGTCGCCGTATACTCCTTCAGAGGGGCGGACGGCGGGTTCTCCTTTGAAAACTTTGCCGCTCTCGGCGATTACACCGACGCCTTCGTGCGCTCGGCGAGCTACTCGCTGATCGCGACCGTCATCTGCCTCGTCATAGGATATCCTCTCGCCTACGCCATCTCCCTGTGCTCCCCCCGCACCCAGCGCGTTCTCATAATGATGGTCATGCTCCCCATGTGGATCAACTTCCTCATCAGGACCTACGCCATAATGAAACTTCTGGAGGACACGGGTTTCATCAACGGGACTCTCCAGAAGATCTTCGGCGAGGACTTCGAGCTCCATATGATCAACACTCCGGGAGCCGTAATATTCGGTATGGTCTACGACTATCTGCCATACATGGTGCTCCCGATCTACACCGTTCTCTCGAAGATCGACCCGAAGCTGGGCGAGGCCGCAGCCGACCTGGGCTGCTCCAAGGTCCAGACCCTCTTCAGGGTCACTCTTCCCCTCTCGGTATCCGGAGTGGTGTCAGGAATAACCATGGTCTTCGTCCCGTCCATCAGTACCTTCTACATTTCCCAGAAGCTGGGCGGAGGTCAGTATCTGCTGATAGGCGACGCCATTGAGACCGCCTTCGCAAGCACCTCCACCTACAGCGTCGGCGCCGCCATGTCGCTCGTTCTGATGGTGATCGTCCTTATCTCGACCTTCATCATGAACCGCTTTGACAAGGATTCGTCGAAGGGAGGCGTGGTGATATGAAAAAGACCTCCTCCCGGGCCACTGTCCTTTCTAAGTCCTACTCGTTTCTGATCTACCTACTTCTCTATCTCCCGATCTTCATCATGATCCTCTTCTCGTTCAACGAATCGAAGAGCATGACGAATTTCACCGGTTTCTCCCTCAGATGGTACCGTGAGCTTTTCTCCAGCGGAAAAGCCTTCGAAGCCCTCAAATACTCGCTGATAATCGCGCTGCTCTCGGCGGTGATCTCGACGGTTATAGGCACCCTTGCCGCCTACGGCATACACTATATGCGCTCCAAAGCCCTGCGCAGCACGGTGACTTCGGTGACCAACGTACCGATGATGAACCCGGATATCGTGACCGGTATATCGATGCTGCTCCTTTTCGCCTTCGTTCAGGTGATCCTCGGCATGCAGCACTCCCTCCTCGGTTTCGGGACACTGCTTATCGCGCATATAACCTTCAACCTTCCCTACGTCATCCTCTCGGTGCTGCCGAAGCTCCGTCAGATGGATCCGAGCCTGTCGGAAGCCGCCCGGGACCTGGGATGCACTCCGGTCCAGTCGTTCATTAAGGTGGAACTCCCATTCATCCTTCCCGGCATCCTTTCGGGCGCGGTGATGGCGTTCACACTCTCCCTTGACGATTTCGTAATATCCAACTTCACTATCGGCAACAGCTTCCAGACCCTTCCGATCCTCATCTACTCGATGACGAAGCGCGAGGTCACCCCCGATATGAACGCGATATGCTCGATCGTATTCGTCGTCATCTTCGTCCTTCTTCTGCTCTCCAACCTCACCGGAGGAGACGGCAGCGGCAGGACCGCCTTCGCAGAAAAGATCCGCCGGCACAAAAAGCAGATAATGATCGGCGTGTCGGCACTGCTCACCTGCGTGACCGTCGGTATCGTCTTCCTTTTCCTTTTCGTACCGCCTCCGGTGGAAAAGACCCTCAACGTATACAACTGGGGAGAATACATCTCCGACGGTTCGGACGGTTCCCTCGACACGATCGAAGCCTTCGAAGACTGGTACCTTGAGACCTACGGGGAAAAGGTGAAGGTCAACTACACCACATATCCCTCAAACGAAGACCTTTACAACAAGCTCTCCAGCGGAGCCGCCGAATACGACGTCATCTTCCCCTCCGACTATATGGTCGCCAAACTCCGTGACGAGGGAATGCTGGAGCCCCTCGATTTCTCGCTGATCGACAACTATCAGTATATCCTGGACGATTTCAAGGGTCTCTTCTACGATCCCGGCGAGCAGTATTCGGTCCCGTACACATACGGTGTCATCGGACTGATATACAACTCCGCCAAGGTCCCCGACGGACTCGTCGACGGCTGGGGAGCCATGCGCAGCGAAGAACTTCGCGGCAAGATCCTTCAGGTCAACAACCCGCGAGACGCCTTCGGCATAGCAATGTACGATCTCGACATCGACGTCAACACGACCGACCGCGCCGAATGGGACCGCGCCTACGACTATCTCGCAAAGCAGAAGTCCCTCGTTCAGTCCTACGTCATGGACGAGGTATATAACAAGATGGAGAGCGGTGAGGCGTACGTCGCCGCCTATTACGCCGGAGACTTCCTCTTCATGTATGAAAACAACGAGGATCTGGCCTTCTGCCAGCCCGAGTCGACCAACTTCTTCATCGACGCGATATGCATCCCGAAGAATCCGGCGCGGGACGAGGACACCTACCGCATCGCCAACATCTTCATCAATTATCTGCTCTCCGAGGAGCCCGCCGTAGCCGATGCCGAAATGATCTGCTACGCGTCCCCCAACTCACTCGTCATCAATAACGGGGAGTATATCGAATATATGAGCGAGATCCACGAGGACGCGATGGACATCCTTTATCCGGAAGATCTGGATTTCAAGGCGGAGTACGACAAGTACTGCTACCGCCTGCTCGATCCCGAGACCAACCGGTATATGAACAACCTCTGGTCAAGACTCAAGATCGAATCCGGAGAGGGAGAGGATTTCGACCCGACGAATATAATAGCTCTGTCGATGCTCGCGGTTATCATCGCGGCTGCCGTGTTCTTCGCAGTGCGCCGCAAGCGCAGGGAAAAATACTATTCGTGACCTTCTTTTTTCCCTTCCCATTCTCCTGCCGCGGCAGTGCGGCGAAAGCAAATCAAGGCGCGTAAAGGCGGAAAACCTTCGCGCCTGACGCCTGAAAGCCGTTCTGTTCACTCCGGTCCGAGCAGAACGGCTTTCGGATACCGGCGGTTTTTTAAATAACGAAGTCTTATTCAAAAAAGGAGCAGTCAGATGCCTTACATCAACACGACCACTTCGGTAAAGGTACCGGAGGAAAAAGAAAAAAGGATCGCCGCCGCTCTCGGACGCGCGATCGAGAACTTTCCCGGAAAGACCGAGCGGTGGCTTATGCTGAATTTCACCGACGGTTCTCACATGTATTTTGCCGGTGACGCGTCGGCGCCCTCCGCCATGGTAGAGGTGAAGATCTTCGGCACGGCTCCCGATTCCGCCTTCGACGGGATGACCCGGGACGTCTGCGACATCTTCAGCCGCGAACTCGGCATACCCGCCGACCGGATCTACGTTCAGTACGATGAATGCTCCCGCTGGGGCTGGAACGGCGGAAATTTCTGAAAGTGACTCCGGACAGACCGATCATCGAAAAACTGTGTCCCGACGCGCCTGTAAGCCGGGAGCCGGGGGCTTTCCCGGCCCTCGGGTATCACGCCACGGCCGCGTACCCCGACGGCAGCTTCATAACCGTATATTTTCAGCGGTGGGGTAAGGACAAAAAAACGTCTCTTGTGAGAACGCTCTGGAGATTCAAATAATCTCGGTACGAGTCAATGCTGAAAAAAAAGCCCTGAATTTCAATGAACGAAAAAGAAAAACCGCAGCGGAGGAAAATCATACTCCTGTTCCTTCTTTCAGCCCTCTGCCTTGTCACATTCAGATACTTCTTTTCAATATTCCTGTCCACGGTCCGTATGAGCTGTTACGGCATCTCCCTTGCCGGAGACTCCACGGATAATGGATTCAGAACGGAGAGGATCGTACCCGCTATTCTCCGCGTCCTCCCCGCCGCCCTTCCCTGGCTGGGTTCCGTCGCTTTTGCCTTTATTGCCTTTTTGGGCGGAACGTCCGGCAGACTCGGAAGAAAAGGGACGGCGGTATGCTGCACCGCAGTATCCGTTTCCGCTCTGCTTTCCGCGGCGGCTTTCCTTTTATCGGATTCGTTGTTCAACGTTTACACGCTTCCCTGTTTTATGGAGGCGAAAAAATACAGCCCTTTCGGCATGTTCGGGAAGGATGGTATCGATCTTTCATTTCTGACCGGGACCGCCGGATTTCTGACCGTAAGATACATCTTTCTGGGTGCGGAACTGCTTTTATCGCTGATACTCATGATCGATCTTTTCGTGAATCCGCACAAAGGACGCAGGGAGGCGAATGCAGATGGGCAGGATGAGTGACTCTTTCCGCAGGACGGTTTCCGCGGCGCTTTTTCTCACGCTTCTTCAACTGTGCTCCTGCGCCGCCCGGTACCCGGCGCCCGCGCCGGAGATCAAGACAGGACTTACGCAAAAGCAGGAAGAGGTCCCGACGGAGGCAGCTACTGACGCCCGGTCCGCTGACGTGGAAACGACGGCGGAAGAAACAGAGGCCCCCAAAGACAATACGGTCGATCTTGCGGCGGCTCCCTTCCGTATCGTATCCGCCGCCGGTGAATCGAGCGCCCGGCTTTCATCGGTCATTTCGGCGTTCGTCACCCGACTGGGATCGGTCGAAGGGCTTAAATACACGGTCGTCTCCGACGCTGGCGGCGATCCCCGGGACGGAGCCGCAGAGATCGTCATAGGGAACGCGGACCGGCCGGGATGCGCGGAATTATATTCTTCACTCGGTCCGCTGGACTGGGTCGCTGCCGTCAGATCGGGAAGGATCTATCTTATCGGAGGCACACCGGATGCGACCGCCGGGGCGGTCTACCGGCTTTTGTCGGATTATATCGCCAAGAATAAGACGGCGATACCCGCCGGCGAGCTTTTCCGCTTCACGTCGGACGAAAGAATGCCCGAGATACCCGAAGCTCCCGCATATTCAGGAACGGCTCTGCCAGGTCTGACCGTTTACGCTCTGGGCGACAGTTATTTCGCCGGCGAGGGACTGGACCCGAAAAAAGACGTCTGGCCGGCTCTTATCGCGTCGGAGCAGGGGCAGACCTTTGAAAACTACGGAGCGGGCGGCAGCACCGTTTCAGATTATATCACGACGAACAACCCGATGTGCCGCCGGATATCAGCCATGAAAAACGGTTCTCCCGATATCGTCCTCTTCGAAGGCGGAGCCAACGACTGGAACCACTGCGTTCCCGTCGGAGAACCAGGCAGCGTCGACACGAAAACCTTCCGCGGAGCCGTCGCTTCCTGTATCGGGCAGCTCCACGAAAAATACCCGGATGCCTTTATAGTCTGCATAACCAACTGGGATTACGGAAAAAAGAACGCCGCAGGAGCGGAGTCGACCGCCTATGCCGATGCCTTCTGCGAGACAGCGTCGGGATTTCCTTACGCCATGGCGATTAACGCATCCGATACCTCTCTCGTCCCCGCCTTCGTCTCCAACGCGGTTTTCAGAGCAAAGTACTGCATATCGGCGCAGGACTCAAGCCACCTCAACAAAGAGGGGATGAAACTCGTCGCCCCGTTTTTTATAAAGCTTATAGACGACGGATACGAAGAGTTCCTTAAATCGCGGTAACCTGGCGAAAACGAACTCCGCCGGGGCGGGATACTTCGGGAATTGAAGTAACCCACGTCCGCCTCACGACGGACATAAGTTTTGCACGCAAATCCGCCTTCGGCTAACAGTTCCTACTGCCAAGTCTGTAGCGGACTTTCACCGCCAAGTAATCGCGCATGCCGGGCGCACCAAAAAAAACGGCAGAGGCTGTACTAAACGGCCCCTGCTGTTTTTATTTGATAATGTATTATTATGTCCCGCCGCGCCTGCTCCCCGGCAATAACGGATCCGCTGCTTATCCCGCGGATGATGTCTGCTGTCTTTACGGTGACATCCTCCCCGGGTCAAACCGTCTTCCTTACGGCCAGCAGTCTCATCGAGTTGAGTATGCACAGCACGGCGACGCCGACGTCGGCGAATACCGCCGTCCACATGTTCGACAGTCCGAACGCCGTGAGTATCAGCACGGCGGTCTTGACGGCCAGCGCGAAGACGATGTTCTGCTTCGAGATGCGCACCGTCTTCTTCGCGATCCTCATGACGGCCGGTATGCGCCGCAGGTCGTCGTCCATGATCACTATATCCGCCGCCTCGATCGCCGCGTCGGAGCCCATCGAGCCCATCGCGATGCCGACATCGGCCCTGGTGAGGACGGGGGCGTCGTTTATGCCGTCGCCGACGAAGACCAGCCGCCTTCCTTCTCCTCCGAGCTCGGCCAGCATCGATTCCACCTTCGTCACCTTGTCCTGCGGCAGCAGTCCGGAGTGCACCCTGTCGACGCCCAGTTCCAGTGCAACGGCGTCGCCGACTCCCTTCCTGTCGCCGGTCAGCATGACGGTGCTCTTTACGCCCTCGCGCTTCATGGCAGCGATGGCGGATGCGGCCTCGGGCTTGACTTCGTCCCTGATGAGCAGGGTGCCGAGGAACCTGCCGTCCTCCGCGACGTAGCATACCGTCGCGGCGCCGCCCGCGGCTTCTTCGAACGTTGCGACACCTTCGCGCCTCATGAGCTCCGCGCTTCCGACGGCCACCCGGTGGCCGTCGACGGTCGACGCAAGTCCCAGTCCCGGTATGTTCTCGGTCCCGCTTACTCTGCCGAGATCAGGCGCCCCTGTGCCGCCGGCCTCCGCCAGCGCCTGCATGATCGAGCGGGCTATCGGATGCGTCGACATCCCCTCGGCCAGTGCGGCCTTGCTGAGCAGTTCGCCCGCCGAAGTTCCTTCCGCCGGTATGACCTCGGTGACCCTGAAGTTGCCCTTTGTCAGCGTGCCTGTCTTGTCGGACACCACGGTGTCGACGTCAGCCATGAGCTCGAGAAAGTTCGACCCCTTCACAAGGACTCCGGCGCGGCTCGCGGCTCCGATCCCTCCGAAGAAGGCTAGCGGGACCGAAATGACGAGCGCGCAGGGGCAGGATATGACAAGGAATGCGCAGGCGCGGTATATCCATCCCCGCCAGTCACCGAGAAAGATCGGGGGGATCAGCGCCAAAAACAGCGCCGCCGTGACCACGACGGGTGTATAGTATCTCGCGAATCTCGTGATGAACCGCTCGGTCTTCGATTTCTTCTCCGCGGCGGTCTCGACGAGCTCGAGTATCTTCGATACCGTCGAGTCACTGAAGGCCTTCGTCGCCTTCACTGTCAGCGATCCGTCTCCGTTGATGCAGCCCGACACGACGGCGTCGCCCGGTCCCGCGGCACGCGGGACAGACTCGCCGGTCAGAGCGGCCGTAGCGATGAGGCTCTCGCCCGTAAGGACCTCGGCGTCGACCGGGATCTTCTCGCCCGGGCGTATGAGCAGGATGTCGCCGACCGATACGTCGTCAGGATCGACGGTCTCGACGGTCCCGTCGGGGAGCACGAGATTCGCGAACTCGGGCACGATGTCCATGAGGTCCCTGATCGACCTGCGCGACCGGCCGACCGCGTAGTCCTGGAACCACTCGCCGACCTGGTAGAAAAGCATGACGGCCACCGCCTCGGAGTTCTCTCCGGTCGCCACGGCTCCGACGGTCGCAATGACCATAAGGAACGATTCGTCGAAGACCTGTCTGTTCTTTATTCCGAGGAACGCCTTGCGTATGACAGGCAGACCGCATATAAGATACGGCGCGAGGTAGCACAAAAGGCTGAGCCACCTGTTCCCGAATATGAACGGGAGCGCCCCAGTGTGCTCGAGTATCAGCAGCGTTAAGAATACCGCCGCAGCGGACAGTATCCTGATCAGTCCCTTTTTCTGCTTTTCGCCCATCTCTCTGAAGATCCCTTCGGTAAACTGTGAACCGCGCCCGCGCTCATCAGAGCTCGACGGAAAAGTCGGGTTCTATCTTTTTGCCGGCGGCTATGGCCTTTTTCAGGACTTCGCCGAACACTTCGTCGTCGGCTTCGAGAGTGAATCTCTGCATGATGAAGTTGACCTTTACGTCCTTCACCCCGTCGATCTTTGAGATCGCGTCCTCGACTTTGGCGGCGCAGTTCGCGCAGTCGATCTCGCATTTGAATTTCTTTTTCATCTTCCGGTCTCCTTCTCTTTTTTATCCGTTGAAGGTCACCCGTACCTGTGAACTGCACGGGGTCATTCTTCGATATGCTCCTTGCCCATCGCGATGATGGTCTTGACGTGATCGTCGGCAAGGAAGTATATGATCTGCTTTCCCGCACGCCGCGAGCCTATCAGCTTCGACGACTTCAGCAGCTTCAGCTGGTGGGAAACAGCCGACTGGTTCATCTCGAGATCAGCGCAGATCTCGGTGACGTTCTTCTCGCCGTTTATCAGATCGTACAGGATTTTTATGCGGGTGGAATCCCCGAACACCTTGAAGAGTTCGGCAAGGTCGCAGAGTTCGTCCTCCGCCACGTTGGATATCAGGTGGCTGATCGCCTTTCCGTCGTAGATTTTCTGACTCATTTTTTCTACCGTCCGATGCTTGATTTCTGAACACATGAATATTTTATCATATGTTCATCAGTTTGTCAATACCTTTTCCGAAAAAAAGATCTGCCGCGGTATACCGTAAAACGGTGTAACGCGGCAGACGCGGGGATGCCGGGCACTCAGGCGCGTGCGCGCCTCGGGCGCCGGATCTTCATCGGCCTGATTATTTGACCACTCCGAAGAATTTGAGGAAGCAGAGCACGATGCCGACGGTGGAATAGATCCCCATGAGAGAACCTATGACACTGAAGATGGGCCCCACGATCTTGATCCCGCTGAGCAGTGACATCAGCCATCCGACCACAGCGCAGATGACTACGAATATCACGAGCTGGATGATGAAGGAGCCGATCTTTCCCTTTTCGATCTTGAAGGGAGTCGGCCAGACTGATCTGAGGAAATTCATTGTATTGCTCCTTTCGGTATTTTTTTATTTCGGCAGACTTGCTGCAAAAATCAGATTAATGCCGGTCATTCGCACCCGATCCCCGTGCCGAGAAATCTCATCGCGTTGCCGAAGGCTACCGCCTTCCGCTCTCCGTCGGTAAGATCGAGGGCTTCGAAGAGTATCTTTTCGGTGTCGGCGTTCTTCACCGGGTAGTCGGTCCCGAACATGCAGCGCCAGGGACCCAGCATGTGTATCAGCTCTGACGCGTATCCGCTGCTTATCGCCCACAGGCTGCTCGAAGTGTCGAACCAGATGTCGGGAGCTTCGGTCAGCAGGTGGGCGTCCTCCCACGCGGAATACCCGCCGAGGTGCGCGGCACCGACGCGCAGGTCCGGGAACCTTTCTATCACGCGCAGCAGTTTCACCGCCTCGGAGAACCTGTACTGCGGCCGGTCGTCGCCCATGTGGAAATATACGGGGAGCCGTGCCTTCTCGCAGAGGCGGTAGAGCGGGAGGAAGCGTTCGTCGTCGATGTCCGCCCCCTGGATGTCGGGATGGAGCTTGAAACCGCAAAGCCCCAGCGAGACCGCGTGCGCGACGACCTCCTCGGGGTCGGTGCAGTCCTGATGGTAGCCTGCGAAGGCATATGACAGCAGTCCCCTGCCGCGCATATACGCGACCGACGCCGCGGCGCCCTCATTGACCTTTGCCACCTGATGAGCGTTCGTCGCGACCGAGAGGAAAAGCGCACCGCTCACTCCGTTTTCGATGCATACGCGGGATAGGTCGTCGACGGTCCCCTTTCCCGGCACCGGGAAATCGTAGAATCTGCCGAGGCTCTCGCAGGCGGCGGACGCTATCTTTTCGGGATAGACGTGCGTGTGCACGTCGAAGAATTTAAGCGCTGACATATTGATTTTACCGATCTGTGTGTGATATAATATATTCTACTATCATTTGGAGGTGACAGAAATGGACTGCCTGTTCTGCAAGATAATCGCCGGTGAGATCCCGTCGTCAAAAGTTTACGAAAACGACAGGGTGTTCGTCTTCAGGGACATTAATCCCCAGGCTCCGGTGCATATGCTGGCTGTGCCGAAGGAGCACATAGGATCCGCCGACGAGGTGACCGCCGAAAACAGCGCGGCCGTCGCGGCGATATTCGAGGCGATCCCGAAGGTCGCGGCAGCCGAAGGTCTGACCGGAGGATACCGGATCGTCAGCAACTGCGGACCCGACGCCTGTCAGTCGGTGAAGCACCTGCATTTCCACATCCTCGGCGGCAAACAGCTCAGCGAGAAGATGGACTGACTGACTGACTGACTCCGGACGTTCTCCGGCGCTCATCCGCCGGAGATCAGCCTTCCGGCAGGAATTCGTAATAGATCGCCTTTACCGCCTTCTCGAAATCGGCCTCTTCGACTCCCAGGATGATATTGAGCTCGTCGGAGCCCTGGTCTATCATCTTGATGTTGACTCCGGCGTCGGAGACCGACCCGAAGACCCTGGCGGCGGTTCCCTTGGCCCTGACCATACCGCGTCCGACGACCGCGATAAGGGCGAGACCGTCCTCGACGGTCAGTGTGTCGGGGTGTATCATATGCCCGAGAGACGCGAGGACACGCTCGCGCTTCTTCTCGAACTCGGGAGTCGACAGCACGACGCTCATCGTGTCGATGCCCGACGGCAGATGCTCGAATGACAGCCCGTACTCCTCGAACACCTCGAGGACCCTCCGGCCGAATCCTATCTCCGAGTTCATCATGTCGTGACCGATCGTCACGACCGAGAAGCCCTTCTTGCCGGCGATGCCGGTGATCACGCGTCCGCTGTCGTAGTCGGGAGCGTCCGCGACGATCATCGTTCCCGGATCCTCCGGGCGCATGGTGTTCTTTATGTTGATGGGTATACCGGCGTTGCGCACCGGGAAGATCGAATCCTGATGCAGCACCGAAGCTCCCATGTACGAGAGTTCGCGGAGCTCGCGGTAGGTGATCCGCCCGATCACGCGCGGATTGTCGACGATCCTGGGGTCGGCGACCATGAAGCCCGAAACGTCGGTCCAGTTCTCGTAGAGGGTCGAGCCGGAGGCCAGCGCGACGATCGATCCGGTGACGTCGGAGCCGCCGCGCGAGAAGGTCTTGACCGTCCCGTTCGGCATGATCCCGTAAAAGCCCGGTATCACCACTCCTTTTTCCCCGTGTCTCTTCAGTTCGGCAGTGAGCTCCTGCACGGTGCGTTCGCTGTCGAGAGCGCCGTTCTCCCCGAAGAAGATCACATTCTCGGCATCGACGAAATCGAACCCCAGGAATTTCGCGAGTATGATCCCGCTGAGATACTCCCCTCGGCTGGCGGCGTAGTCGCGCCCGGCGCGGTGCAGTATCGCGTGCTTTATGTATTCGAGCTCGCCGGAGATGTCGTAGGCGAGTCCGAGACCTTCGATGATCTGACGGTAGCGGCCGCAGATCACCTCATATACGCTGTCGAATGCCTCGTCGGGCGCGTGTTCGCGCGAGAGCCTGTAGCATTCGTACAGCATGTCGGTGATCTTTACGTCGTCGCGGCTGCGCTTTCCCGGCGCCGACGGAACGACGAAAAGCCTCGAAGGATCCGACTTTATGATATCGCCTACCATCCTGAAGTGTGCGGCGTCGCAGAGCGACGACCCGCCGAATTTTACGGTTTTGATTTCCATGATCCGCTTATTCAGCCTTTCTGTACCGGTACAAAAATAAAACAACGAATTTATAAGGACCGAAAATGAGTCACAAAAAGCTACTGGGAGTAAGACTGCCGCCGGCAGTCGCGCTCATACTGTTATTTACTGCCGTCCTGACGCTCTGCCTCCCGTCGTGCGGGGAGGACGGAGAGCCGGCCCGGGGCAGCGCCGGAGCGACCGAAGACATAACGTCATCCGAACCTGACGGGACGGATCCTGCCGATACCGCTGCCGCGCAGACGACTGCTTTGCCCCCGGAGACCGGAACGTCTCCCGAAACCCAGGAAGAAAAGAAGGTATCATTCAAAATGAAGATCGCGTCTTACAACATCCAGCACGCGGCGAAGGGCATCGACGCCGTGGCAAAGATACTAAAGCAGGTCGACGCAGACATCGTCGGAATACAGGAAGTCGACTATCTCAACACCAGATCGGGAGGAGCCGATCAGCCGAAGCTCATCGCCGAAGCCGCCGGATATCCGGATTACCGCTTCACGCGGGCGATAGACTACCGCGGAGGCCAGTACGGAACGATGATACTGTCGAAATATCCGATCGTCAGCTTCACGGTGAAGGGACTCGCCTCCGGCACCGAGGAGAGCAGGTCGATAGGCCACGCCGTGCTCGACGTCGACGGTACCGAGGTGCATTTCTTCAACACCCATCTGTCCTACGAGTCGCTGAGCCTCCGCACGGGGCAGTTCGAGGCGATCTCGAGGATGCTGAGCGACTGCCGCCACTATGTTCTGACGGCGGATTTCAACACGCAGGACTTCTCCGAATTCGGAGTCCTCTCCGCTCCGCTCATGATTAACCGTAATAACAGCCGGCACGTGACTTTCCCCGGCGGCTCATCGGCGATCGACAATATCATCCTGTCAGACTGCTTCACCGAGGTCTCGGCCGGAACGATCGTGAGCGACGCGTCCGATCACTATATCCTCTTTGCCGAGACCGCGTTCGAAAACTGACGGCAGGGGGAGGGTCAGAACTCGCGCCTGCCCTCGAACGCGCGCTGGAGCGTGTATTCGTCGGCAAATTCGAGCTCTCCTCCGACGGGGATCCCGTTTGCTATCCTCGTGACCTTCACTCCGAGGGGACGGAGCAGCCTCGCGATGTACATCGCGGTGGCTTCGCCCTCGGCCGTGGGGTTCGTCGCGATGATTATCTCCTTCACTTCACCGTCGGTCCCGACCCGCTCGACGAGCTCGCGAAGCCGTATGCCGTCGGGAGTGATCCCCTGCATCGGAGATATGAGGCCGTGAAGCACATGATAAAGTCCGTGATATTCGCGGACTTTTTCTATTGCCAGAAGCGACTTCGTGTCCTGCACCACGCAGATCACGCTGCGGTCGCGCGTCGTATCTGAACACACGGGGCAGATCTCCTCGTCGGTCAGGTTCTGACAGACGGGGCAGCGGTGTATGTTGCGCTTGGCGTCGAGTATCGCCGAAGCGAAGCGCGAGGCCTCCTCGTCGCTCAGGTCGAGCACGGCGAAAGCCAGTCTCTGAGCCGTTCTGCGGCCCACTCCTCCGAGTTTGCCGAACTCGTCGGCAAGTACGTCGAGCGACCTGATCCCGTCCGCGGAGGGCATCAGAGCGCCCCCTCGGGTATGCCGAACTTCTGTGCGAGCGCGGACATCTCGGCCGCGGCGTCGGCCTCTGCCCTCGAGATCCCCTCGTTGACGGCCGCTGCTATGATGTCGGCCAGTGTCTCGGGGTCGTCGGGATCGATGACATCGGGAGAAATGACTATCTCCTCCACCCTGCGGCTCCCCTTCATCTTCAGTTTGACGGCTCCGCCGCCCGCGGATACTTCGTATTCTCTCTCTTCGAGTTCGGCGGCGAGCGCCTCCCTCTCCTCCTGGAACTGCTGGACCTGACGCATCATCGCGTTCATGTTCTGAGGGCCGCCGCCCATGCCTTTCGGAAGTCTGGCTTTCATATCTTCTGATGTATCCTTTCGGTTTTTTTTCTTTCCATTTGTCTGTTTCATCCCCGTACTCTGTCCGGCCTGTCGGTCCGGCTGCCTGCGGGCGGGACCGGCATCACCGCCGCCGGGAATCCGCGGCGTGTTCGGAATTATGACGGGGACAGGTACGTGGACGCGGGGTCAGTTCTTCGACAGCATGTCGAGTTCGGGTATGCCGCCTCCGGAGGCGGGCATCTGCTGCGCCTGTTTTTCGAAGACTACGCTGCCGGGAGCCAGTCTCTGCCCCGACACCGACGACAGCGCCGCAAGCAGGTTGCCGGCCGTCTCGGGGGCCTCGGCGAGCTTGCGCGTGACGTCGCTCCTGTATTTTATGACCACTTTCCGCTCGCTTCCGCTTCCCGACCAGAATGCCGACGCGGTGCGGAGCAGCGACGCGACACCGGGATTCGTGTTTCCCAGCGTCTCGAGGACCTCCTGCCAGCCCGAGAAGGGCTCGACTGTCCTTGCGGGAGCCTGTGCGGGCTCCGGTCCGGTCACGGAGGCTGCTTCCGGCGACGCCGCGGCGCGGTCTCCTTTTTCATCACTTACGGACGCCGCGACGGCCCCGCCGGCGGGACGTCCGGAAACAGCGGCGGATACGGCTGCCACGGGTCCGTTCCTCCCCGCAGCGGGAACGCCGTCGCCCGCAGCAGTCATGTCCGCGGCGAACTGCCCCGACGCGAGTTTCGATTCTATCGCCGCGATCCGGGACTGGAGCGCCGCGGGAGAGGCCGACAGACGTTCGTCGGACAGCCTCACGAGAGCCAGTTCGGCCACCGTGCGGGGGCTCGCTCCGGGGCGCTGCATCGAAGCGTAGGCGTCGTCGAGCACCGAGCAGTGGTATATCAGTTTTTCCCTTGTGAACATCGCGGCGTCGGCCGACAGGTCGGCGGTCTCGGCATCTGTCAGGTCGAGATAGGACGCGGCCCCGCCGGCTCCGACCGTCTTCAGTACCAGCATGTCCCTGTAATATCCGGTGAGCTCCTGCCAGAAAACACCTATGTCCCCGGCGGACGAATAGATCCCTGAAACGATGTCGAACAGTTTCGCGCAGTCGGCCGCGGCGACCGCCCTGACACATTCTGAGAGCCTTTCCCTGCCGCCTATCCCGACGGCCTCGTATACACGCTCCGCGGTGACTCTTCCGCCCGCGGCGCAGAGCTCGAACAGGCTTATGGCGTCGCGCATGCCTCCCTGGGCGAATCGCGCGATGATCAGCGCGGCGTCGTCGTCGAGGCCTATGTTCTCCTCTTTCGCGATGAACTTGAGCCGCGACGTCAGGACCTGCGTGCCGATGCGCCGGAAATCGAAGCGCTGGCAGCGCGAAATGACGGTCGCGGGGAGCTTCTGCAGCTCGGTCGTAGCGAGTATGAATATGACGTGCGCCGGCGGCTCCTCGAGCGTCTTGAGCAGCGCGTTGAAGGCCGAGACCGACAGCATGTGTACTTCGTCGATTATATATACACGGTATTTGAGGATGCCGGGTGTATAGATGACCTCGTCGAGGATGGTGCGGATGTCGTCGACCCTGTTGTTCGACGCCGCGTCCATCTCAAGGACGTCGGATGCGCTCCCGTCGGCGATCGAACGGCAGGCCGCGCACTCGCAGCACGGGTTGCCGTTCTGCGGATTTTCGCAGTTCACTGCCTTCGCCAGGATCTTGGCGCAGGTCGTCTTCCCGGTACCGCGCGAGCCGCAGAAGAGATATGCGTGGCTGATGAGGCCGTTTGCAGTCTCGTAGCGCAGAATATCTGTCACATGCTCCTGCCCGCAAACCTCGTCGAATCTGCGCGGACGCCATTTTCTGTAAAGAGCCTGATGCATGACATCCTCTCTGCGGAACGCCCGTCGCGGGCTCCGCAGCCCGTCCTTTCAAAAAAAATACAGCTGCAAAATAAGACCATACACCCCGAAGTCGAATATTACCGCCGCGCGCATATACTGTCGTCTGCTCCGGACAGGCAACCCCGCGGCACACCGGACTTACCGCTTAATGCTGCTTGGTTCCCCACCTGACATGATTCACAGCGTCCGATTGCGCGAGACCCGTCCTTCAACACAGACAGGCAGGCTGCAGACCGCGTCGACTCCACCCTCGTTCGGGGAATCCACCCCCGCTACAGCGGATCTCGGGTACAAGGCACCGCTAACTCCCCGGCTGGTATGGCCTTATTTTACAGCTGTCTGTAAACTAAGTGTATTATATTATATCAAAAAAATGCTTTCTCTGCAACTGTTTTTTGCAAATCGGCCGGTTTTTTGATAAAAACCGCGCCCGGTACGGGGAAGTGAACAGATCACTCGATGTATACTATCAATTGAACCTGAGGCTCGTCTATACCTTTATCAGGCACCTCCCTGCCTATGTCTATCATGTTCTTTGCTGCTTCATCTTTCCAGGTCAGATCATACTCCAACTGCGGAGTCACAAATCGCCCAGCCAGTAACTTGCTTCGTCGCGATTGATCGTATGACCGTTTTTCAGAACAGGGTCAAAGCGTGAGGCTGAGACCGTCGTACGCGACGTTTATCCCGTCTTTTTTGCAGATCTCAACGGTCTCCTCGTAGGGCTTGTGCAGTGACGGCGCAAGATGGGTTAACAGCTTCATGCGAACGACGGTAACATTCTCAAACTCGGGGAGAACGGCATCCTCACGCACCCAGAGTGTGACGGGATGATCCTTCGCGATCGACTGCACCGTCGCTCCGCAGAATACCAATTCACTGTTTGCCAGGCTCTTCACGCAATACTATAATACTATTATAACATTTTCCGTCTCGTATTTCAATAAATCCCGGGATAACAAATCAGATTATGCCCGACCGGAGGAATAACCGATTTACAACACCGGCCTGTTGTGGTATAATAATGGCTGTCCGCCGGTGGCGGAAAGATACTGAAAGGTCAGAATGAAGAAATGAAAGACAGGATTTCCCTGGGGATTATCGGTCTCGGACGGAGAGGCCACGGCATGCTGAAGAAGTGCTTTGCCGAGATGAAGGACGTTGAGATCACCTGGATCTGCGATCCCGTCGACACGAAGGTCGCGAGGACCCTGAAGACTCTTGAGGATATGGGAAAGCCTCTGCCCCGTGCGACGGCCGACTACCGCGAGATGCTTGAGGACAAAGGCCTCGACGCCGTCGCCGTGATGACCGGCTGGAACAGCCACATCATATGCTCGCTCGACTCTCTCCGCGCGGGAAAATACACCGCAGTCGAGGTAGGCACCGCCTACGACATATCCGAATGCTACGATCTCGTGGCTGCCTCCGAGGCGAGCGGCGCGCCGCTCCTGATGCTTGAGAACTGCTGCTACGGCCGCCGCGAGATGGCCGCGCTCAGGATGGTGAAGGAAGGGCTCTTCGGTGAGATCGTCCACTGCTCGGGCGGATACCATCACTATCTCCCCGCCGAGGACCTGCTCCACCGCAACACCGAGGGCCACATAGACGACCACTACCGCGTCACTGAATACGTATACCGCAACTGCGAGCAGTATCCGACCCACGAGTTCGGACCGATCTCGAAGATCCTGGGCATAAACCGCGGCAACCGGATCCTCACCCTCTCCTCCTTCGCCTCGAAGGCGAGAGGACTTGAGAGATACATAGCCGAAAAGGTCCCCGAGGACGACTACGTCTACAAGCACGTCCGGATCATGCAGGGCGACATCGTCGACACGATCCTCACCTGCGCCGGCGGCGAAACGGTGCGGCTGACCCTCGACACCACTCTTCCCCGCCCGTTCTACACCAGGGCATTCACAGTCCGCGGAACGAAGGGGATGATCGAAGAGACCTCTTCGAAAAACGCTTACATCTATTTCGAAGGCATGCCCGGGAACGAAGTCCCGAACGAGAAGGAACTGCTTGAACAGTACGATCACCCACTCCACGCCGAATATATAAAGATGACGGCGAGAGGCGGCCACGGCGGTATGGACTGGCTTGTCTGCCGTGCATTCGTCGAGGCGGTGAAGAACGGGACCGGCACCCCGATCGACGCCTACGACACCGCCGCCTGGATGGCGATCGGTCCGCTTTCCGAAGCGTCGATCGCGCAGGGCGGCGCACCGGTCGCCTTTCCCGATTTCACCCGCGGAAAGTGGTTCCGCCGCGAGCCGGCCGTCAGGGGCAAATACTGCCTTGACGAGATCGTCGAGGACCCCTCCGTCCCGATCATGTGACGTCCGCGGCGGAGGACGCCATCCCGGTGTAACACGCTTATGTCGCAAATAATGAAAAAAAGAATATCAAAATGGCTTCCTGCCGCGATGCTCGCGCTCCATCTGCTGCTTTCCTCCCTGCTCCCGGGCTGCGGAGGAGGCGGAGCGGCGGTGTCGACGGCGTCGGATGCCACACTCTCCTCCGCTCCGGAAGAAGTTCCGGACGGACCGGCCGAGCGCGTCTTATATGAAAACGGAGAGTTTCTCTTTTCCTTCGTCAGGACGGCCGACGCCTCCGACGAGGCTGTCGGTAAGATCTCTGCCGTATTCAAGTCGCTGAGAGATCTCGGCGAAGGCAAACTCTCATATACCGACGATTATCTCTACCACGGCGCGCAGCCCGATCCCGACCGGCCCGAGATCCTGATCGGTCCGACGAACCGACCCGAGACGGCCGAGGTCCTGGCGGATCTCCTCGCGAAGGACTGGTTCGTGGGTTTCGTGGGAAACAAGCTCGTGGTGACCGGCCGCACCGAACAGGCGACGCTTGAGGCGCTGAGCGCCTTTTCTGATATCGTGAAGCAGATGAAAAAATCCGACAGGGTGCTCTTTGCCGGACTTGACGAGCCGGTCGTCAAACGGTATGTCTATCCCGGACAGTCCGCGACGGTCGCCGGAAACCCGCTTGACGGGTACAGGATAGTCGTCTCGAACAAGAAGGACGAGGGTGCGGCGGACGCCGGTGCCTGGCTCGCGAAAGGGACGGGTGAGAGCACCGGCCGCATCCCGCCTGTGGTAAAGACCGACGACGGCCCGGGCCGCGCGATCTATGTCGGCTCGGTCGGCGAAAGAGGTAAAGAGCTCGCCGCCGCACTCACGGGCAGCGAGTGGTCGCTGAGGGTCGAAAGCGGAAACATCTATATAAACGGAAACAATTCCTGGGCGGTGAAGGCCGCCTGCGTAAAGCTGCTGGGCGACTATTTTGACAGGGGCGCAGATATTCCCGAGGGGACGGCGCTGAAAGGAGAATCGATGGGAATCCGGATCAGCGAAAGGACGCCGGGTTCGAATCTGCGCCTTATGACGAACAACGTATGGAACTGCGACAGCAACAAGGAGGCTTGGATCGCCATCGGCGAGAACTGCTCGGCCGAGGTCAGATCGGTCGGATTCGCCAGAGTCTACACCGCCTACATGCCCGACGTGATCAACACTCAGGAGATGACGGCGAAGATGCTGTCGTCGATCCTTTACAACATGGAAAAGTTCGGTGTGAAATACTCCTCGCTGGCGATAAACGATCCGGTAGCCGATTTCACCGCCCTGATCTACAACCCCGAGACGGTGACGCTCGAAAAATCCGGGCATCACGTCTTCGGCTATGCCTCTGACGCGCGCTCGAAGGGCTACACCTGGGGATATTTCAGGCATAACGCGACCGGGAAGCACTTCATCTCGCTCTCGACGCACCTCTGGTGGAAGAGCGAATCTGCCGAAGAGGGAAGCAATGCCAGCAGGGAGCGGCAGGCCGCCGAGATAGTCGCGCTGACGAAGGAGCTTGAGAAGACGTACGGATGTCCCGTCTTCATACAGGGCGACCTGAACACCCAGACGACGTCGAAGGCCTTCGCCGTACTCACCGAAGGCGGATTCCTCAACTGCCAGAAGATCGCGACGGTATCGACCGACGACAAACGCGGCTACCACTCCTGTTCGCCTTCGGGTTTCTCGCTGACTCTCTCAAGCGGGACATACACCGAAAGCGGCATCGACCACATGCTCGTCCGCGGCCTCGGCACCTCCAGGGTGATGACCTTCGAGCATATCCTGCCCGACTTCTACTACACTCTTTCCGACCACTTTCCGGTATACATCGACGTCGAACTGAACTGAAAAAGGAGAAACAGGATTTGCAGCGGTTCATAGAAGAAGAACTCAGGACCCCCGTTACGCTGTCGTGCGGCACAGCGGTCGCCGGAGGTGGCATCGCGGGAATTTCCGCGGCGCTCGCCGCGGCAAGGCACGGCGCCGACGTCCTGCTCATCGAGCGGGAATTCGCCCCGGGCGGACTTGCCACACTGGGGCTCATAACCTGCTATCTGCCGATCTGCGACGGCTGCGGCCACCAGATCATCTACGGTATCGGCGAGGAGCTGCTCCGTCTGTCGGTACGGCACGGCGCCGAGAGGAAGCCGCCCGAGGCGTGGTTTTGCGGCGGCACGAAGGAAGAGAAAACGAAGCACCGGTTCAAGACCTATTTCAACGCCTCCCTCTTCATGCTCGAGTCCGAAAAACTGCTGAAGGACGCCGGAGTGAAGATACTCTACGGGACTTCGGTATGCGCGGCGGAGACGTCGGGAGGGAGGATCACGCACCTCATATGCGAGAACAAGTCTGGCCGCTTCGCGGTGGCCGTCCGCAGCGTCATCGACGCGACGGGCGACGCCGACATCGCGAAATTCTCGGGCGCCGGGACCGAGCTGTTCGGCCAGGGCAACATACTTGCCGGCTGGTACTACCGCTTCTCGCGGGGCGAGCGCAAGTGCGTCATGGTCGGAGCCGCCGACATCCCCGAAGAGGATAAACCGTTCCGTAGAGGCCCCGAGCTTCTCTTCCCCGAACGCTTCGCCGGCATCGACGGTACCGAGCTCTCGCGCATGACCGAGCTCTCGCACGCAGCGACATACGCCGACTGGGAGAAGAAACTGACCGACGACCCCGATTCGGTCCCCGAGGCTATAACCTCGATACCGCAGGTCAGGATGACCCGGCGCATAGCCGGCCGGGCGCTGCTCGACACATCCGACGAGCGGCGCTCCTTCTCCGATTCGGTAGGGCTGACCGGACACTGGCGCAAGCGGGGGCCGGTATATGAGATACCCTTCGGCGCGCTCTGCCCCGAGGGCGTGTCGAACCTGCTCGCCGCCGGAAGAGACATAAGCACCTCCGACGCGATGTGGGACGTCACACGCGTTATACCGGCCTGCGCCGTCACCGGAGAGGCGGCGGGCACCGCAGCGGCGCTCTTCGACGACTTCAGGCTCGACGGACGGCAGGTAAAGGAACTGCAGAGCGCACTGCATTACGCGGGAGTGCGCACCTCGCTCTCCGAGATCGACTTCGACTGACGCAATGAAAGGTACTGTTCGATGGCAAAAAAGGATAACGGCACCCCGCGTGATGGCTCGCATGGCAGCCGTCTCACCGAGACATCGGCCGCGAAGATAGGCGAAAAAAAGCTGATCTCCAGGTTCATACACTACTACAGGCCGCACAGGGTCATGCTGACCTTCGACATGCTGGCTTCGATCATGATCTCCGTCATCGGAATGGTGTATCCCGTGATCACGAATCTCATGCTCAAGGACCTCATACCGAACCGGAAGTTCCGTATGGTGATAATAGCGGGGCTGTCGGTCCTGGCGCTTTACGTCCTGAGACTCTTCCTCCGGTATTTCGTCCAGTATTACGGACATATGATCGGCACGAGGATGCAGGCGCAGATGAGGCGCGACCTCTTCTCCCACCTGCAGCGGCTTCCCTTCTCGTTCTACGATGACAATGAGACCGGCAAGATCATGACGAGACTGACGTCCGACCTCTTCGACGTCTCCGAGCTGGCGCACCACGGGCCGGAGAACCTGCTCATCAGCACGACGATGTTCATCCTCGCCTTCATCTACCTGTCGACGATCAACATCTGGCTCACCCTCATCATCTTCGCCTGCGTGCCGATCCTCATAGCGGTCTCGGTCCACTACAGACGCAGGATGCGCGAGGCCTTCACCGAACGCCGCGCCGGCAACGCCGTGATCAACGCCTCGCTCGAGAGCAGCATCTCCGGCATCCGCGTGACCAAGGCTTTCACCAACACACAGCGCGAGATCGAGAAGTTCGAGAAAGGCAACGGGATGTTCGTCGAGGCATGCCGCAAGTCATACAGCGCGATGGCCAAGTTCCACTCGAGCTCGAGCTTCATCACCGACGTTTTCAACGTCGTGATACTCATCGCGGGCGGCATCTTCCTCTACAACGGAAAGATAGACTTTGCCGACTATTCGTCGTTCATCGTTTCGGTCAACCTGTTCATTTCTCCTATCAACACGCTCATCTCGTTCATGGAGCAGTACCAGAACGGCGTGACCGGCTTCTCGAGGTTCGTCGAGCTGATGGACATGCCGGAGGAGAAGGACGCCCCGGGGGCGGTCGATCCCGGCAGACTCGACGGCAGTATATCCATTGAGAATATTAATTTCACGTATGAAAGATCCGATGAGATAATCCACGGGATCACGCTCTCGGTGAACAGGGGCGAGACGCTGGCGCTGGTCGGGCCTTCCGGCGGCGGCAAAACGACGCTCTGCCATCTCATACCCCGGTTTTATCCGCTGAACGGCGGAAGGATCACGATCGACGGCATCGACACGGCATCGATGACCTCGCTCTCGCTGCGCCGCAACATAGGCATAGTTCAGCAGGACGTCTTCCTGTTCAACGGGACGATCTACGACAATATCCTCTACGGACGTCCCGACGCGACGCCGGAAGAGGTCTACGAAGCCGCCGCGCGGGCCAACATCTCCGAATGGGTCGGCACGCTCGAGAACGGATTCGACACCGAGATCGGCGAGCGCGGAGTGAAGCTGTCGGGCGGGCAGAAACAGCGGCTCAGCATCGCGCGGGTCTTTCTCAAGAACCCGCCCGTGCTGATCCTCGACGAGGCGACCTCCGCACTCGACAACACGACCGAGATCATGATCCAGCGCTCGCTCGACGAACTCACCCGCGGCCGTACGACGATTGTCGTGGCGCACAGGCTCTCCACCGTCCGCCGCGCCACGAAGATAGCGGTGATCTCGGAAGGCAGAGTAGCCGAGCTCGGCACTCACGAGGAACTCATGGAGCGCGAAGGCGGCATCTACTCAAGGCTCTACCGTCTTCAGTTCAGGGACGGAGACACCGCCGGACTGCCCGAATCGTGAACATGAATCGGGTAGGAGGTCACCCATTAGTTGAGTGACCGACCTCCCACACCACCGTGCGTACCGTTCGGTACACGGCGGTTCAATCAACAATGCAAAGGTATTAATTCTGGGTTTAGAACCGTAAATGGCTCTCATGATGATGCAATGGCTTTTGTCAAATCACAAACGGGTCCTTTAAAAGAGTATGCGCCGGGGAAATATGTAGGTTATAATTCACGAGGAATCGAATTTAGGATTTTTCCTAAGCCGTTAGATAATTATTCATCCATAAGAATTTCTGGTGTCCCAGGACTGAAAGGAATCAAATTTTTATGGCCATAATTAAGATAATCAAAAATAATATGTTTTTTAAAAAACAAATATCTAAAGTTTTATTAAGCACGAAGATAGTATCACTAAAGGATTTGAAATATCCAAAGGAATACAAAAAGACAATCCTCTATCCCACCAATGATTTGTTGCTTTTTGAAAAACAATTTTTATCCTTAATTAAACTGTTAGATAGAAATGCACCTTTGTTTTTAATGCAAGCAGGAGAAAATGACGATTTTCGAGATTCAAGAAACCAAATATTCATAATAAGTTCTCCATTTTCTTTTAATGATTATATGAGAATTGAAGGACTTTATTCAATGACTATGCATTTTTCTTCACCTTGTAAATGGATCCTTTTGATTGATGAATCTTTAGAGGGCGGAATCGGAGTATTGATAGGGGAAAAAGAAATAATAGAACAGTTTGAAAATACATATGGAAGAACAAGTGAAGATCGAAAAAAGCTGGAGCTTTTTTTTGAAAAGGATGCGAAACGCAACAAATCAATATTAGAGTATAAAAAGCTTCTCTTTGGAGAATAAGATCACGGATATTTCTGCAAATATATCTGTCCTACAAACAGCGGTGGGACATAGAAGATTGTTTTGATTGTCTAAAAAACTCTGTCGTTCCCTCGGCTTCATACGCACATAGCGACGAATTCTTCCGCGGATGGTGCTTTCTCAATCATGTGAGTTTGTTATATTTCTACGGTTTGCTGAATAAACTCAGAACGGCCAAACTTGACGAGAAATACTCTCCCGAAGACGTTTTGAAGCTGACTAAGAACATCTACAAAGTGAACGAACATGGGTCGGATACGAACAGAATCTCTCATATCCAGCGTAAGACTTCCGAGCTGCTATCGTCGCTTGGCGTCGACCTATTACGTAATTTTTGAGGTTTTAGTGTCTCAAATGCTTTGGTTGAGCAGGTTCAAAAACAAATTGTAGAAAAGACGGGGATATCAATCATTCATTAAGTACCAAATGTAACTACAGCATTACGCCCTTTTGCGCCCAACCATTATTGGTATATTGATGACGTGTTTATCGTTCATGAAACAACAGACGGAAAGCGCGCATGCCCGTCGTACCAAAAAGCGCCGCCCGCGAACGGGCGGCGCTTTTTTTATCCGGCGGAATCCGCATCGGGAGCGGGAAATACGTGGAGCCTGCCGCCGATGTGCAGAAAGATCTCGGGAGACGCGAACATCTCCGAATACTTCTTTATCATCTCATCGTCGAGCGAGCAGAAGTCTTCGTCGGTCAGACCGACGACAAGGAAGCTTCCCGCGATTATGTCGCAGATGCCTCCGGTCTCGTCGCGGAGGGCTCTGTTGAGCTCGAGGCCGTCAAGCTTGCCCTCCTCGTTCACCACGAGCGCTACGGGGTCATCGAAGGGATACACGCACTCGATATATCCGTCGACCTCGTGCTGAAGCGATTCGAGCCCGCGCTCGATCTCCCGGACTTCGGGAGCCTTTCCGGGCTCTACGCGAAGGACTCGCATCCTGCCGCCGCCGTCTTCCGGCCCGGCAAGTGACGGATCGAATTCGACTTTTTTGAAGCCGATGCTGTCGCAGTAGTAATACTCGTCCGGCGCACCATCCTCCGTGCTCTCTATACCGACGATATCCGACACCGACATCGTCCTGCCTTCGTAGTCCTCGGGAAGGTCCCCGTTGAAGATCTCGTAGACGTCCTCGAGATCGTCGGCTGCGAGCGTTCCCTCCCAGATGAAATCGTATATCGAACTGTCGACGTTTTTGCCGCGTCCGCGCCTCTCCAGCGAAGAGAGGCCGGAAAAGGCGGCCCCGGCGGCGTCACGGCCGAGGTTGACCTGATAGATCCTTATCTTCATTTGGCAAATAGACTGTTTCCTTTCTGAATGCATTGCGTTACGGACAAAGCCGTGGGCTGCCATGCCTCCGCCGGGCGGAGTTCATTCCGGAATGATCCTGCCTGTCTGTTTACCAAATTATAACACTTTGTTCATATTTTGTCAACAGTTTATTCTTGATTTGTGCAAGAAAAACCAATTTTAATCCCGGTGGCCGATATACGGCCACCGGGATAGCTGTCACTGCTGTTCTTCTATCTTCTCCATGACGAAGGCTTCGAGGATATCGCCGACCTTGAGGTCGCCGAACTTCTCGAGTCCGATGCCGCACTCGAATCCCTGTGCGACCTCCCTCACGTCGTCCTTGAACCTGCGGAGCGACGATACCTTGTCCTCGAAGATCACCACACTGTCGCGGATGACCCTGATGAGGGCGCTCCTCGTGAGCTTGCCGTCCTGTACGTACGAGCCGGCGATGAAGCCGACGTTAGGCACGTGGATGACCTGTCTGACCTCGGCATGTCCGATGATGCTCTCCCTGAACTTGGGAGCCAGCATTCCCTTCATGGCGGCCTCGACCTCCTCGATGCACTCGTAGATGATCCTGTATGTGCGGATCTCGACGTTCTGCCTCTCGGCCGATTCGGTCGCGCTTCTGTCGGGCCTGATGTTGAAGCCTATGATTATCGCGTTCGAGGCTGCGGCGAACATGACGTCGCTCTCGGTGATGCCGCCGGCCGCGGCGTGGATGACGTGTACCTTGACCTCGTCGTTGGAGAGTTTCTCGAGCGACTGCTTCACGGCCTCGGCGGAGCCTCCGACGTCCGCCTTGACGATGATGTTGAAGTCCTTCGCACCCTCTTTGATCTGCGCGAAGAGCTCGCCGAGGCTGGCTCGGCTGTTGGCCTTGAATGTGTCCTCCTTGGCCTTCGAGCGGCGCTGTTCGGCGAGTTCCCTCGCCATCCTCTCGTCTTCGACCGCGTTGAGTTCGTCGCCGGCCGTCGGGACGTCGTCGAGACCGACTATCTCCACCGGCATCGACGGAGGAGCTATCCTCACCGGCTTGCCGCTGTAGTCCGTCATTGCCCTGACTCTGCCGACGCAGGTGCCGGCGATCACGATGTCGCCCGGCCGGAGCGTACCGTTCTGCACGAGGACGGTCGCGACGGGTCCGCGTCCGCGGTCGAGCCTCGACTCGATTATGATGCCCTTTGCCCGTCTGTCGGGATTTGCCCTGTAGTCCTTGACTTCGGCGATGAGCAGGATGCTCTCGAGGAGGTCGTCGATGCCCGTCTTCTTCAGCGCGGACACGGGGACGCACATGACGTCGCCGCCCCACTCCTCGGGCACCAGATCGTATTTCGTGAGTTCCTGCTTTATTCCCTCGGGATTGGCTCCCGGCTTGTCCATCTTGTTGATCGCGACGATGATCTCGACTCCCGCGGCCTTGGCGTGGTTTATGGCCTCGACCGTCTGCGGCATGATGCCGTCGTCGGCCGCCACGACGAGTATCGCGATATCGGTCGCCTTGGCGCCCCTGGCGCGCATGGCCGTGAAGGCCTCGTGTCCCGGGGTGTCGAGGAAGGTGATGTCCTTCCCGTTTATCCTGACGCGGTAGGCGCCTATGTGCTGCGTAATGCCTCCGGCCTCGCCCGACGTGACGTGGGTGTTGCGGATGGCGTCGAGCAGCGAGGTCTTGCCGTGGTCGACGTGTCCCATGACGACGACGACGGGAGCGCGCGGGAGGAGATTCTCCTCGCTGTCCTCTTTTTCGTCCTCGAAGAGGCGGTCCTCTATGCTGACGACCACCTCTTTCGTGACCTCAGCACCGAGCTCGTCGGCGATGAGGTAGGCGGTGTCGAAATCTATCGTCTGGTTGACTGTCACCATCATCCCCATCATCATGAGGCGCTTGACGACCTCGCCTGCGGTGACTTTGATCCGCTGCGCGAATTCGCCGACGGTGATCTCGTCGGGAATGACGGCCTTGACCGGCTGCTTCTTGACCGGCTGGGGAGGAGTCTGCTGCTTCGAGCGCTGGTCTCTCTTTCCGCCTCCGGCTCCCTGGCGTCCCGAGGGCTGTCCGCCTCCCTGGTACCTTCCGCCCTGTGAGCTCCTGCTCTTCTGGGCGGCCTGTCTTCTGGCGGAATCGGGGAGAGGAGTCGTCCTGCCGCCCGAGCGCTGTCCGCCCTGGCTGTCCTGGCCGGCCGATCTGCCCTTGCCCTGGTCGCCTCTCTTCTGGGCAGAGTCCTGTCCTTCGCCGGCGGAGGTCTTCTTTATCTTGCCCTTCTGAGTTCCGCCGCGCGTATCGCGGCTGCCGATCTGGTCGCTTACGAAGCTGTCGAGCTTCTCATCGTACTTGGAGAGATCGACGTTCGACGTGCCGCGCGTGTCGACAACTCTGGTGTTCGACGCCGGTGTTTCGACTCTGACCTGTTCGTCGGTGCCGCCCGTCTTCTCCCTGATTACTATGCCGCTGCGTCCGCCGCGGTTCTTTTCCTTCTCTTTTTCCTTTTCCTTTTCCCTGCGGTCGTTCTTCTTCGATCCGTCGCGGGACATCGCGCTCGCCGCGCTGGTGCGGGACTCGAAGCGCTCTGTGGCAGAGCGGCTGACGCCCTGCTTCTCGCGCTGCCGGTCACGGTCCTGCCTGTCCGCTGCCCGGCCGTTCACGCCTTCCGCTCCGGAGGCCTGTCCGGCTCCGGCGGATGCGTCCGGGGCGGCGGGCTTTCTGCCTTCGTCCTTTCCTTCCGCTTCGCCCGCGGCGGTCCCGTCCTTTTCCTTCCTGTCCGCGGCATCCCCGCTTCCGGATACGTTCTTATCTGCCGCGGACGGCGCCGCCTCTTTTCCGGTGTCGGCAGCCGGCCCGGTCTTTTCGCCTTTGTCCTCTTCGGCAGCGCTGCTGTGCGGAGTCTCGGGCTTTGCCGCCTTGGCTGACGGGATATAGGTTATGCCGTCGATATAGTCGTCGATGTTCACGACCTGATACGCCCGCGTGAGTTTCTCCCACATGATGTCGAGCGCATCGGTATCCATGACCGACCCCGTTTTCACGTTGATGCCGGTCCCTGCGAACAGATCGGTTATATCTTTGGTCTTCAGACCGAGATCTTTGGCCAACAGTGTAGGTTTGAACTGTGAATTTACTGCCATACTTTAATTACCGAGCCTTTCAAATTGTCTCTCAAAAATGATTCCTTAATATGCGGATAAAACGTCTGTGCTTTTTCCCTGCACCCCGCGGGTACGTATATCAGAGCTCGTGAAGCGGCTTTTCCGCGGCGGAAAACGCCGCAGACACGGCGCGTGCGAGGTTTTCGTCGGTGACCGCCACCGCGGCTGCGCCTTCCCTTTTCCCGACGGCCGTACCGAGCTTCTCCCTGTCGGCATCCGACATGATCAGCGTCACTCCGTAGAACGCGCACCTGTCACGCAGGCGCTTCGCCGTGTTTTCGGAATTGCCCGAGGCGGACACGACGAGCTTTGCCCTTCCTTCCTTCAGCGCGTCGCAGACGGCCGGCGTGCCGCAGACGGTCTTCCCCGCCCTGGCGGCAAGTCCCAGCGTCGACAGCGCCCTTCCGTTCTTCTCAGCCAAGGCGCTCACCCACGGCCGCTGCCAGCATCGCGGCTTCGTCCTCTCCCGGCGCCGAGCCGTCGCTCTTCGCGATCCTGCGGTACTTCAGCGCCTTTTTCAGGCAGGCCGGGTCGGCGCATATGTATGTGCCGCGGCACTGGGCCTTCATGCTCCTGTCGACGGCCAGTCTGCCGTCGGGGCATGTGACTATCCGTATGAGCGCTGTCTTGGGGAAGCGGCCTCCGCATCCGGCGCACCTGCGTTCGGGAACGCGCCGCTCCTTCTTCACGCCCGATGATCCAGCTGCCTCTGCCATGACGTCATTCGGTCTTGATGTCGATCTTGCAGCCCGTGAGCTTCGCGGCAAGCCGAGCGTTCTGTCCCGAGAGCCCGATGGCCAGCGAGAGCTGGTCGGGCGAGACGATCACGCGCGAGACCTTCTCGTCGAGCATCTCGACGTCGATGACCTCGGCGGGAGCGAGCGCGGACTTGATGTATTCGGCCTTGTCGTCGCTGTATCTTACGATATCGACCTTCTCGCCGGCGAGGTTGTCGAGGATATTTCCGATGCGCATTCCGTGAGGACCGACGCAGGTGCCGACCGGATCGATCGACTCATCCTCGGTATACACCGAGACCTTGCTCCTCGAGCCTGCCTCTCTCGCCACGTTCCTCACGACGACCGTGCCGTTGGCGACCTCGGGGACCTCGAGTCTGAAGAGGCCTCTTATGAATCCGGGGGCGGTGCGCGATATCTTTATATCCGCCATACCGCCGCGGCGGGTGATCTCGCTGAAATATATCTTGACCTTCATGCCTACGTCGAGATATTCGCCGGGGATCTGATCGGCTTCGGCGAGCTTCAGCCTGCCGTTGTCGGTGTCGACCTCGACGTCTCCCGTGTCGTCCCAGACTCTGGTGACGGTGGCGGTGATGATCTCCTCGCGCTTGTTCTCGAACTCTCTTCTCGAGTTCTCCTTCTGAGCCTCTCTGATCGCCTGGATGATGACGGACTTCGCCGCTCCGGCCGAGAGCCTGCGCAGGTTCTTGGTCTTGATCTCGATCTCGAGGACCTTCCCCGCGGTCATGCGCTTGTTGTATTCCCTGGCGTCAGCGACCGATATCTGCGTAACGGGGTCGGTGACGGTCTCGACGACATCCTTTCTGAGATAGCACTTTATATCTTTTTTTGCCTCGTCGACGGCCACCCTGATCACGGCCTCGCTCGGCTGTCCCTCATTGTCTCTGCCGTTGTATTCCTTCTGGCAGGCCTTTATCAGGGCCTCCTTGGTCTTTTCGAGCATGTATTCCTGGGGAATGCCGTACTCCTTTTCGAGATCAGCCAGAGAGGAGAAAAATTCTGAGTTCATTTTAATTCAGGTCCTTCCTTTGAATGTCCTTTTCTTATATATCCGGGTGTTCGGGATGGTGTTTCGTTCGGACGGGTCGTGTCCCGGCGTCATATGCCGGGGTCGGCGTCGAAGTCGTACACGAGATTTGCCGACGATATCAGGGTGAACGGGAGCATCAGCCTGCCGTCACGCGTTTCGAGCACGACCGAGTCCGATGCCTCGTCGTAGCCCTCTATCACGCCGGTGTACTTCTTCCTTCCGGCTGCCTTCCCCTTTTTTGAGCCGCCCTTCTTCCCTTTGCTTTCCGCTTCCGCCTCCGTTTTCTCTTCCTCCGGCGGATCCTCCTCAAGCGGCTTGAAGAGCTTTATCTCGGCCTCGCAGCCTGCGCAGGCGTCGAAATGCAATGGCATCGTGAGCTTACGCTCGATGCCGGGTGAGGAGATCTCGAGGGTGTATCCGCCTCCTCCGACGGGATCGGTCTCGTCGAGCAGCCTGTCGGCTTCGCGGTGCACTGCCTCGCAGTCGGCGATCCCTATGCCGCCCTCTTTTTCGGTATCTATCGTTATCCTGAGGATCCTGTCAGGGCCCTCTTTCACGAACTCGATGTCCCATATGCAGCAGCCCGCCGCCTCGGCGGCCGGGGCAACGACCGGCAGCGCCTTCGCGGGAATGCCGGTGTATTCCTTTTTCATCATGCGGGTACCATCCCTTCCCGTTCCGCACGCGCGGAGCTCCGAAAAAAATCATTAATAAAGAGTGGACTCACGCCCACTCGCCTCGTTTCTCATCCTCGCCTTCACGCACACGCACAGCACACTTCACAAACACTTAACGTATACATTATACCACGAAATCACGCCGATTGCAATAGCCACGCGGCCTTTTTATCGACTGTTTCGGCGTTTTTTTTGATTTTTTCCGGTGCAGGGCGCATTTTCCCCGCCGCGGCGGAGCTATTGCGAAAAAAGGCCGAAAAGCAGGTGAATATTTCGGGGAAACGTCAAAAAACCGTTTACAAGGATTTTCTTTTATGATATAATAATCCCTATGCTAAACTGCGAAATGCGGCCTTTTGCCTGTCACCGGGCGGCCGCGGCGGCGGGATCCGCCGGATGCGTTCTGCCGCTGCGGGCGGGACGCGGCGCGGGAAGAGATAAGGAGGACGTTCCGGAATGAACGGCAGAACCACGCACGATAAGCGAAATTCGGTCTATACGGTCGCGGCCGCGCTGGCGGGACTGTTCTTCACTGTGCTCACGGCCTCGGCGGTACTGCTGACCGAAGGAGTGTACAGATATCTCGCGGCGGCTGCCGGAGTGCTCCTCTGCGCGGCGGCCGAACTCGCGATATTCATACTCAGGCAGCGGGAGGCGAAGAGCCCCGCGGCGATGGCCTCCGCACCCGACTTCGACAACATGCTGGCGGACGTCTTCAGAAGGCTCGACTCGCCCGTCGCGGTGACCACGGTCGACGGCAAGATCATCTGGGGCAACGACGCGCTCGTTGCCCTGTGCGGAGCAGCCGGCACCGGCGGGAAGCTGACCGGCTCTGACCTTTCGTCGGTCACCGGCAGGGACGCATCCGAGACGATCTCGGGCAGTTCGAACGGGCCCGTCGTGATAGGAGAACGCTTCTTCAACTGCACGCCATACCTTATGCAGAGCGGCGAGCGCGACGCCTGGCTCACCGTCTTCACCGAATGCACCGATCTCATCGAGGCCGGACGGAAGATAGACAGAGAGGCCCCGGTGGTGGGATACGCCGTCCTCGACAACCTCGAGGAACTCGCGCAGTACGTCAAGGTCTCCGCGAGAGAGGCGACTAACATGACCGAGAAGGTGCTCCGCGAATGGGTCGCCGGCATCGACGGCTTCATGATAGAATACAGCAGAGACAAGTACTTCTTCGCCTTCCCGCGAGTCCGGCTCGCGGAATGCGTCGATTCCAGTTTTGACATCCTGTCCAAAGTCCGGCAGATAGGGCTCGGCGACAGCAGCATGTCGGTCACCCTCTCGATGGGCCTGTCGGTATGCGGCGCAACGATCCGCGAACGCGAGCGCGACGCCGCGGCGGCGCTCGAGACCGCCCTTCAGAAGGGCGGCGACCAGGCCGTGCTTCGCACCGGCGAGCAGACGCTGCAGTTCGGAGGAAGGACAAAGACCGACCTCAACCGGACCAAGATAAAGTCCAGGGTCACCGCCAACACCCTCATCCCGATGCTCATCGGCGCGAGGAACGTGCTCCTCATGGGACACCGGAACCCCGACTTCGACTGCATCGGAGCCTGCATCGGCCTCTCGAAGCTCTCGCGGGCGTACAATCAGGACGTGAAGATCATATCCGACCTGAACAACGCGAACTTCAGGGTCTGCACCGCCGCGCTGATAGCCGAGCAGCCCGAGTACGCCGACATATTCGTCGACCGCGAGGCCGCGCGCGACATGATCTACTCGGACACGCTGCTGATCATCGCCGACGTCAACAACCTCAAGATCGTCGAGGCCCCCGAGATAGTGAACAGCATCCAGAACTACATCATCATAGACCACCACAGAAAGACGGCGGAATTCGAGCGCGAGCCGGCGCTGACCTACATCGAGCCCGGGACCTCGTCGTGCTGCGAGCTGGTGGCAGAGATGCTCGAGACGGTATCGGTGGGCGTCAGCGTCCTTGACGATTCAGCGAGGCTCACGAAACACGAGGCGACCGTCATGCTCTCGGGCATGATGCTCGACACGCGCAACGTCACCCGCTCGACCAACGGCGAGACGTTCGCCGCTGCAGTATATCTGCGCGAGCTCGGAGCCAGCTCCGAGACCGCCGGAAGCTTCTTCTACAACGATTTTTCGGGATTCGTCACCGAGACGAAGCTCGAATCGTCGGTGCGCATCTACCGCGGCCGCGTCGCGATGACGGTCAGCGACATCGACGGCGGCTCCGAGATCACCGCGGAGGACAGGATATCTCTCGCCAGGGCGGCGGACACGCTGCTGACTGTGAGGGACGTCGACGCCGCGATAGCCATGCTGGTGTGCGGCGGCACGGTCGTGGTGTCGGCCAGGTCGAACGGCAGCATTAACGTACAGCAGATCCTCGAGAAGATTGGCGGAGGCGGACATTTCGACGCCGCCGGAGCCCAGATCGAGGACTCCACGGTGAGAGACGTGATACAGCAGCTAAAGCAGGCCGTCGACGAATACCTCGACGGCGGAAACTGACCTCTTTCTCCTCCCCTTTCCCGGGGCCGGAAGAGGCGGCTCAACAAAGAACGACATCCAAGGAGACCTATAAAAATGAAAGTACTGCTGAAGGAAGACGTGAAGTCCCAGGGCAAAAAGGGCGAGATCATAAACGTATCCGACGGATACGCCCGCAACTACCTCATCCCGAAGGGACTCGCCGTCGCGGCCGACGCCGCGGCGATAAACGAGGCGAAGAACCGCGAGGCGTCGAGGCTGCACAGGATCGAGACCGAGATCCGCGAGGCAAAGGAGACGGCCGCCGCCCTCGAGGGAGTCGTCGTCAAGATCGAGGCCCCCGGCAGCGCCGACGACAGGCTCTACGGCTCGGTCACGGCAAAGGACATCTCGGAGGCCCTGCTCGCGCAGCACGGCATCAGCGTGGACAGACGCAAGCTCCAGCTGAACGAACAGATAAGGAGCTGCGGCAGCTATACCGTCGACGCCAAACTGTATTCCGACATCACCGGAAAGATCAATCTCATAGTCTGCAGAAAATAAGGCGCCATGGCAGTAACCGACAGCATGACAGAGGGCATAAGAAGGCTGCCGTTCTCATATCAGGCGGAACAGGCCCTGCTCGGCTCGCTGCTGATCGACCCGCGTGAGATCGAAAAGACCGCCGACAGGCTGAAGCCCGAGGATTTCTATATATCGGAGCACCGCTCGATCTACTCGGCGATGAAATATCTCGCCGGGTCCGGGCGCAGCATCGACACCGTCACACTCATCGACACGCTCGAGAAGGACAGGGTGTACGAAGACAGAGCCGGGGCAGAGGACTATCTCTCCACACTCGCGCAGTGCGTCCCGAACGCGCTCAACCTCGGAGACTACATACGCATCGTTCTCGAGAAGAGCGTCATGCGCCAGCTCATCGAACTCTGCGGGACCGTTTCCGACAGAGCCTTCTCCGATCAGGAAAGGGCCGACGAGCTCGTCGAATACGCCGCCGCCGGGATCTCTGCCATCGAGACCGGCCGCGACAGACGGGGGTTCACCGACCTCAACTCGCTTCTCAATACCGTATACGAAAAGCTCGAGCAGCTCTGCATGGACCCCGGCAGCTTCGAGGGCATAAAGACAGGCTACTCGGCGCTCGACCGCATGCTGTCCGGCATCGGCTCGAACGACCTCGTGCTCATCGGAGCGCGGCCCAGCATGGGCAAAACGAGCCTTGCGCTCAATATTGCCGTGAACTACGCGATGATGAGCCGCCGCAAGGTCGCCATATTCTCTCTCGAGATGTCCGACGAGCAGCTCGCCTCCAGGATACTCTCGAGCACGGCAATGGTCACCAGCACCGACATGCGCACAGGGAACCTGACACAGCGCGACTGGGCCAAGCTCTCCGAGGCGGTATCCTCGCTCTCCGAGACGCGGATACTCATCGACGACTCATCGAACATCAAGGTCTCCGAGATGAAGGCCAAGCTCCGCCGCGAGGGCGACATCGGCCTCGTGGTCATAGACTATCTGCAGCTCATGCAGGGCGAAAAGCACACCGACAACCGTGTGCTCGAGATAGGCGACATCACCAGGAGCATGAAGCTCATGGCGAAGGAACTCAACGTCCCGGTCATATGCTGCGCCCAGCTCTCGAGGAGCGTCGAGAAGAACAACACCTCGAACAAACGCCCGATGCTCTCCGACCTGCGAGACTCCGGCTCGATCGAGCAGGACGCCGACACCGTCATATTCATCTACCGCGACGAATACTACCGCCGCAACGGGACCGCGAAGGAATCAGCCGAGAGTGAGACACCGGTCGCCGAACTGATCGTAGCCAAGAACAGGCACGGCTCGACTGGCACCGTCGAGGTCAACTGGATGGGCAAGTATACCAAGTTCTACTCGATAGAGGAAAGACTCTCCGACAGCGACGCCCCGCCCGAATACGGCGGAGGGAGCCAGAATTGAGCGCCCGCGCGTCTTCAGCCAAGGACTTTCCCGAAGGCTACCGGCCGCCGGATTCGTTTCCCGGAGCGGAGACGGCCCGGGAAGGGATCCTGCTCGGCCTTTCGGGCGGGCCCGACTCGATGTGCCTGCTCGACCTGCTGCTTGCCGGCGGATATCCCGTGACCGCCGTGCACGTGAACCACATGATACGCGGGGCCGAGGCAGACCGCGACGAGGAATTCTGCCGCATCACGGCCGCGGAGCGCGGCATCCCCTTCCTCTCCTTCCGGAGAGACGTCCCCGCCGGCGTGAAGCCGGGCGGCAAGGGGCTCGAGGAGGCCGCGAGGGACGCGAGATACGCCTGTTTTGCAGAAGCCGCGGAAAAGACCGGGATCCGGGTCATCGCGACCGCCCACAACTCGGACGACAACGCCGAGACAGTGCTGTTCAACCTCGTAAGAGGCTGCTCTGCGAGGGGCGCGTGCGGTATACCGCCGTCGAGGCCCTTCCCCGAAGCCGGAGACGGCGCTGTGATAGTCCGCCCGATACTCGGGGTCTCCAAGAGCGAGGTCCTCGCGTACTGCGCCGGAAAAGGCGTAAAATACGTCACCGACAGCACTAATTCGGATATTTCCTATTCCAGGAACCTCATAAGGCTCACCGTCATGCCGCGCCTGCGGGAGATCAATCCATCCTTCGGGAGGGCTCTCCTCGGCTTCTGCGCGTCGCTGAGGGAGGACGCGGACAGCCTCGACTCCGAAGCCGGAAACTTCGTATCGTCGGGGGGATGCGCCACTCCCGGAGCCGCCGCTTCGCTTTCGGCTCCGGTGCTCTCGAGGGCGATCCTCTTCTCCGCGCGCGCTGCCGGAGCCTCTCCCGAGAGGAGGCACGTTCAGGAGCTGGCGGACGCGGTGCGTGAGAACAGGAGCTGCGCCGTGACGCTTCCCGGAAGCGTAAGGGGAGAAGTCACCCGCGACGGAAGGATCCTGTTCCGCCGCGACGGAAGGATCAGGAAACAAAAAACTACACACGACAAAGAACCCGAAAGGCAGGACGAACCCGAAAATGTACAGCATGAGAGATGATATCGAACGGATCCTCGTATCAGAGAAGGAGATCGAAGAGACGGTGACACGTATCGCTGCCGAGATAGACCGCGACTACGGCGACAGCGAGCGCTCGCTTCTGCTTCTCGCGATACTAAAAGGCTCGGTGGTCTTCATGGGAGACCTCATGAAGAAGATTCGCCGGCCGGTCGAGATCGACTTCATGCGCGTATCCTCCTACTCCGGGACCGAAACGCGGGGCAAGGTCGACATTCTCCTCGACCTCCACCGAGATGACCTCGGCAGGGTCGACATACTAATCGTCGAGGACATAGTCGACAGCGGAAAGACCCTCGCCTACCTCTCGAACTACCTTAAATTCAAGGGCGCGCACAGCGTGAAGTGCGCCACGATGCTCAACAAGCCGTCGAGACGGAAAGTGGACTTCGAGCCCGACTACTCCGGTCTCGTCATCCCGGACTATTTCGTCGTCGGGTACGGCCTCGATTACAACGAAAAATACCGGACGCTTCCCTTCATAGGGATCCTGAAGCCGGAGATATATACCGACTGAGGGCGAAAGCCCCTGCCGGAATGCAGAACTGAAAGGCTTCTTTTAACATGAACAAACGCTCTCACAGCAACCTGAAGGCGCTGATCGCGTACGTGGTGATAATCGGACTCATAATATTCGTTGTCTCACGTATGTTCAGCTCCGGCCAGAAGGATTCGCTCAAATACAGCGACGTCGTCACACTCTTTAAGGAGGAGAAGGTCGAATCGTTCGAGATCGACGACGACAACGTCCTGACGATGAAGCTTAAGGACCAGACCGCCAAGGTCGCTTACGAGCTCAAGGACGTCGACTACTTCAGGGAGGACCTGGGCGAACTGATCGAACAGCAGTACGCAGACGGGATCATAAAGGATTACGAGTATGAGCCCTATCACCCCATCCCCTGGTGGGTGTCGGTCCTGCCGTACGTGCTCATCGGCATCATATTCATCGTGCTTTACGTCGTGCTCCTCAACCAGGCCACCGGCCGGGGCGGCAAGATCAACAGCTTCGGCAAGGCCCGGGTCAAGACGGGACAGGACACCAAGGAGAAGGTCACATTCGACGATGTGGCCGGAGCCGAGGAGGAAAAGGAGGAACTGCGGGAGATCGTGGACTTCCTCAAGGACCCGAAGAAATACGCCGCGCTCGGCGCCAGGATCCCGCACGGCGTGCTGCTGATGGGCCCTCCGGGAACGGGTAAGACGCTCCTCGCGAAGGCCGTCGCCGGAGAGGCTGACGTGCCGTTCCTCTCCATATCGGGTTCCGACTTCGTCGAAATGTACGTCGGCGTCGGCGCCTCCAGAGTGAGAGACCTCTTCGAGACCGCCCGAAAGGCTCCGGCATCGATCGTCTTCATCGACGAGATAGACGCCGTCGGACGCCACCGCGGGGCAGGACTCGGCGGAGGACACGACGAAAGAGAGCAGACGCTCAACCAGCTGCTCGTCGAGATGGACGGTTTCGGCGCACATGACGGCATCATCGTCATGGCGGCTACGAACCGCCCCGACATACTCGACCCCGCCCTTCTCCGTCCCGGACGCTTCGACAGGCAGATAACGGTCAACTACCCCGACATCACAGGCCGCGAGGCGATACTCAAGGTCCACGCGAGAAACAAGAAATTCGAGGATTCGGTCGATTTCTCGGTCATAGCCAAAACGACGGCCGGCTTTACCGGCGCCGATCTCGCCAACCTGCTCAACGAGGCGGCTCTGCTCGCGGTCAGGCGCGGCAAGACGCTCATCGGCATGGACGACATCGAGGACGCCTTCATGAAGGTCCTCGCCGGCCCGCAGAAGAAGTCCACGAGGCTCAGCGAGAAGGAAAAGCGCAACACCGCCTATCACGAGGCCGGCCACGCGATCGTCGAGCACTTCCTGCCGACCTGCGACCCGGTCCATTCGATATCGATCATACCCGCCGGACAGACGCTCGGCGTAACGATCTCGATCCCCACTCAGGACAAGTTCAGCGTATACCGTGAAGAACTTAACGAACGGATAGCCGGACTGCTCGGCGGACGCGTCGCCGAGATGCTGACGTTCGGAGACTTCTCGGGCGGCGCGTCGAACGACATCAAACGGGCCACCGAGATCGCACACCAGATGGTCACCACGCTCGGCATGTCCGATCTGCTCGGGCCGATCAGATACGGATCGAGCCACGGCGACGACATCTTCCTCGGCCGCGATTTCTCGACCACCCAGGACTACTCCGACGAGACCGCCGCCAAGATCGACGCCGAGGTGCACAGGATAATCACCTCCGCCTTCGACGTCGCGAAGAACATACTCACCGAGCACGCCGACAAGCTGAAGTTCGTAGCCGAATATCTCGTCGGTCACGAGATGATGGACAGGGAGCAGTTCGAATTCGCGATGAACAGCGACGCTCCGACCGTCGCCGACCTCGAGAAGATCGCCGAGGAGAAGAAGAACCGCAGCCGCGACGCCAACCGCGAGGAAGCCGAGAGGCTAGAGCGCATCGAGCGACGCCGCCGCGAGGAGGAGGCGAAGCGCATGGCCGCCTTCGCCCCCGAAGGGGCGGAGCACGGGGACGGCTCCGATACATCCGAAGGACAGCCTGAAGGGCAGCCCGAAGAGACTGAGGATCCCGCCGGTAACGCGGGTGAGTCAGGCGGCGGAAACGGAGAAGGCAGAGCCGCGGACGCTCCCGGCGAAGATGAGCCGGCTGACGGTACGGGCGGAGACCCGGACGGCGGCAGCGACGGCGAAAAGCACTGATACCGGCCCCGGACGGCGGGAAGACATCCCGGCAGACGGCGCACCGGCAACAAAAATGCACTTTTCGGGCCCGCATGTCAAAAAACCGATGTTTCCTATTGACAACGGTGCCCGGGTGATGTATAATATACCAATGTATGATAATGTGCTTCGCGGCACTTCGAGGGGAGGGAAAAAAATGGCAGAAGTCAAGGTCAGAGAAGGCGAATCGCTGGACAGCGCTCTCCGTCGCTTCAAGAGATCCTGCGCCCGCTCCGCGGTGCTGGCAGAGCTCCGCAAAAGAGAGCACTACGAGAAACCCAGCGTAAAGCGCAAGAAGAAATCCGAAGCCGCCAGAAAGCGTAAATACAAATAATCCACAGAGGATCTAATTTCAGACACGGGACATGAGGCTCTCATCCCGCGAAATGAAGCCGGCGCCGGAAGTCGTTCTTTCCGGCGCCGGTCTTTTGGGAGAAGATGTTTTCTCAAATCGCACTTCCCCTCTCATTCTTTCGCCCGGACTCCCTCTTTCCCCGATATCCCCTCACCGCCCGCGCCGGCGGCAGTGAGAAAGATACTCACCGGCACGGACATGGAAAAGAAAACAAAAAAGACCGCACGCAAAAGAAGGGGCGCCGCCTCCTCTTCCGCTTCCCGCAAGGCCCCGGCTGCCACTCGCCGGGCGTCCGCCGGGTCGGCCTCCGCGGCCGGTACCGCGCACGGTACCGGAACCGAAACCATATTAACCAGCAAGGATAAAAAAGAAATGGAAAACAAATTCATCGTCGAAACCTCAGCAAGACACATCCACCTCACCGCCGAAGCCGTCGAGATCCTCTACGGCAAGGGAGCGGAACTCATTGTCAAGAAGATGCTCAGCCAGCCCGGCCAGTTCGCCTGCGCGAACGAGAAGATCCTTCTCACCGGCCCCAAGGGCAGCCTCGCGGTATCTGTGCTCGGGCCGATCCGTTCCGCCAACCAGGTTGAGCTCTCGTTCACCGACGCCAGAGCGCTGGGGATCGCTCCTCCGGTCCGCGAGAGCGGTGACGTTGCCGGTACCCCCGGCATCAAACTCACCGGCCCCGCCGGAGAGCTCGAGATCGCCGAGGGCTGCATCATCGCCAAGCGCCACATCCACATGACCCCCGCTGACGCCGAAGCGTTCGGAGTCGTCGACAAACAGATCGTCAGCGTAAAGCTCGAGACCCCGCGTCCCCTCATCTTCGGTGACGTAGTAGTCCGCGTGAGCCCGAAGTTCGCTCTCGCGATGCACATCGACACCGACGAATGCAACGCCGCAGCGGCCTTCGGGACCGTATACGGCGAGATAGTAAAGTAAAAACAGCCGTCTTCCGGAAGGCGTTAAAAAAGGAGAAAGAACAAATGAAAAGGACACTGTACAGCGTAATTATCGCTCTTATCGCCGTGTTTTCATCAGTCGCGCTGACGCTCTCAGCCTCGGCCGCGCTTGTTCCGACCGACTATTCAGCCTTCGGTCAGCAGACGATCGATGTCCCGTCGGGCGGACCCGCCGCAGTTCCGGACGGAAAGATCGACAGCGGAGAATACGCCGCGGTACTCACTTTCGACGACACCACCCCCGGCATCTCAAAGAGCGCCGGCACCTTCACTGCCTATCCGACCTCGGTAAGAGTCGGGATCACGCTCGACAGCGAGTTCCTCTGGCTCGGCATCGAAGTAAGCGAGCCCAATTACAAATACAGGATCAAATCAACGAACACAGCCGGATCCTATATGGCTTTTTCGATGGGATTCAACATGGGAGGCAAATTCTATCAGTGCATGGACCGCAACACGCTGACTCTGTCGGTCTGCGATGACGGTTCTCTCTTCAAGGCCAATTCCGTACTTGTCTACGACGAGGCCGGCAAGTTCACAACGACTTACCACGCCGATGTCTACAAGGAAGCCGTCGCAGTCCGCGACGACACCGCCGGCAAGACGGTATACGAAGTCAAGCTCGACAGGAAGCTCCTCGCCGGCTACAACTCAGCCGAAGACATTGGCGAAGTGTGCTATCTGCACTTCATCAACATGACATACGACGCATCCGGAGCAAAGGCTGAGTACAGATACCGCTGCATCCTCTCGGATGACGCCAAGGCCCAGATCACGGCCCAGGACGGCTGGGTGGCCTCTTTCGCCCCCGAACTGCTGAGATTCTCCGCCGCGTCCGAAGTCACGACAGCCTCCGAAGTCACGACAGCCGCCGCGGTCACGACAGCTCCCGAATCCACTTCGGCTTCCGGCCAGAACACTGAGCCCAGCGGAAACACCGGCGACAGAACCTTCATCTGGATCGCTGCGGCATTCGCCGCGGCAACCGTTGCCGTCGCGGTCATCGTAACAAAGCGCAGATATCAGTAATCGGTAATCGCAGGGTTACCGTACACCTGCATGTGACAGGGGCAGCCGATGAGATCGGCTGCCCCTGCTGTTTTCCTGTGTCTGTGAGCCCTGTCACGGGCGGGGTGCCTGTGAGAAACGGCTTTTCACTATTCCTGCTTTTCGAACCTCTGAAGGTCGATAGTGTACCCTTCGGGTATCCTCGCGCGTTCCTCGTCCGCCCTGGCGAAATGGTCCATGCGCGCGACGCCGAAGCGGTGGAGCTTCTTTCCCTTCCCCGGCTTCTCCGCGCCGGGAGCCTTCGGCGGGCTCACAGTGACGTCTGAGGCGACGTGGGCGTCGAGCAGCTCCTTCATCCGGGCGATCCTCGGGACCGACGGGTCGTATCTGTCGAAGCGCTCGGGTGTTCCGTCGAAATAGGCGTATCTGTCCGTCGCGGCGTTGAAAATGAGTTTGTCGCAGTCGCCCGCGATCATCCACGTGCCGGTCTTTCCCCAGCCGTACTGCGAATAAACGAACTCACGGCCGCCGCTGCCGTCAAGGATGCTCCTGCCGTCAAAGAGCGACGGATCGTACGGTACTCCTGCCCAGTCGAGCAGCGTGGGGGCGAGATCGACGAGAGATACGGCGTCGCTGCGTCTGCAGCCCTCCCTTCCCGGGATCTTTACCATGAGCGGGATACGGCTCGCGCAGCTCATCATCGTGCGCTTGCCCATGTTGTAGTAGTCGCCGAGACACTCGCCGTGGTCGGAGGTGAAGACGATCAGGGTGTCGTCGTACATCCCCTTCCTCTTCAGCGCATCTAAGATCCTTCCCGCGTGGTAATCGACGAACGACAGGCAGGCGTAGTAGAAATTCTTCAGCCGCAAAAGGTCGAGCCGCGACAGGTCGAGCGCCTCGCCCGAGAGGTTCGGGTCGAGGAGGTATTTGAGCTGCGGCGTCTCGGGCGGAACGAAGGGGCCGGGCAGGTCGTCGCGACGGAAAAGCTTGTTCCACGGCGCCGGCGGGCAGAAGGGCGGATGGGGATGGATGAACGAGGACATGAGGAAGACGGGCTTCGACGGGTCGCACCGCTCGATGTACTCGACCGTCCTGTCGCCTACCCAGGCGGTCGGGTGGTACTCGGCCGGCAGCTGCGATACCTGAGGGACGTAATACATCTCGCTGCGGTGCCCGTTGTAGTCGAAGACGTTCCGGTAGGGCGACGACATGATGAAATTCGTGTAGTCGTCACCGGGGTTCGACATCTCCTCCTGCGTTTTTCTGTGCGCGAATCCGAGCGTACCGTAGCTGTCCCAGACATAGTGCATCTTGCCCACCTGATACGAGTCATATCCCGCTTCGGTGAGCATGGAGTAGAATCCCTTTCCGTTCCAGGCCTTCGCCTTGTTGTTCGTGGCGTTGCCGGTGTTGACGCAGTATCTGCCCGACATCATGCAAAGCCTCGCGGGCACGCAGACGGGAGACGGGGTGACCGCCCTCTCGAAGACCGCCGACCCGGCAGCCAGTCCGTCGAGCGCGGGGGTCTGCGCGTATTCGCAGCCGTATGCGCCGAGCGCGTCGGCGCGGCACTGGTCCGTCATTATGATGAGTATGTGTTTAGGCATGCTGTGCCCCCTTTTTCGCATCTTAAGCGGTGAATTTCGCGCGGTCAGCGGATGAATCTCCCGAACTCCAGCATTCTCGGGCGGTCTGACAGCGGCAGATTGTGAAGGATGTATCCGCCCGGCAGCTGCTCTGCAACCGATTCGGGAATCGGATATACCGATCCGTCGACAAGATCGACGAACCTCGCGTCCGACGGATCTCCCATGCCCGACACGATGAACGTCGCGGTGCCGCAAAAGCTCTCAGAGATCATATCGGCAGCGTACCAGAAAACGTAGGCCGCGCCTCCGTCCGGGCGCTCGAATCCGTGCGAGACGAGCTGGAAACCTCCGACGTCGTGCCCGAAGACGAGCCCGGACGCCGCCGGCCTCGAGATCACCGGAAGATCGGCCGGTTTGAAATCGCCCTCGAATACAGAGGCCAGCACCTGAAGCGTCCGGTAAGACGGCTTCGGCCTGTATTCGCCTACGGCTCTGCCGTTTTCGTCGAACCCGGCGCCGAGAACGCCGAAATATCCGTAGTCGAGATAGCTGCCGACGTCTCCGTTGACGCCGTTCAAGGCCTCAATCATATCCATGGTAGAGAAATACGACGCAAACTCGACGCCGCACGCGAGGTCGGTGACGAGGTGCCTCGCCATATATTTGCACTGTGAATCCTCGGTCCAGGCCCCGGTACGGAGCGCTCCGTGCCCGCCTCCGCGGGACTGCGCTCCCGACTCGCCCTGGATCAGCGGCAGGCCGGGCTTCGTCCTTCGCAGCAGCGCGGCGATCGCCCTCGGGGTGTCCTCCATAACCTTGTCGTTCGGCGTGTAGCAGTGGTAGGAGAAAGCGTCGGCGGCATCGAGCATTCCGGCCGCGACTGCCTCCGACAGGAAGCACAGGTTCGCGCGGCAGACGGCTCCGCAGACGGTCTTCGCTCCGGGGTCGCCCGCTTTTACCGCCGCTGCGGTGGCGACGGCGAACTTCCCGTACTCGCGGCCGTCGGGTCCGTATTTCCAGCTGCTCTTCCCGTCCGGCTCGTTCCAGATCTCGTAATATGTTATGCGCCCCCTGAAGTGCTCCGCCGTCGCGCGGCAGTAAGCCGCCCAGGCGGCCTTTTCCTCATCGGTGCAGATCGGAGGGATGCCGACGGCTCCGAAGACCTCCTTCGCAGCCTCGCTGTAGAGAGGATTGCCGTAGCACAGGCAGAGCCAGGGCTCCATCCCTTCCGCGATGAGACGGTCGACTATCGAGTCGAGCCATGAAAAATCGTATACTCCGCGCTCGCGCTCGGTCTTCATCCATCCCGACTGCAGCCTTACGTGCTTGACTCCGATCCTCGACAGCGGCAGATAGGCCTTTTCGGGGTCGAAAACGTCTCTGTCCAGTTTTTCGAAACCTATTCCGAGCCGCGACCTTTCTATCTCCGACGCGCACTTTGCCGGGACCTCCCCGGTCTTATTGAATCTGTACATATTCTTCTCCCTTCTCCTCTCCCATCACGCATCTCACGTCCGGTCTTCCGGTTAATTATACCATATTTTTTCCGGGTTGTAAACGAATTTCTGACGCGCGCGCGCGATCCGCTATGTTATAATTATTGACATTGTAAACCGGATGTGATAGAATATTAAGGAATATAATCGGATAACCGTGAGCGGTACATGCGCTCGAAAGGACGGCATCAAAAGAATGTCAGCAAAACTCGGAATCAATCTCAACTGCTACGGACCCCTTCCGGTCGACGAACAGATCGGACTCATGAAAAGGAACGGCTTCGAAGCCTGTTTCACCGGCTCCGAGAACCGCGATCTCGACAGCATCATCCCCGCTCTCCGGGCCGCCGGGATCTCGTGCGACAACTTCCACGCACCGTTCGACAAGATCAACGCCATCTGGAAGGACAGCGAGACCGGTGAAGAGATGTGCGCAAGGCTCCTCCGCTCTGTCGAAGCCTGCGCAAGATACGAAGTCCCCGCACTCGTGGTGCATCTTTCGTCGGGCCTGACTCCTCCGCACGTAAATGACATCGGCTGCGAGAGATGGCATAAGATCATGGATCTCGCCGACGGGCTGGGCGTAGCCGTCTGCTACGAGAACCAGCGGATGCTCTCGAACCTGGCCTTCGCCTTCGAGGAGTTTCCGGCCGCCCGCTTCTGCTGGGACTGCGGACACGAGTTCTGCTTCACCCCCGGACGTCACTATATGCCTCTCTTCGGCGATAAGCTCTCGGCCCTGCACATCCACGACAACCACCGCGTCTTCAACGGAGACGACCATATGATCCCGGGGGACGCCGATATCGATTTCGGATACGTCGCCGCGATGATAGCCGGGTCGGGCTACGAAGGCACGCTCATGCTCGAACTCATCAGAAAAAAGACTGATTTCTACGATGACTGGACGGCAGAGCGCTACTACGCTCACGCCGCCGAGGCGGCGGGAAAGCTCTCCGCCGCGATCGCTGCGGCCTCCCTGTGAGCGCCGGCGCAGGTTTCCGCGGACACTCCGGCGGACCGGTTTATCTCATACACGATAAAAAACACTCAAAGACCACTCAAAGATAAAAGGAGCAAATCATGAAAAAAGCACTGAGTCTCATTCTGGCTTTGATGCTGCTTGCGGCAGCCTTCGCCGGCTGCGCGGAAGGGACCGGCGGCGAAGACACCGCCACAGACGTCCCCACCGCGCAGGTCTCCGACACCGAAGCAGGCACATCAGATCTGTACGATTTGAACGGATACCTGAAGGACAGCATACCCGAGGGAAAGTTCAACTACAACGACGAGGAATTCAACGTTCTCTACTGGTCTGACCGCGAACACGAGGAATTCGTGGCCGAAGCGATGACAGGCGACGCCGTCAACGACGCCATCTTCACCCGCAATCTCAACACCGAGACGCGCATGGGCGTGAAGCTGGTCTTCACCGGCACGCCCGGAAACGCCTCAAACAACGCGAACTTCACCGCCAAGGTCGACGCCGCCATCCAGTCGGGCATGCACGAATACGACATGATCGGCGTATATTCGATCACCGCCGGCAACCTGGCCGTCAAGGGCTTCCTGTCCGAACTCGGCGGACACGATTATCCCGATCTCGACAAACCCTGGTGGCCCGCCTCGCTGATCAACGACGCGACGATCCACGGCAAGCTCTTCTTCGCGTCGGGCGATATCTCCGCCAACGTCATCTACATGATGTACGTGACCTTCTTCAACAAGCAGATGATCGACAACCGCAATCTCGAGAGCCCCTACGATCTCGTCAAGAACGGCAAGTGGACGATCGACAAGATGTTCGAGATGTGCCAGGGCATCTACGAGGATACCGACAACTCCGGGAATCCCACACTCGGCGACACCTACGGACAGTACGCCTATACCCTCCACCTTGATCCCTTCCTCATCGGTTCCGGCATCACCTGCATCGACGCCTCGGGCGACGAGCTCGCCATAAACGAGGAATTCTACGGCGAGAAGGCCGGCGACATCGCAAAGAAGATCTCCGACTTCTTCCACTCGAACGACAAGGCTTATCTTATCACGGTCAACGACAAGGTGCACCAGTACTTCGGAAGCGACAGGAGCCTCTTCTGGAACGACCGCTGCCGCAACAGCGCCACCTTCAAGAACAACGAGATCTCGTTCGGCGTCGTGCCCAACCCGATGTTCAACGAAGACCAGGACGCTTTCTACACCTGCATCGGCAACCCGTTCTCGATCTACTGCATCCCGAGCGACGCCCCCGACGTGGACATGTCGACCGCCGTCATGGAGTGCTACGCATCCGAGACCTACCGCAACGTCTCGCCCGCCCTTTATGAGATCACCCTAAAGTACCGCTACACCGATGACGCCACATCCTCCGAGATGTTCGACATCATCCGCTCGAGCGTCGTATTCGACCTCGGCCGCATCTTCTCGTCCAACCTCGGCAACCCCTACACCATGTTCGAAAACTCCGTGAAGGAGGGTTCGAACTGGTCGACCGTCGCCGCCAGCAACGCGAAGCGCGTATGGCCTGCCAATCTGAAAGACATCAACGGCGCGTTCGAATGAGAACGGCCTGACCCCGCCCGCCGGAGGCTCCGACGCCCGAGGGCCGGAGACAACGGTTTTCATACATGGATAAAACGATACTGATATCGCTTCTGAAAAAGACGCGCGAGGCCGTATTCTCGGTGCTGCCGGTCTCGGCCGCCGCACTTGCGGTCTCGCTCGTCCCGGGCGCCGGCATCGACGTCCGTACAGCGGTGATCTTCTGCGTGTGCACGCTGCTCATGATCGTCGGCATCGCCGTCTTCAACCTCGGAGCCGACATGTCGATGATGCCGATGGGCGAGCGCGTCGGATCCGGTCTTACGAAGACCGGAAAGATCCCGCTCCTGTTCGGAGCCTGCTTCGTGCTCGGTCTGCTCATCACGGTGGCAGAACCGGATCTGTCGGTGCTCGCGTCGCAGACCTCGTCGGTCATAAACGGCAGGGTCCTGGTGTTCGCCGTCGGAGCCGGCGTGGCTTTCTGCCTCACCGTCGGCGCCAACGTTATAACCGGCAGACAGAACCTCATTCGCCTGCTGCTCTTCTTCTACATGGCGGTCTTTTCCTTCTGCGCGGTGCTCGCGGAGAACGGAAGATCGACCCTTCTTCCTCTCGTGTTCGATTCGGGAGGAGTCACGACGGGACCGGTCAGCGTCCCCTTCCTTATGGCGCTGGGCGTCGGGATCGCGTCCGCCGCGGGCGGCGACAGCCGGCGCGACAACAGCTTCGGACTGATCTCGCTGTGCTCTGTCGGTCCGCTCTTCGCACTCGCCGCGCTCTTCATCTTCTCTGACGGCTCGCCGGCGTATTCCCTGCCCCCGTACTCGGTCGCCGAAGGCCCCGGGACATTCTTCTCGGAACTCGGTTCGGTATCGCTCGATCTCCTCGTGTCGATAGGCCTCATAATCGCCTTCTTCACGGCGCTTCAGCTAACCGTTCTGAGGCTCCACAGGGCTGAACTGCTCCGCATGGGCATAGGGATAGTCTACACCTTTGCCGGCCTCGCCGTCTTCCTCACTGCCGTGAACGTCGGATATATGCCCGTGGGCTTTAAGATAGGCGGCCTGCTGGCGGGGCTTCCCCGCCCGGCTATCGCCGCGGCGGGCGTGATGCTCGGCGCCATGACGGTGCTGGCCGAACCGGCGGTGCACGTCCTGACGAAACAGGTCGAGGACGTCACCGGAGGGCTCGTCTCGCGGCGAGCGGTAAGGATAGGTCTTGCCGCCGGCGTGGGCATCTCGATAGCCCTCTCGTTCATCCGTATCATATACGGTTTCTCGGTACTCTGGTACCTTATTCCCGGATATATCCTCTCTTTTGCCCTTTCGTTCTTCGTGCCGGGAATCTACAGCGCGATAGCCTTCGATTCGGGCGGAGTCGCGAGCGGACCTCTTACTTCGAGCTTCATACTGCCCGTCGCCATCGGTCTGTGCGCCGCGCTGCGCGGCGAGAGCGAAGTACTGCGCTGCGCCTTCGGCACCGTGGCCGTCGTCGCCATGACGCCGCTCATCACGGTGCAGACTCTCGGCTTCCGCTCTGTCGTCTCTGCCGCGGTGCGCCGGAGGATCGTCATGCGCCGCATACTCGGTTCCGACGACGAGCAGATAATCTATTTCGGGCAGCGTAAAAAAGAAAATGAAGAATAAAGAAAAAGAGACGACGGCGGAACAGAAGAACGTGCTCCGGTCGGGACGTCTCGAAGTCCTCGTGACGATCGTCGGAAGGCACAAGGCGGATTCCTATCTCGACCTCATACGCACCTACGAGTCGAACATGCAGATCTCGGTCCCCGCCTTCGGGACCGCCGGGACCGCCGGCAGCGACATCGCGACGATGCTGGGCATCGAAGACAACGACAGGACCGTCATATTCAGCGTGATCCGCGAGGATCAGTCGCCCGACATCCTCTCGGAGATCGGAAAGAGGTTCAGGCGGGTCCGCGAAGGCAAAGGCATCGCATTCACCCTGCCTATGTCGAGCATAATCGGAGTCGCGCTCTTCGGATTCCTCAGCAACGGAAGGCCGGGGAGCGGAGGACGCGGAACGTCCGGAACGGAGGACTGAGATATGGCTGCAATGAGCTACGAAATGATAATGTGCATAGTGAACTCCGGCTGCGCGGCGGACGTGATGGTCGCCGCGAGAGACGCGGGAGTCAGGGGAGGAACGGTCATACGCGGACACGGCACAGCCGCGAAGGAAGCCGAAGAATTCTTCCGCATCACCGTCCAGCCCGAAAAAGAGATAGTGATAATGCTGGTGCCGTCGGAGATCAAGGACAGCGTCCTGCATGCGCTATACAGGTCCGTCGGTCTCGATACGCGGGGACAGGGGATCGCCTTCTCGATCCCGGTGAACGACGCGGTGGGACTCTCCTAGCGCCCCTCCCCGCCGCCCGCGCCGCTTGAGCGGCAGTCCGCACTCACACAAGACGGACAGTGAACTTCAGAAAGCAAACAATGCCATACGGGACGCCCCTCCCGGAAGGCGGAAATACCGATAAACACACCGCTGACGGCGCTCTTGCGCCGGCGCTGAGAAAAGAAAGGAACAACACCATGACGGCAGCCGAAATCAAAGCAAAAGTCGAAGAACTCGTTAAAAAGATAACCGGGAGCAAGAACCTCCTCGCCGGATTCAGGTCCGATCCCCTCGGGACCGTTAAGAAACTGCTCGGAAAGGGCGTCCCCGCCGACGCCACCGAAAAGATCACCGAGGCCGTGAAAGCCAGGATCGGATTCGAAGACGTCAAGGACGACGCCGAGGGAGTCATCTCGAAGATCACCGGCCTCTTCGGAAAAAAGTGACCAATGCCTGCCTTCAGACTCTGCGGCTTCGCGGATGAAGCCGACAGCCTGCTCGACGGAAAGATAAGCGCCCTCCGCGGAAACGGGATGGACCTTATCGAGCTCCGGGGCATCGACGGCAAAAACGTCGCCGCTCTCACTCAGAAAGAGGCAAAAGAGACCGCGCAACGGCTGCGCGACGCCGGCATCGGCGTGTGGTCGGTAGGTTCGCCGATAGGCAAGGTCGACATCTCTTCGCCGGCCGACGACGAGACCGACCGCTTCATGCGGATACTCGACACCGCCGTCATCTGCGGCGCCGGGAACATCCGGCTCTTCTCTTTCTACGGGACCGGCGGCGACAGCCGTTACCTCGACGAAGTGGTACGCCGCCTCCGCACGATGCTGGAGCGCTCCGCCGGAAGCGGAGTCACCCTCTGCCACGAAAACGAAAAAGGCATATACGGCGATACCGCTGACAGATGCGCCGCGATACACGAAGCCCTGCCCGGACTGCGCGGGGTATTCGACCCCGCGAACTACGTCCAGTGCGGCGAGGACATCCTCAGCGCCTGGAAAAAGCTCTCGGGATACGTCAAATACGCCCATATCAAGGACGCTCTGTCAGACGGCAGGGTCGTTCCTCCCGGAGACGGCGTCGGGCACCTGCCCGAGCTGCTCCCACTCTTTGCCGGAGCCGGAGTCGGCGTACTCACCCTTGAGCCGCATCTGCGCGTCTTCAAGGGACTGTCGTCGCTCGAGGGCGGGAAGCGGCCGCCAGTCGGCAGCGACGCCGTACCGCAGTTCGCGAGCGGCAGAGAAGCCTTCGACTTCGCGGCGACAAAGCTCCGCGGGCTCATATCCGCAATCTGAGCCGGCGTCCGGACCTCCCAGTCAGGTCCGCGGGCGGAAACCGGAAGCTTCGGCGCGGCTTCTCCTCCGCGCCGGTACCCTCCCGTACACTCCACTTTCCTCCCGTCAAATCCGCTTTCCGGGGAAGACGCCGGAAGGGCGGAAAGACAAACAAAATAATTAAAAGAAGCAGGGTCCTAGAATGATCATCGGAGCACAGTTATATACGGTCAGAAACTTCTGCCAGACCCCTGAGGGCCTCCGGTCGAGCCTGCGGCGCTGCGCCGAAATGGGATACCGCGCGGTGCAGCTGTCGGGCGTATGCGAGTACGATCCGGCGGAGATGTCGGACATGCTCGCCGAATTCGGCCTCGAGGCGCCGCTCACGCACACCCCGTTTTCACGCATCACAGGACAGACCGATGCCGTGATATCCGAACACAGGGTCTTCGGAGCGAGATACATAGGTCTCGGCTCGATGCCGGATCTCAAAAAGAGCGGCTGCGACGTCGGGCTTCTCGACCGCAACCTCGCGCTGCTCGCGCCCGCGGTCGAAAAGATCCGCGAGGCAGGAATGGTATTCATGTACCACAACCACAATATGGAGTTCGCGAGGACGGAGAGCGGCGAGCTGCTGCTCGAACATATCGCGAAAGCACTTCCCGCCGACTGCACCGGCATCACGCTCGACTGTTACTGGGTGACCGCCGGAGGCGGAGACCCGGCGTACTGGCTGCGCCGGCTGTCGGGAAGAGTCGACTGTATACATCTCAAGGACATGGTCTACAGCGGCGAGGACAGCGCCGTCAGGATGGCTCCCGTCGGACGCGGGAACCTCAACCACAGGGCGATCGTCGATGCCGCGAAGGACGCCGGTGTTCGATACGCGTTCGTCGAACAGGATCACTGCTACGGCGAGGATCCCTTCGACTGCCTGAAGGAGAGCCTGGACAGTCTCCGCGCTCTGGGCTGCGCCGACTGACCCCTCTCCGGCAGAAAGTCATACGAAAAGAGGAAACAGCTATGGAAAAAGTTCGCGTCGGGATAATCGGTGTGGGCAACATGGGCTCTACCCACTTCAAGTCTGTCATCGGAGGCAAGGTCCCCGGCCTCGAGGTCACAGCGATCGCAGACCGCAGGCCGTCGAGGCTCGAATGGGCGGCGTCGTATTTTGCCGAGGCAAAAGAAAACGGCAAGACGTCGAACGGTGGATACAAAGCCTTCTCCGAGGGCAGCGATCTCATCGCGTCCGGTTCATGCGACGCGGTACTGATCTGCATACCTCATTATTTCCACCCGCCGATGGCAGTCGAAGCCTTCCGCCACGGCCTGCACGTGATGTGCGAGAAGCCAGCCGGAGTCTACACTCTCCAGGTCCGCGAAATGATGGCGGAGGCCGACAGGCACCCCGAACTCGTCTTCGGGATGATGTTCAACCAGCGCACGAACCACGTATACCGCAAGATGCGCGAGATCATCCGCTCGGGCGAACTCGGAAACATCCGCCGGACCAGCTGGATCATCACGACCTGGTACAGATCGCAGTTTTACTACGATTCGGGCGACTGGCGCGCGACCTGGAGCGGCGAGGGCGGCGGAGTGCTGCTCAACCAGTGCCCGCACCAGCTCGACCTCTGGCAGTGGATCTGCGGAATGCCCGTCCTCATCGACGCCCATATGAAATACGGCAAATGGCACGACATCGAAGTCGAGGACGACGTCACCGCTTACTGCGAATACGCGAACGGCGCGACGGGCACCTTCATCACCTCTACCGGAGACGCCCCCGGAACCAACCGTTTCGAAGTCGTCTGCGACGGCGGAACGCTCGTCTGCGACTCCAAGACCCTTACTCTGGCCAAACTCGACGTTCCGCTCGATAAATTCGACGGAAGGGCTGCCGGCTCGGCCTTCGCGCATCCGAACAGCACTCTGTCGGAGGTCGAGACCGACGGCGAGAACCCGCAGCACAACGGCGTGCTCCGGGCCTTTGCCGACGCGATACTTCACGGCGGAAAGCTCGTCGCCGACGGCCGCGAGGGAATATTCGGCCTGACCGTATCGAACGCCATGCATCTTTCGGCATGGCTCGGACACGAAGTGGAGATCCCGTTCGACGAGACGCTCTTCCGCGACGAACTGATGAAGCGCGCGGCGTCCTCGAGACGCAAGGGGACCGTCACCGAGGTCACCTCCAACACAGAAGGAACCTACTGAACAACAGGGTGATCCCGGCCGCCCGCGGCGCCGGCCGATACTCACCGACCCACCGGCATTTTGTCAAAGGTAATCGAATGAAATGGCAGAACACACCCCGAAAAGAGGCGCAGGCGACGGCGAAAAGTTCCCCGAGATCGATGAATTCATAAGGCACGACGAGATCTCACGGTACGAAGAACTCGGCAGCGCTGCCGAATTCGGCGATTCGGGCAGCGAGTTTCACAACTACTCCGAATTCTCCGAAACATCGGCCGATCCGGATTCCGGCAGGGACAGTACGCTTTCGCGTCTGCTCAGCCTCGCACGCGAAAAGCAGCGACGTCGCAACAGAATAGTGTCGCTCTTCGCGGCGGCGGCAGGGATCGCGGTCACGACCGTCGCGGTGATCTTAACGTCGGTGCTGGTCGACATAAAGGACTTCAGCGACGACGGCGGCAGGTTTTCGGTATCATTCAGCATCAGCGCGCCCGAAGACATCGGTTTTTACGCGGTGCTGAACGAAGAGGACGGAGACTATTCCGAATCCCGCGTGATCGACAGATCCGCGCCTTCGGTGAGCTTCCCTTCCCCTTCCCTCCGGAAGAACACGGTCTACGACCTGACCGTCTTCCGCGACGACAGCGGCGAGCCGGTCCTCGTGAAGAATTTTCTGATCCTTGAGGACACCGCGCCTCCGGGCCCCGCCCCGGAAACACAGCCCGCGGGACAGGACACGACGGGCGATCCGGGCGGCAGTTCGACGGTGACCCCGGGGACCGGGGAACCTCCCGATGTCACCGGCGTTCCCGCCGACAGCACGGAAAATCCGGAAGACACCACGGCCGTTCCCGACGATACAACCGAAACTCCGGAAGACACCACGGCCGTTCCCGACGATACAACAGAAACTCCGGAAGACACCACGGCCGTTCCAGACGATACAACCGAAACTCCGGAGGATTCCACGGCCGTTCCCGACGATACCACGGAGCCACCTCCCGAGACGACCGCGGCTCCCGTCCCCGCGACGGTGACCGAATCTTCGGATCCGAGGCTGCTCTATAATATCATCGGCGTCTTCCTTTCGGCGGACAACCCCGGAGGGCACATCCTTGATATCTCGGTATCGCCCGCCGCGACCGTCTCGCCGGTCACACTTGGGAACGGAGACACATCGGTCACGCTGACCGGCCTCACCGAGAGCACGTCATATACCGTCACGGTGACGGACTCCGATACCGGTACCGTCGTCTTTACAAAGACGTATACGACTCCCGCCGGCCCCTCGGCCACCGGATCGGTAACTCTCTCTTCGGCGGACTGCTTCAGCATTCGCCAGACGCTCTCGCTGTCGAATCCTGCCGGCCATTCGCTGATACTCGACGTTGACGGCCGGAAGACGACCGGATCGACTCTCGCCGAACTGCTCCCGCCGGGATCCTCGGATAACACGCTTGCAATGGAGGGTCTGCAGCCGGCGACCTCACACACCGTGAAGCTCACCGACAGCGTCACCGGAGCGACCGTCTTCAGCAATACGGCAAAGACTTCCGACCCCGTCACATTCGAATTCAACGACCGATTCGAGCTAATCTGGACGCTCGACGACAGCTGGTTCGCGAAATACCCCGCATGCTCTGTCGGCATACCCGGTATCTGGAACGATACGTCGGAATACGACTGTCAGATCGCGGTGGAATACGACGCCTCACAGTCCATGTATTTCGCAAAGACCTTCACATATCCGCCGGAGTCCCCGATATACGGAGGTCAGAGGAACATACGCATTTTCAAGGCGGAGAAGAACGAGAACGGATACCCGGAGGCCGATCTGAACAGCATCCTTTGCGAATTCGAGGCAAACGTCCCGGGATTCGAACGGTTCACGCTGTCGGCAGAACACATACTGACGAGCCCCGGCGCCCCCGCCGCGAATGCCGTCAGGGTGACCGTCACCTCGGGGAGCCTGCCCGAGCTCAACGGGACCGACGTGCTGAAATTCGTATTCATAAACGAAAACGGCAACTACGCCACGGTGGCCGAATTCGAAGTCGGCGCGGGCGGAGGCAACGGTGTCACACTGTCCGGCAGCACGCTGACATTCGATCCCGCGGATCTTTCACTGGCGGCCGCGACATATTTCGAACTGTGGATAGAAGCCGAACGCCCATCCCCTTACGATCCCGCCTACACCGATAATATTTCGATGCAGTTCGGCGAATACAGGATCGGCTGACGCGGTATATGATCGCATGTTACGGCACCTGATCAGAATCTCAAAGAAAGAATTCGATCCCCCGGAAGGTGAAAAGATATGAGACAATTCAAAGAAAAATCCGAGAAGTCCAAAAAGGCCGCTTCTCTCGCCGGCAGGCTGATCGGCGGTGTGCTAGCCGTCGCCTACACCGCGCTGTTCATCTACAGTGTGGTCTTCTACAACAAGGAATCGCCCATGCTGCGGAGCATCAACATCTTTTCGGGCGCGGGAGACCCGATAAAATGGATCAGGCTCCTCAGCCTCGCCTTCTTCATCTTCACGGTCAGCTTTCTTCTCCGGCTGCTTCTGCGCTGGATCGCCACATGGCTCGACCGCGGCAAGGCCATGGTGAATCTGCTCGTCAGCTTCGTGAAGTACAGCGCGGCGATCGTATTCATCTTTCTCGCGCTCCAGCTCTTCGGCGTCGATACCGCGACCCTTCTCGCCGGCATCGGGATACTGTCGCTGATCGTCGGGCTTGGCGCGCAGCCGCTGATCGAGGACATCCTCTCTGGTCTCTTCATCGTATTTGAGGGGATCTTCGAGGTGGGCGACATCATAGTCTACGACGGCTTCCGCGGCACCGTCCGCGAGATAGGCATCCGTACGACTCAGATCGTCGATACCGGAGGCAACATAAAGGTCATCAACAACTCCGACATCCGCACGCTGACCAACCTCTCGGAGGTGACGTCTGTCGCGGTGTCTGTCGTGAGCATAGCCTACGGTGCCGACCTTATAAAGGCGGAGGAGGCGGTGAGGGCGCTCTTACAGACGATGCCGGAGAAATACCCGAACCTCTTCCAGGAGATCCCCACATACGCCGGCGTCGACGAGCTGAGCGACTCGTCGGTCGACCTCAAGGTACTGGCCAAGGTCAAGGAGTCGAACATATACGGCGCTCGGAGAGCTCTCAACCGCGAACTCAAGCTCGCGCTCGACGAAGCGGGGATCGAGATCCCCTTCCCGCAGGTCGTCGTATGGCAGGGCAAAGAGAAGGAAAAGGACAAATACCAGGTCGGCGGCAAAAAGATCCGCAGTGCGCCCCCCGCGCACTGCGGATCTTTTCATGTCCGCCGCCGGTCCGGCCGGCAGCTTCAGTATCCCAGTTCCCTTGAGTCGAGTATTACTGTGAAGGGTCCGTCGTTGTGTATCTCCACCTTCATGTCGGCGCCGAAGATCCCGTGCTCCGCTCCGGGCAGATACTTTTCCGCCTCGCCAAGGATGTACCTGTAGAGAGGCTCCGCCTTCTCAGGCCTCGCCGCCGCAACGAACGCCGGCCGGTTGCCGTGAGTGCAGTCGGCGCAGAGTGTGAACTGCGAGATGATGAGCAGCCTGCCTCCGACGTCCGCAGCAGACAGATTCGTCTTGCCGTTCTCATCCTCGAAAATGCGCAGGGCGCACAGTTTTTTCACCATCTTCGCGGCCGTCTGTTCGGTGTCGTCGTCGAAAATGCCGCAGAGCACGGCAAGCCCCCGCTCTATCCCGCCGACCGTCTTACCGTCGACCTTAACTGATGCCGACGTCACGCGCTGTATCACAAATACCATAAAGATCACACATCCCCTGCGGTACCGCTTCCGCCGACGTCTCCGCTTTCGCCTGACGCGGCGGGAGCTCTCTTTTCCCTGATGCGGCGGGCGACCGCCCTGTATGCCGCGTCGACGATGAAATACGCCGCGACGGCGCAGCCCGCACCGATGATCGCTCCGCAGAGGACGTCGGTGAAGTAGTGAACATACAGATACAACCTCGAAAAAGCAACGAGCGCAGCCGCTGCCAGTGCCGCGATGCCCGACTTTTTGTGTCTTGAGAATACCGCGGCGGCCGTCTCGACCGTCACCGCCGTGTGTCCCGACGGGAACGACCAGTCGGCCGGCAGCTTTATCAGCTCGCCGATCTGCCCGGCGGTCCTGAGCGGGTCGTAATCAGTGTTGTAATACGGACGGACTCGAGCGACCGCCGGCTTGATTATGACGTTGCACAGCAGCGTCCCGAGCAGGATCGCGACGGCCATCGTAAAGCCGGTCCTGCGGGTCTTTCGAAAGCAGAGCAGCAGCACCGTCGCCGCGATGCAGAAGATCCCGCCGTCGCCGAGATGCGTCCACAGGCTGAAGAAAAAGTCAGGGACGGGGCCGGTCAGATGTTCCTGGATAAAATTCAGTACGGAATAGTCGAATTCGTAGATCGCTTCCAATTCAGTCTCTTCTCCTTGTGTCATTGCTCCTCTTTCGGAGCCGTTCCGTTTTTTGATCGGTGATCGTCTGTTTTCTTCCGGCAAACACCCATCTGCGCTGCATGCGGTAGTTGACTAAATACAGGCAGGTGTCGACGAGAAGCTTTATCGCCGTGACGACGCTCGGGTAGCTTGCTCCGAACAGACGCCGCAGCAGCGTGACGAGCCCGCCCGAGGTCAGCATTATCGGCACCGCGACGGCGATGTATTTAAACACCGTCTTCGCCAGCCTGTCCTTCGAGCGGAAGACGGCGTTGCGGTTGAGCGTGAAATTCAGAGTGCACGACAGCACCCTCGCGATGAAGGTGCATATGATGACGTCGAGCCGCAGAGAGGCCCCTCCGATATGCGGAGCAAGAAATTTCTGCAGCAGATAAAAGGCAAGCAGGTCGAAGCTGTATGAGATAAAAGAGCTTGCGCTGAACTTCAGGATCTGAGCGTAAATCCTGATCGTGTCGGGTATCGGCCGGAAATGAGATCTTCCCGTGCCGCGGTATACCGCGCGGATCCTCTCCTCTGCGATGCCGGTACCGGCACTGACCGCCGCCATCAGCATGTTCGTTCCGTATTCGTATCGCGCCCCCTCCGCCGCCGCAAGCAGCGGCAGCGCCGCGGCGGGTATGGCGCGCAGGCCCGACTGAGTGTCGGAAACGTAACGGCCGCACGACAGCTTCACCATGAGCGAAGTGATAAATCTCGCGATCCGTATCCCGAAGGGCACTCCCGCGCCCTTCTCTGCAAAATCGCGGCAGCCTATCACGAGTTTTCCGCCCTCCGAGAGCATCCTCGCGCCGCACGCGGCGGCGTCCTCCGGCAGATGCCTGCCGGTGCCGTCGAGCGTCACGACTCCCTCTCTGCCGGCCCTGTGCTCAAGAAAATACGCAAACGCCGTCTTCGTCGCGGCTCCCTTTCCGAGGTTGGCACCGTGCCGCAGCAAGGTGACGGGAGGCAGGACTTCGCACTCGACGAAGATCTTCTCATATCCGTCGCCGCTGCCGTCGTCGACGACTATTATGTCGTCGAATCCGGCGTCGGCGAGGCCGGCGACCGTCTCGGGGAGCTTCCCGTCGGGCCGGTACGAGGGTATCACTGCAGTCAGTCTGCCACGTATGACGTCTTCGAATTCAGCGGGCAATGTCCGCACCGCCTTGTTTCTTCGCGAAGACCCAGAGGTGCTGGATCCTGAAATTGATCACATAAAGGACGGCGTCGACGACCACCTTGATCAGCGTGACGACCGACGGATACGACGCCCCGAGCAGCTTCCTGAAGAGCGACACCGTTCCGCCCGAGATCAGCATGACGGGGATCGCCAGCGCGACGTACTTTGCGAGCGACCTGCCGAGCGACTCATCCGAGCGGAAGACGGCCTTGCGGTTCAGCGTGAAGTTGACCGCCGCCGAGATGATCCTCGCGATCACGGTGCAGACGATGACGTCGGTGCGGAAGGCGCCTGAAATGTCGGGCAGGAGCGGTCCCAGGAATTTCTGGAGCAGATAGAAGGCCAGTATGTCAACGAGGGCAGAGATTATCGAGCTCGCGCAGAATTTGAGTATCAGCGAGTATATCCTCACCGAATCGCGAAACGGCCTGAAGTGCGAGGTCTGGTTCTCCTCGATGTAGACCGTCTCGATGACCTGTTCGCAGTGCGTGATGCCGAGCTTCGACATCGCGAGAAGCATATTGGTCTCGTATTCGTACCGGCTGCCGTCGACCCTGCACATGTCGGGGAGCATCGCCGACGGAATCGCGCGCAGACCCGTCTGCGTGTCGGAGATCCGGAGTCCGCATGCGACGCGGAATACGCCCGAAGTGATCCGGTTGCCCATCCGGCTCCGCTTCGGCACGTGGGGCAGCGAGAAGTCGCGGACGCCGAGGACGAGTTTGTCCTTTTCCTCGAGCATGCGCACCGAGCAGGCGACGATGTCCTCCGTCCGGTGCTGGGCGTCTCCGTCGGCTGTGACGACCCCGGCCCTGCCGCTTCTTTCCCGCATGAAGAATTCGAAGGCCGTCTTGAGCGCGGCTCCCTTGCCGCGGTTGACTTCGTGGCGCAGGAGCGTCACGGCGGGGTGGTCGCCGGGGTCGGGGAAGCGGCCGGCGAATTCGGGGCCGCTGCCGTCGTCGATGACTATGATGTCGTCGAATCCGGCCTCCTCAAGGCCGCATATCACCTTCATGAGCTTTTCGTCGGGCTTGTACGAGGGTATGACGGCGGTGACCGTCTTTACGGCAAGCGCGGCTTTTTCCGCGTAGGCGGGATCGTTCTTTATATTCTGTTTTTCGTTTTCAGCCATTTCGGCTTACCGTCCTTTTTTCCTTAGGGATAATATCACCGGCAGCGAGATGCCGATCAGAGCGGCGGAGCCGGCCGCTATCGCGACCGCCGTCAGTATCTTCTCTTTCAGATCGCCTCCGGAGCCGGGGCCGCCGGACGGACCGCCGGTTTCAGCGGTCCCGCCGGGATCTGTCGTATACGGTGCCGTGGCATCCGGTGTCGTGACGCCAGAAGCCGTGACCTCCGGTCCGGTGACATCAGAACCCGTGATGTCAGACGCCGTATCGTCCGGTGTCGTGACATCCGATATCGTGACGTCTGAAGTCACCGGATCCTGTGTGCCTGTTCCAGTCAGAGATCCGGGAGAAGGATCAGTGATGGCGCTCCCGCCGCCGGAGTAAAGAGTGATATTCTCGAGGAAGTCGTTTTTCGCGACGTCCCCGGGCACGCCGTCGGCCCTCCGGTAGAGACCGAATCTCAGCGGCGAATAATCCTTTATCTGCGAAGCCTTCGTTATCGTGACCGACGGCGGATTCGACACCGGCTTCTTCGTGCCGTACATCCAGACGAGCAGGTCGCTGTAGAACTGCGACTCGTGGCAGAGATATGCCTTCTGCGACACCGCGAAGGGCGTCACTCCTCCGAGAGACGGCGACGGATCGTCGATGCCGGCGAGGACGATCTGCTCCTTCCCGTACAGGTGCACATAGAGCTTCGGGACGTCGTACGCGGGGTAGCCCGAGAGTATCTTCGACGGGTCCTTCGCCATCTCCGCGGCGCGGATAGCCGTGTCGGACGACGCCATATGCTGTCCGTGTCCGTATTCTCCGGCGAGATCGTGGACAAGCACGACCTGAGGCCTGAAGCGGCGGTACAGCTCCGCCGTCCAGCTTGTCAGGTCATCTTTTGAATATCCCGCCTTCGCGAACTTGGAATAGGCGGTCGCAAGGTCGTACGAGAGGGCGTCGGGAAATCCGGAGACTACCGGATAGTGACGCACACCGGCTGTCCACAGGCCGTTGAGACGCTCGTGCCAGCGGACGTAATCCTTTATGTGCTCGGTGAAATAGGCCACCTGGACCGCGGCTCCGCGCACCCGGGCGTAATACGGCAGTATACCGGCGAAATACAGGTGCTCGTCGTCAGAATGGGTCGAGAGCAGCAGTATGTCCGCCTTTTCGCAGGGAGGCTCCCACACCTGCACTCCGTCGGGCAGCGCTCCGGTCCCGTAGACCTCGACCGCCGTGAGATACACTCCCGACGGGAACGTGAGTACCGCTGTCTTCGACGCGCCGAACTTTTCGGCGAAAAAGACACATTCATGGAGATAGAGGCCGTCGGCCTGCGCCGACGAACTGCCCGACGATACCGTCCAGGGTCCCGGCGCGTACGCGTAGAGAAGGTAGATGTATCCTATGTCGGCTCCGGCCTCGACGGTCACTGTCGCGCCGGCTTTTCCGGTCGCGAAGGTCCCGGTCTTCCCGTCCTTCGCCCTGGCGGGGTCAGTAAAGCCCGATAATTCCAGCGAGGCCGCGATCTTTTCGGCAGCCCCCGGTACGGGTCCCGCCGCGGCCCCCGCTGCGGGGACGGCGTATCCGGACAGACAGAGCATGACAACGGTCACGGCAGCGCAGAAGAGCGACGCCGCGCGCAGACGCGGCGGTTTTATTCCGGATGTCGATCTTATCAAGAGCTTCGTCACTCTCCTTCACCTTTTCGCGGCGTCCGGACGATCAGCGCAAAGCCTCTCTGTCCGATCATCGGTCTTTTAACTTCGGTCCCGCTGTACAGTTCAAAGCCCGAAGCCCTGCAGACCGCCGGCCCGTCGTCCAGATTGACGGCGACCGTCAGCCTGCGTCCGCCCTTTTCCCGCTCGTATTCGATATATCCCCCGTCGGCTCTCACTACTCTGAAGCTCCCGCCGGCGAGAGACGGCTCGGAGCGGCGGATCCCGCCGAGACGCCGGTAGTGCGCGAGCAGTTCGGCGTCGGCGTCGCTTTCCCATTTCATCGGAGCGCGGCAGAAAGGATCGGCCATGCCCTCCATGCCGGTCTCGTCACCGTAATAGACGCACGGAAAGCCGTAAACGGTATACTGTATTACCGACACCGCCTTCAGTCTTTCGATGCCGATCCGCCTCTGTTCGGGGGTCAGGCGCATCGACGCGAGCTTCCGGTTGTCGGTCTCGCTCTCCGCCGCCGCGGCCCCGGCGGGGTCGCCGAGACAGCTGAGGATCCTCGCGGTGTCGTGAGTCCCGACGATATTCATCAGGGCGTCGCACACCGCGGGCGGGTACGATGAATATATTTCTGTAAGTTCCGCCGCAAGCGCCCCGGCGCAGCCGTCCGTCGCGTATCTTATCAGCGCGCGTCGGAGAGGATAGTTCATGACGCTGTCGAGCTGCCTGCCGCGGAAGTATTTCCTGCGTCTGCCGTATGCCACCTTGTCGGCGGCGTTTTCCCAGACTTCGCCTATGATGAGGGCGCCGCTGTTCGCCTTCTTTACCGACTTCCGCAGTTCTTCGAGAAATTCATCGGGAAGTTCGTCGGCGACGTCGAGCCTCCACCCCGAAGCTCCCCCGGCGATATACCGGGCCGCGATGCCGTCCTGGGCTGTGAAGAAGTCTCTTACCTCCGGCAGATCGGTGCGGAGGCGCGGCAGGATCCTGATGTCCCACCACGACTCGTATCCGTTTTTGTATTCCTTCCCGAAGCGGTACCAGGAGTGAAAGGTCGAATCCTCCGACTCGGCGCCCGGGCCGTGCCGGTGCTCCGCGTCGAAATATACGCTGTCGGCTCCTGTGTGGTTGAACACGCCGTCGAGGATGACGCCGATGCCCTGCTCCTTTGCATCGCGCAGCAGGGCGTCGAAGGCCGGCCGGCCTCCGAAGCCGGAGTCGATCACGGTGTAGTCGGACGTGTCGTATTTGTGGTTGGAGGGGGCGCTGAAGACGGGGGAGAGATAGATCATCGTGACACCGAGCGACTTCAGATAGCCTAGCTTTTCCCTGATGCCTTCGAGATTCCCGCCGTAGAAATCGAGGTTGTCCGTCTCGTCTCCGCGCACCGCCGCGAAGGAGGGGATCCCGCGCTTCCACACCGATGGCGGCCTGAGCCTTGCCCCGGCTCCGTATGACGCGCCGGGGTCGTCGCCGCGGAAAAAGCGGTCGACGAATATGTGGTACATGATTCCGCATCCGGTATCGGGGACATCGAAGCCCTTTTCGTATATCAGCAGGCGGAACTTCGTTCCCCCGGTTTCCGACAGCGTGAAATGCACGTTGTCGCAGGACGACGAAAACAGGGTGTCTGCGCCGCGGAGGAAGAGGTATTCATAGAAGAACAGTCCCGAGCCCCGGTCGCCGCAGATCGCCTCTGTGTCGAGCACAAGGCGGTATTCCGAGCATATCCCGTCTCCTCCGGTGAATTCGAAGGGGAGATCGGTATATACCGGGCCGGGATCCGCGCCGTCTCCCGGTTCCAGAACGTCGGGGAAGACGCGCATGACGACGGCAGATATGCCCGATCTGCAGCAGACCTTCATATCGACCGTGACGCGCGAGCCGCACTCGAAGCTTCCTCTGCCCGAGACGACGGTCCCGCCTTCGGTCAGGGTGACGGACGGCGGAGCGGGAATGATTTTTTCGGCAAATGCCGGCAGCATGTCAGCCTTCCGAATGACCGGAGGTCCCGGCGCTCTCCGGGGCATTCGCGGTATGCGGCCTTTTGTCCTCCCCGACCGGCACGAGGTCCCAGATCCTGTCTGCGTATTCCCTGACCGCCCTGTCGGCGGCGAAGAAGCCCGAACCCGCGATATTCATCAGCGACTTCCGGCTCCATCCGGAGCGGTCGAGATAGTCGCTGTACATCTTTTCGTGCATGAGCCTGTAGGAATCGAAGTCGGCGAGGCACATGTAGGGATCCGCCATACCCTGTCCGGCGAGCAGATAGTTCTTCAGGTCTTCGAAAGGCTCGCCCGAGAATCCCCTGCCGAGCCTGTCGACAGCCGAGCGCAGCCGTTCGTTGCCGGCGTAGTAAAGAGCCGAATTGTATCCCGCCATGCGCAGGTTCGCGACGTCGTCGGCGCCGAGGCCGAAGATGTAGATGTTCTCAGCGCCGACCGCGTCCTTCATCTCGACGTTCGCTCCGTCGAGCGTGCCGACCGTCAGCGCTCCGTTCATCATCAGCTTCATGCATCCGGTGCCGCTGGCCTCGCAGCCGGCGAGAGATATCTGCTCGCTGATCTCGGACGCGGGGATGAGCGCCTCGGCGAGACTGACGCTGTAGTTCTCGAGAAACACCACCCGGAGCTGCTCCCTGATCCTCGGCTGCGACTCGATCTCTGCCGAGAGCAGGCAGGTCAGCTGTATGATGCGCTTGGCGAGGTCGTATCCCGGAGCCGCCTTTGCGCCGAAGATGTATGTGCGTGGATAGATGCGCATGTTGGGGTCGCTCAGCAGTTCTCCGTAGAGATTTATGATGTTGAGCAGATTGAGCAGCTGGCGCTTGTACTCGTGCAGCCGCTTGATCTGGACGTCGAACACCGAGTGGGTGTCGATCGCCACGCCCGTTTTCTTCTCGTTCATCCGGGCAAAGTCGATCTTGTTCGCGTGCTTGATACCGCGAAGACGGCTGAGAACGCTCATGTCGTCGGCACAGGCGGCGAAATCGGCAAGCCGCTCGGGGTCGCTCCGGTATGCGGGCCCGATGGTGTCATCAAGCAGCGACGCGAGCTTCGGATTCGAATAGCACAGCCATCTGCGGTGCGCGACGCCGTTCGTCACGTTCGTGAACTTCCCGGGCGTCATGCGGTAGTAGTCCTTGAACACGGTGTCGGTCAGGATCTTCGAGTGCAGTTTCGACACTCCGTTGACCGAATGCGAACCTACTACGGCCAGGTTCGCCATATGCATCTGTCCGCGGTTGATCAGGCTGAGATTCGCGATCCGGTCCCAGTCGCCCGGGAAGGCCTCCCAGGCTTCGCGGCAGAACCGCTCGTTTATCTCCTTTATGATCATGTATATCCTGGGCAGACGGAGCCTGAATATGTCCTCGTTCCACTTCTCGAGGGCCTCTGGCATGACGGTGTGGTTGGTATACGATACCGTCTTCACCGTGATCTCCCAGGCGCGCTCCCAGGACAGCCTGTAGTCGTCGACGAGCACCCGCATGAGCTCGGGGATAACGAGCGATGGATGGGTGTCGTTTATGTGTATGGCCACCTTTTCGGCCAGGTTGTCGATGCGGCGGTAGTGAGCCATATGGTCGCGGATTATGTTCTGCACCGACGCCGAGCAGAGGAAATACTGCTGAGTGAGCCTGAGCAGCTTTCCCTCGTTGTGGTTGTCGGTGGGATAGAGCACCTTGGAGATGATCTCGGCGCCGCTGATCTCCTCTATAGCTCTGGCGTACTGCCCTCTGGCAAAGAGGCCCATGTTGAACGCACCGGGGTCCCTGGCCTTGAAGAGGCGGAGCCTGACCACGCTCTCCGAGTCCGCCCCCGATATCATCATGTCGTAGGGGACCGCCTCGACGTCCTGCGTGTTCTCGTATCTTATCTCGAGCCTGTCGTTCTTCCACTCCTCGACAACGCGCCCGCCCATGCGCACGGTGAAGGTGCGGTCGGGCCTCGGCTGCAGCCAGACGTCTCCGCCGGGCAGCCAGTTGTCGGGCAGTTCGACCTGAAGGCCGTCGGCTATCTTCTGTCTGAAGAGACCGTATTCGTAGCAGATCGAGAAGCCGTACGCGGGGTAGTTGCACGACGCCAGCGAGTCGGCGAAGCAGGCCGCAAGACGGCCGAGACCGCCGTTTCCGAGGCCGGCGTCGGGCTCGCACTCGTACAGGTCGTGCAGGTCGAAGCCCAGCTCGGCGAGGGCGTCGGCATAGTCTTCGGCAAGGCCGAGGTTGTGGAGGTTCGTCCTGAGCGAGCGGCCGAGCAGGAACTCCATGCAGATGTAGTATACCTTCTTGCCGCCGGCGGAATCGACTTTCTCCTTGTATTCGGACCTTTTCTGCGAGAGGATGTCGGTGACGGTGGACGCGACGGCCCGGTATACCTGCTCGGGGGTCGCGGTGGCGGCGGATTCGCCGAAGAGCCTTGAGAGGCGCTCTTCGATCAGTCTTGTGATCTCTTTTTTGTCGGGTTTCGTTATCACTGGTTTATTTTCCGTTCTGTTGGATTATTTCTTATCTGTTCTGTTTTGATCTGTTTTGACGTTCGTATGACCTGTGTATGCCGTTTTTTCTGCCGCGAGGCCGGTATCTCATCAGCCGGCCGGGTTCCTGTGTTCAAAACAGCTCTTCGTACAGCTTCATGTATTCTCCGGCCGACTTCTCCCATGAGAAGTCGACGCTCATCACGGCCCTGCGGAGCGCTCTCTTCCTCACGGGGTCGGAAATGAACTCCGCGGCCGCGTACGCCGCGCGGAAGAGAGCGTCGGGCGACGGCTCGTCGAAGACGAATCCGTTGCCGTATATCCTTTCCTTTCCGCTCCCGCTTCCTTCAGCTTCGATGCCCGCCTGCTTTATCGAGTCGGCGAGCCCTCCCGTGCGTCTGACCACCGGGACCGTCCCGTATCTCGACGCTATCATCTGCGCAAGGCCGCACGGCTCGGCCAGCGACGGCATGATGAATATGTCGGCTCCGGCGTATATACGCGACGCGAGACCCCTGTCGTACGAGATCACCGACCTCACCCTGCCGGGATGACGGCCTTCGAGCCCGCGGAAGAAATCCTCGTATCCCCGCTCTCCGGTGCCGAGCAGCACGAAGCTGCCGCCCGTCGCGTCGAGCAGGCCGTCGATCATGCCGGCGGCAAGTCCGATGCCCTTGTGTCCGGCAAGGCGCGTGATCATCGAAAAGAGCGGTCCGTCCCCCGATATCCCGAGTTCGGAGCAGAGCCCGGAGCGGCAGCGGTCCTTGCCCGCCTGTCGGACGGGGCCGAAGCGCCTTTCCGGATCGGGGTCGCGCCCGGGATCGTAAAGTCTCGTGTCGATGCCGTTCAGTATCCCGCGCAGCTTGCCGCGGCAGGAGCCGAGGAAGCCGTCGAGTCCGCAGCCGAATCCGGGCGTGAGGATCTCCGACGCGTATGTCGGCGAGACCGTAGTGAGCCTGTCGCAGGCAACGGCCGCGCCCTTGAGCAGATTTATGCTGTCGCCGAATTTCAGCTCAGGGAGATACTCCTCACCCAGTCCGAAGACGTCGCCTAGGATGTACGGATCGTATTTTCCCTGGTATTCGAGATTGTGCACGGTGAACACGCTCTTCACGCCGGTGAGGTTTCCCGCCCGCTTCTCGCGGTCGAGATAGATCACGGCGGAGGCCGACTGCCAGTCGTTCGCGTGTAGTATGTCAGGACACATGCCGTCACGCTTCATGAGCTCGACGGCAGCCGAGCCGAAGAAGGCGAAGCGCTCTCCGTCGTCGTACTGTCCGTATGTCGACGGCCGGTCGAAGTAATAGCTGTTCCCGAGGAATATGTACCGCACGCCGCCGATGACCGTGTACATCGCGTCGCAGCGCTGGCGTCTCCACGCGAGCGGGACCTCGAAGGAGCCGAGCGGCTTCATCACGCTGCGGTATTTTTCGGGGATCGACGAATACAGCGGCAGCACTACGCTCACCGACAGATCGGGAAAGCGTGATGCCAGAGCCGCGGGGAGCGAGCCCATGACGTCGCCGAGGCCGCCGGTCGAGACGAACGGCGTGGCTTCCGAGCCCGCGAAAAGGATCTTTTTCAAACCATGATCCCCTTTCCGATGAAGAAGGGCATCGTGCTGTGCCCCGAGAGGACCCTGCCGTCCCTTACGACGGCGTTCTTGTCAGCCACGACACAGTTGAGGCTGCAGCCGCCTCCGATGATCCCGTCCTGCATGATGACGGAGTTCTCGACCCTCGTGCCCCGCGCGATCCTCACACCTCTGAATATCACCGAGTTGCGCACCTCGCCCTCGATGACGCAGCCGTCGGCGACGAGCGAGTTCGTGACCGAAGAGCCGGGCAGGAAGAGCGACGGCGCCGAGTTGCGCACCTTGGTGTACACCGGACGCCCCTCGATACCGAAGAGCTCGCGGCGGACGCTGCCGTCGAGCAGGCTCATGGAGCACTCGAAATAGCCCGCCATCGAGTTGATGATCGCGTAGAATCCGTCGAGCGGGAACGCGCGGTAGTTCGCCCTGCCCACGTTCCTCGACATGATGTCGCGGAAGAAGCTGGTGTAGCCGTACGCGGCGGCGTCGCCCAGCACAGAGAGGAGATAGGCGCGCGAGATCACCATGATATTGGTGCAGATCGCGGTGTCGGGACCGTCGTCGGGAGTACAGGCGTGAACGTCGGTGATCCTGCCGTCGCCGTCGCAGATGACGGCGGAATGGCGCGACGTCACGTTGCCGACGTCCCCGCTCCTCTTGGTGACGAGTGTGATGTCGGCTCCCGACGACAGGTGATACGCGATCACCTGCGACAGGTCGATATTGCAGATGATGTCGCAGTCTGAGCAGACAACGACGTCCTCGGAGCACTCGGAGATGAAATTCACCGAGCTGAGCATCGCTTCGAGTCTGGTGCTGTATACTCCCGCGACGCCCCCCGCGTTGTACGCGGTGATGAAGGGCGAGAGCAGCTTTATGCCGCCCGAGCGCCGGGCAAGGTCCCAGTCCTTGCCCGTTCCGATGTGGTCGAGCAGCGAACGGTAGTTGTAATTGGTGATGATGCCCACCTTGTCGATCCCGGCGTTGACCATGTTCGACAGGGTGAAGTCGATCAGCCTGTACCTGCCGCCGAACGGCACCGAGGCCATCGTGCGGTATTTGGTGAGTTCGGGCACGATATCGTCGTGCAGATGCGAAAAAACAAGTCCCGCGGCTTTCATACCGGTGTCCCCCTCTTCTCAGTCCGGATACATCATCGCGCCGGGCTCGACGGCCTCGTCGTCGACCACCCTGACGCCGGCGCCTATCACGGCGATATCGCAGTCCGGAGCGTTCCGGCGCCCCACAACCGCCCTCGCGCCGATGACGGCCCCGTCGTCTACTATCGCCCGGTCGACCGTGGCTCCCGCGCGAATGACGGCCCGGCTCATGATCACCGAGTCCCTGACCGACGCTCCGGCCTCGACGGTCACGCCCGAGCCGAGCACCGAGTTTATCACCTCGCCGAAGATCTCGCAGCCCTCGGTGACCGACGAATTCGACACCGAGGCGGTCTTGCCGATATACTGCGGGGCCGCGGCCTCATGCCTCGAATAGATCCTCCAGGAGTCGTCGTTCAGGCGCAGCGGGGGATCCTCCCCCAGCATGTCCATGTTCGCCTCCCAGAGCGACCGCACCGTTCCGACGTCCTTCCAGTAGCCGTCGAAGCGGTATGCGAAGAGCTTCTTTCCCTGCGACAGCATCGACGGTATTATGTTCTTTCCGAAGTCGTTCGACGAAGTGGGATCCCGTTCGTCGGCGGCGAGGCTGTCGAGCAGCATGCGTGTGTTGAAGATGTAGATACCCATGGAAGCCAGCGTGCTCTCGGGGACCTTCGGCTTCTCGGAGAATTTCACGATCCTTCCGTCGCCGTCGGTGCTCATGATGCCGAAGCGCGACGCCTCCTCGAGGGGGACGTCGATGACGGCGATGGTGCAGTCGGCTCCGCTCCGCCTGTGATACGCGAGCATCTTCGCGTAGTTCATCCTGTAGATGTGGTCGCCCGAGAGAACGAGCAGATAATCGGGCGAATACCTGGCGATGAAGTCGCGGTTCTGCCAGATCGCGTTCGCGGTACCGCTGTACCAGTCGGCGCTGCCGCGGCCCTGATAGGGAGGCAGGATCTTGACCCCGCCGAAAGTGCGGTCGAGGTCCCAGGGAAGCCCGTTGCCGATATAGTCGTTGAGCAGCAGAGGCTGGTACTGGGTGAGCACGCCCACCGTGTCGATACCGGAATTGACGCAGTTCGAAAGGGTGAAATCGATGATGCGGTATTTACCGCCGAATGATACCGCGGGCTTCGCGAGGCGCGAGGTGAGGGCGTAGAGCCTGCTCCCCTGCCCGCCCGCGAGGATCATCGCGATGCATTCCTTTTTCTTGAACATGTTGTTCCACCGGCCTTTCCGGGAGATCTCCCGGTTATTTTGGTTGAATCTGTCTGTATGTCTGTCGTCCTACGACTGTCGACTGTCTGCAGCAGGCTGCAGGTCTGTCGGTCTGTCGGTCTTCCTGCCGCCGGCTGTCGGCTTCGCGGGCGGCGCCATCCGGTAGAGCGCGCCGGAGAGGGGCGACAGCGGTATCCTCACCGAGGCCTCCCTGCCGTCGGCAGGCTTTGCCGACGCGGTGAGCGTCGCGGGCGGGATGCCGCCGGTCCCGCCGTATTCCTCCCCGTCGGTCGATATCAGCAGCTTCCAGCGGCTGCCCGGAGCCCCCGGCACGCCCGCCCTGTATTCGGGCCGGGCGGCCCCCGAAAAGTTTATGACGGCGAGCAGCGTCCCCTTCTCCGACCTGCGGAGGAAGGATATGATGTTGCGGTCCCTGTCGTCCGGCTGGATCCACTCGAATCCGTCCCAGCCCCCGTCCCTCTCCCAGAGCTCCGGGGATGACAGATATATGAAGTTGAGATCGGATACAAAGTGCTGAAGCTGTCTGTGCCTGTCGTAGCCGAGCAGGAACCACTCGGTCGCGGCGTCGCAGTTCCATTCGTCGAACTGGCCGATCTCGTTCCCGGCGAAACTCAGCTTCTTTCCGGGACATGTCATCATCCAGAGGAGGAATGCCCTGGTATCGGCGAACTTTCCGTCGTAGCCGGCAGGAGTGCGGTCGAGCAGTGACTTCTTGCCGTGGACGACCTCGTCGTGCGAGACGGGCAGTATGTAGTTCTCGGAGAAGGCGTAGCAGAGCGGGAAGGTGAGCTTTTCATGGCAGAAGCGCCGGAAGAGCGGGTCGGTCGACTTGTAGCTCAAGGCGTCGTTCATCCAGCCCATGTTCCATTTGTAGGAAAAGCCCAGGCCGTCCGGCGGTTCTGACGTGATCCCGCCCCAGGCCGTCGATTCCTCGGCTATCATCATCACCTGCGGAAACCTGCCGCGCATATGCGAGTTGAGTTTCTTAAAGAAGGCGATCGCCTCGAGGTTGCGGTTGTCGCCGTATACGTTCGGGATCCACTCGCCCGGCATGCGGTCGTAGTCGAGATAGAGCATCGACGCGACGGCGTCGACGCGCAGGCCGTCGGCGTGATACACCGAGGCGTAGTAGTCCGCGTTCGAGATGAGGAACGACTGGACCTCGTTGCGGCCGACGTCGAAGCAGCGCGTGCCCCATCCGGCGTGCTCCATCCGGTCTCTCCCCTGGTACTCGTACAGCGGGCCGCCGTCGAATTCACAAAGTCCGAACGAATCTTTCGGGAAGTGGGCCGGCACCCAGTCGAGGATCACCCCGATCCCGGCCTCGTGCATCCGGTCGACGAACCCGCAGAAGTCCTCCGGGCTGCCGAATCTCGAAGTCGGGGCGAAAAATCCGCTCACCTGGTATCCCCAGGAGCCTTCGAAGGGGTGCTCGCTGACCGGCAGCAGCTCGACGTGCGTGTAGCCCATCGCCTTCACGTAGGGGGCAAGCTCGTCGGCTATCTGACGGTAGCCCGGTCTCTCACCGTCTTCGTTCCGGATCCATGAGCCGAGGTGCAGCTCGTAGATGTTGAGCGGGCGCCGGCAGTCCCGGGCGTCCGGCCTCGACGCCATCCACGCAGCGTCGGTCCAGCGGTATCCGAACGGGGCCTCCGCCACGATCGACGCCGCCTCGGGAGGCGCCTCGAAGCTCACCGCGTAGGGGTCGGGTTTCCAGACGAGTCTCTCTCCGTCAGACGCTCCTTCGCGCGGAGCGGCCCTGAATATGTACTTGTATCTGCCGCCGCGCGGGATCTCCGGAAGCGAGGCTTCAAAGATCCCGCCCTCCGTGATCCTTTCCATCGGGACCGCGGCCGCCGTGTCCCAGCCGCAGAAGTCTCCGCACACGTATGCCGCGAGCGCGTTCGGCGCCCAGACACGGAAGACGGTCTCCCCGTCAGACGTGTGCTGACCGAGATATCTGTAGGCCTCGAAATTCGTCCCCTGATGGAAAAGATAGGCGGCAAGGCCGTCTCTGTTTTCTGTTTTTGCTGACATATAAGTGAGCCCGGGAGCCGTCCGCCCTGCGGGGCGCTCCTTACCGTTCTATGCCCAGGGCGTCGAAAGCCACCGGGTACATGTTGCTCTTGAGTTTTCCTTTTTCCTCCCTGTCCGAATAGTCCTTCACTACATGCGGGCAGTGGTTTTTGTATTCGTATCCGGGCACTGACGGAGCAGCCCACTTCACCGCGTTGTAGATTATCCGCAGCACCAGGGGGTTGTGGAACGACGGGCAGGTCTCGTGGCCGGGCTGGAAGTAGAATATCCTTCCGCAGTCGCGGAGGTAGGTCATGCCGGAGCGGAAGATGTATCCGTCCTCATACCAGCTGCCGAAGATCAGCTCGTTCGGCTGAGGCACGAAGAAGGGCTCGGCGTAGAGCTCCTCCGACTCGATGAAGAACTTGTCGGGAATACCTTCGGCGATCGGATGCGTCGGCAGCAGATTCCACATGATCTCCTTCTGGTTGCGGCCCCAGGTGAGGTTGCCGAGCGTTCCCACGATCGTTTTGAAGGGCTTTGAGTGGTGCGCCGAATGCAGCGCGATGAACCCCGTCTTACCCATATAGACGCGGTCGCGGATCTTCTTCACCAGGTCGTCGTTCACCTCTCCGTGGGCCATGTGGCCCCACCAGATGAGGACGTCGGTGCTGTCGAGCACGCTGTCGGGAAGTCCCTGGTCGGGGTCGTCGAGCGCGGCCAGCGTGCACTCGATGCCGGGATACTGCGAGAGATATTCGGCGATGCACGCGTGGATGCCGTTCGGATAGAGGGCTTTGGCTGCCTCCTCGGTCTTTTCGTGTCTGAATTCGTTCCAGAGCGTGACTCTGATCTTTCTTTCTGTTTCCATGGTGTTTCTCTCCTTGAACGGTCGTTTCGATATACTGCTGACTGTATTATTGTCGCTCTGATGCCGGCGGACTCTGCCGGAACGGTGTCTGTCCCGCGGGATGCCGCCGTCAGATCTCGGTCTCGAAGCCGTCGTACGCCGGGACCGCCCCGAGCGGCGCGAGCAATGCCGCGGTCTCTTCGTGAGTGCCGTGCAGCGTCCTCGCCATGTGCGTGGTGATGATCTTCGCGCCGTCGGCTATTCCCTTCTGCTTTCTCATCGTCTCGAGCATGATGGCTATCATCGGGACCGAAGTGTGCCCGAAGACCCTGTCGTCGCCCGGGACGTCCCCGAGAGTTGCCTCGAAGACCACCGCGTTCGGCTTCGCTTTTCTTATGAGCTGCCAGGTGTCGTACATGATCCAGCCCGAGTCGGCCCCGTAGAAGAAGCTGCGCCCCGATGACTTTTCGGTCACTATCCAGTTGAGCGTCTGCTCACCGGTGAAATAAAGGTCGTGGTTCGAACGGCATGGCATGAGGACATACCCGTCTGTCTCCTCAGCGGCGCCCGGCTTCACCTCGTGCGGCACGAGCTCCGGTGGGAGCTCCCCCAGCCTGCGGAAGACTCCGGCGTCGGCGAAGATGTCGATCCTGTGTTCCGCACCCGCCGCCAGCCGGAAGAGGCTCCTCCGGTCCAGATGGTCGTGATGGGAATGGGTGACGGCTACCGTGCGGATGCCGCGGAACATATCGGGCGTGCCAAGACTTCCGGCGTAGTCGTAGATGTGCGGACCGGGATCGATGAGCAGTCCGCCGTCGGTCATAGCGGACGAATATCTCCGCGTGCGTCTGTCATCCGGCGCGACGCCGGCCCTGTCGCGGGGCCAGTCGGCGGCTCCGGTGCCTAGAAAAAGAAGTTTCACAGCCATACTCCCCTAACATAATTCTTTAGTATTTATTATACTCTGTTTTGTATCTCTTTGCAATACCAAATCGGCAAAAGCGGGAAAAACCGTGCCGAAAAAGCGTGCGGACGCAGATCGAGACGCCGTCCTTCGTGACGCGGAGGCTCCGCGCGGCGCCGTATGCGGGACCGCTTGCCGGGCTGGCGGGACGCACTCTCCCCCGTTCATCCAATTTTCACTTGATTTTGAGAGGCGCCCGGAGTATAATGGATTTAAGCGATTTCCCCGAAACGGAGTGCATACATGTCGAAAATCCTGATCATAGCCGAAAAACCGTCGCTCGCGAGAAACATAGCCGCCGCGGTGTCCCCGCGTCCGTCATGGGTGTCCGACGGCGGAAAATCGCGGAGCGGCCACTACGAGAACGACGGCTACATCATCGCATACGCCTTCGGCCACCTGCTGTCGCTCTTCGATGCCGAGGACTACGACGCCTCCTTCCGCTCCTGGCGGTCGGAGTGCCTTCCGATCATCCCTCAGTCGTTCAGATACAAGGTGTCGGGGGACGCGGGAGCCCGGGCGCAGTACAGGAAACTCGAAGGGCTTCTGCGCAGGGACGACGTCTCGGCGGTCGTCAATGCCGGCGACTCCGACCGCGAGGGCGAGATAATCATCCGCAACATACTGACCCAGGCGGGCAACACGAAGCCGGTCTTCCGGCTGTGGATGCCCGACCAGACGCCTCGCACGATCGCGGCCGAGCTCTCCGCCATGAAGAGCGACTCCGATTACGACAGCCTGGCCGGCGAGGGATACGCCCGCACCTACATCGACTGGCTCTACGGGATCAACCTCACCCGCATGGCGACGGTCAAGTCGGGCAGGCTGCTCCGCGTGGGCAGGGTCACATCACCCATCGTCACCGCTATATGCGAGCGCGAGCGCGCGATACGCGCCTTCGTGCCCGAGAAATACTGGCTCGCGACGCACGACGCGGGCGGGCTGAAGCTCGTCTCCGATATAAAGTGCGGAAGCCCCTCCGAATGCTCCGAACTGTGCGAAAGATACAACGCGGCGGAAACGAAAGTGACGAAGAAAAAGACCGAACGCAAGACGATGCCCCGCCCGCGCCTCTTCTCGCTCTCCGACCTTCAGGGCAAGGCCGGCAAGGAGTGGAAATTCAGGCCCCAGAAGACGCTCGACGTCCTCCAGAAGCTCTACGAGGCGGGCTATGTCTCGTACCCGAGGACCAACTCTCAGTATATGGCGACAGCCGAAAAACAGAAGGCGAAGGACATCATCGCGGCGATCCAGAAGGCCTATCCCGGCCCCTTCAGGGGAGTCGCTTTCCGAGACAGCAGGCAGATCTTCGACGACTCCAAGATCGAGTCGCACTCCGGCCTCACCCCGACCTACAGCATACCCGACGTGAAGTCGCTCCCCGAGGACGAGCAGAAGATCTACGCGGCCGTCTTCAAGCGCTTCTGCTCTGCCTTCTGCGCCGAGGACTACACCGTCGACAGGACGGTCCTGACGGTCGAAAACGGTTTTGAAAGATTCAGCCTCACCGGAGACATCGTCGTGACTCCCGGATATACCCGCTTCGAGCCCCCGACAAAGAAGCAGACCGTGCTGCCCTCCCTCGAAGAGGGAGATACCGTGACTCCCCGCTTCAGACCCGAAGAAAAAGAGACCCGTCCGCCCGACCACTACACCGCCGAAACTCTTAACAATTATCTCAAAAACCCGTACTCCGCCGGAGAGAAGAAGGAACTGTCAGACGACGGCGAGGCGATGGAGGTCATAAGCGAGGTCGAGCTCGGGACCGAGGCGACGCGCGCGGGGCTCATCGACGCCGCCATAAAGAGCGGCTACATCACTCTTTCGAGAAACCGGTACGGCATAACCTCCGAGGGCGAATACTACGTCGATTCGCTCGCAAAGCTCGGCATCAACATGGCAAAGGACCGGACGCTGGGTCTCAGCAAATCGCTCAAGCAGGTCTGGAAAGGCATAAAGACGGTCGACGCCGTCCTGGCCGAAGCCGAGAGCGACCTGTCGGCCGTATGCGCAGGCGCAATGGCTGCCGCGCCGGACGCCGAGCGCGAGCCCCCGAAGCCCCGCCGTTCGAAGGAAAAGGCGCCCGAGGGGGCCGAGCTCCCAGAGGTCTGCCGGTGCTTCAGATGCGGCGGAAGGATCGTCGAGGGAAAGCGCTCGTGGTTCTGCTCGAACCCCGACTGCCCCGTCTGCCTCGAGCGCGACGACAGGTATTTCGAAAAGATCGGCCATCCCGCCGACGCCCCGCTGGCGAAGGCGCTGCTCGGCACCGGCAAAGCCGCCCTCGACGGCCTCGTGTCGTCGAGATCGGGAAAGACATACTCGGCCGTGGTAAACGTCCGCTTCGTGAGCGGAGCGCCGGCCTACAGGATGGAATTCCCCGACAGAAAGTCACCCCTCCCGGCCGCGCCGCACGCCGCTGCCGCACCCGCCGCACCCGCGGCGGAAGCTCCGCTTCCGGAGCCCGGGGGCGGAAATAAGACGTAAGGCCTTTGCGGGCGCTCTCCCGCCGGGTCTGCCCTCCTCCGTTGCAAAGAACGCACCTGCGTCTGCCAGCTATCGTCTTTATGACGCCGTCCGGGATCCATCCTTCTGCCCGATATATCTGCCGAAGGTATGCCGCTCGCGGCAAGCCAAAGGCGATGCATTGCCCTTCCGGAGAACAGCCTTGTCTTTCTCAGATCCGGAAAGCTGAAAAAACAAAAGCGCCGTACGTCCGGAATCAGTACGGGATACGGCAAAACAGGCAGAAGAGTCTGCTGTCTTACGTATCTTTTAAGTACTGTCCGGATTCGTACGGCGCCTGGCAGGTTTTCAGATCATTCAGATTGTCTCCGAACGATTAACTGCTCCGCCCAGCACGGCTGGAATCCGAATATTCGCCACTGTGATTGTATTCCGTCACGCGGCGTCATCTCATAATCAGCGGCTGGAAAAGAATGGCCCTACTCCCATTTTCGTTGATGGAGCGTTTATGCCGCGAAAGGTTCTTGACTGGAGTTGCGGCGTGATAGGCTAATTGCCGGGCAAAAACGCCGCTTAAGGCGCGTCTTTGGCGCTTTTGCCTCAAAATCGCGCCGCATCGAGGCTCGTGTCATGATCACCGTGGAATAAATGCGTTTCAAAGCAAACATACACAGTATGATTCAGTCCGGCCGCCGGCCGGTCCCGGTCTCCCCCGTGGTGTCCGGAGGGCCGGACGGGGCGGTCTCTCCCGTTCCGCCGACCGGAAGCGAGTATACGAAACGTCCGTCGATGACGACACAGTCCCCGTACCACGTCAACTGATAATCTTCGCCGAACCGTTCCATAGCTCTTTCGCTGATGCACGGAAGCCATTCGAGCAGTACGGAACCGTTCCACAGATAGACATCCGAACCGCGCGAGGATAGAAAGCCCCAGTTCCTGATCACGAGTTCGGTCTTTCCGTCCGGAGAGGTCCTCCTGAAGATCTCCGGCTCATCTCTGAGGCACGTCAGGCCGAGCCCGGCGACCGTCACGGCGGCAAGCAGAAAGCAGACGGCCGTGACGTACCACCTCTTTTTGTTCGTGAATGAAAGAACGAAAAGCGCGGAAAAGAGCATCAGGCCTCCGCCAAGAGTCAGAAAGACATCGACGCCTGTGAATGTGCAGATGTATTCGTTCAGGAAGAAGGGGCGGCGCGTCGCCTGCTGGACGGCGATCAGCAGCACTCCCGCCAGAAGCAGGACGGCACCGATCGCAGCCAGGACAGTCAGCACTGTTTTTTTTATATTCATCTTCATTCCTCGATTCTAATTCTCGTTCGTGATATGCGCATAACCGGTATGAAAGACATGTTTGGGCTTTTTCACCGTACGGGGCACTACTTTCCTGGAAAACTGTCAATTCGTCCAATTAACCAATGATATTGTACTTGAAAAACTTGTGTTTGTCAATCGTTTTTTTATTTTCCATCTCTTGCATTATCAATTCTACCTTCTATCCATCGAATCATAATCACCTTCAACTACAGGGACA
>JAFTCN010000047.1 GCA_017454675.1 Clostridia bacterium
TCGAACCCGCCACCTCGACCTTGGCAAGGTCGCGCTCTACCAAATGAGCTAAATCCGCAAGTATGGTGCCTCCGGTCGGAATTGAACCAACGACACAGGAATTTTCAGTCCCCTGCTCTACCAACTGAGCTACAGAGGCGTAGACTGAAGCCTGGAGCTGTTTAATGGCGACCCGGACGGGGCTCGAACCCGTGACCTCCAGCGTGACAGGCTGGCGCTCTAACCAACTGAGCTACCGGGCCGGATCGGTGGGAACAACAGGGCTCGAACCTGTGACCCCATGCTTGTAAGGCATGTGCTCTCCCAGCTGAGCTATGCTCCCGAAAAAGCGGCTTCCAGCCGGCGACGAGCAATATTATACCACTGTTTTTCTCTGTTGTCAACACATTTTTGCCCGATTTGACAAAAAATTCGAAGAAATCGGCGAAAAGCCGAAAAGTGTTGCATTGACGGGAGATTTGCTTTATAATATTCCTAAAGAGTTGGGCGTCGCAAAGCGACGCAGATGGAAGGAACATAAATGAAACCGATACTGAAATTCAGCCCCGAAGGGCGCTTCCGCATACTTATGGTCTCCGACATACAGGAACCGCCCTGCCCCGACCCCAGGGCCCTGCGCTGCTACAGGGCGCTCGTCGATCACACGAGACCCGACCTGATAATATGGGGAGGAGACAACTGCGACGGCCGCAAGCTCAAGACTGAGCCCGAACTTCGCGAATACCTCGAGGTCTTTACCGCTCCGGCCGAGGAAGCCGGGATCCCGTGGATGCACATATTCGGAAATCACGACTATGACGTCGATCTGCCCGTTAAGCGCCAGCACGAGCTGTACACAGCATACCCTCACAACATCTCGGGTACGTCGCCCGATGGCGTGCCCGGCGTTTCGAACTACATGGTCCCTGTATACAGGGACGACGGCAGAGCGGGCTACGCCGTATACGCCTTCGACACGATGTACAAGAACCCCGTGATAGAAGGGGTCCCGGGCGAGAAGATACTGCTGCCCGAGCTTGCCCCTCCGGCGCGGAAATGGGACTTCCTTCGCTTCGAACAGCTGATGTGGTACTGGAACACGTCGCTGCGGCTCGAGAAGGAGAACGGCGGCAGGGTGCGCGCCGCGGCGGTCATGCACGTTCCGCTCTACGAGTTCATCAGGGCCGTCGGCAACCCGGAGGAGACCGGACTGCGCGGAGACGCCGACCAGAAGATCCAGTCAGGCATGCTCAACTCCGGCTGCTTCGCCGCAATGCTCCAGCGCGGCGACATCGAATGCATCGCGGCGGGACATCTTCACGAGGACACCTTTGACGCAGAATATGCGGGCATCAAACTGTGTTTCGACGGCTGCGCGGGATTTACACCGTCGTCGAAGCCCGGCCGCAGGGGAGGCCGCGTTTTCGACATAACGGCCGACGGCGGATTCTCGACGGAATTCATAAAATACAGCGACATAACGGACATCGACTGACCGTCTCGCGGCAAAGGCCGCGCCTCGTCCCATGAGGGACGGGCACGGCCTTTTTATTGCGTTCTAAAGAGCTTCCGTCAGGTCGACGCGTTGGTGATCGTAGCTATTGCATCGTCGAGTGCCGCCGTCCACTTGGAGCCGTAGGTTTTGAGCATGCGGTTCAGGACGTCGGTATTGCCCGTGATGTCGTTCCTCCACAGTCTGACGGGCCCGCTGCTGTCTCCGCCCATCTGGTCGAACATCGTGCGGCCGAAGTCAAAGACGACGCCCCTGCGGATTATGTCGAACATCTGGCCGTCGGCCGCGCCCTGGCTGTACTTGTACTTGAACGCGGTGTCGAAGACCGTCGGAGTCACCTCCTCGTAGCTCGTCCTGGCGGTCAGCTCGAGGACCGCGCCGCTCATATCGGGATCGTTCGCGTCGAGCGGGATGCAGTACATCGAGTGCGGGAAGCCGACCGCGGTGTAATAGTTCTCCTGGTCCGAGTTGTACTTGGGTGCACAGAGGATCCCGTAGCTGAAATCGGCCTGGCTCATCCTGGCCTGAAGTCTGCTGCCGTTGATTACGTAGAGCAGCGATTTACCGGTCGAGAGCGCCGCGAGGTCGTCGCCGGAGTTCGAGTAGTAGCCGTCGGACTCATTGCCGCTCCAGAACACCTTGCGGAGCTTCTCGCGGATATCGGACGAGATGTCGCCGCCTATGTCGTCCGAAACGACTGCCCGCCCGTCGGAGTCGATCTCGACGTAGTTGAGGCCGGCGCCCAGATAAAAGATGTCGAGCTGGGGATGGCTGATGAGATAGAGCCCGTAGGTGTTGTTGATGTCGCGGGGAGTCGCGCCGCCGCTGGCGTCGGTGTATACGTTCGAGATGATCTCGAGCATGTAGTCGAAGGTCCAGTTGCCGGCCAGCGCCTTTTCCTGGACCCCGGAGATGCCCCTGTCCTTCGCAAGGTCGTTGTTGATGCTCATGAACATCATCTCATAGAGCAGGCTCGTCGCGATATCGCCCGACGAGAAGTAGAGCTTCCCGCCGATCGTGTTCAGTTTCACAAGGCTCTCCGGCCACCAGGTCTGTTCGAAATCGAGGTATTCGTTGTCAAGCAGATTCAGGAGCGACCCCTGCATCATGAGCAGCGACGCCGATCTCGAGTAGCAGGCGAGCGCGTCATAGGCGTGCGCGCCCGACTTTATGTTGTTGCCGGCGGTCTGGCAGAACGTGGTGAAAGTGGAGGAGTTTCCGGGCTCCTCGATGAACTCGAGCTCGACACCGAGCTTGTCGGATACTATCGAGTTTCGCCGGAAGAGCGACGTCTTGATCATGTCGCCGTCGGAATCGTCCCCGTAGTATTCGGAGATGCCCTGCTTCCACACGAGGTAGGTGAAGGTCCTGCCTCCGTAGTTGATCCCGGCAAAGGGATCTTCCTCTGTCGTCTCGTCAGGAGTCTGCGCGCTCGTAGAGGCGGCAGCTTCGGGATCTGTTTTCACGTCCTCTCCGCCTTTGTCCGCGCAGGCCGCGAAGAGTCCTCCGGTAAGCAGCACCGCCATGACGGCGGCAAGCAGTTTGAGAAGTCCGTTCTTCATTCTGACATTCCTTTCTTGCTGTGGATCGCTTTCGATATCCTGTTAAATTATGTCCGTCAGGGGCGGCGGACGGCGGGATGATGCCGTAACGGGATCAGTCTGAATTGACGGTGTAGCCGAAATATGTCCTGGCGGCGGAAGAGTAGTTGCAGAGCGCCCGGCAGAGGTCGTCTATCGGGTCCTCCGTGCCGTTCCCGAGCATGTAGGAGCAGTACTCGGTCACGCTGTAGCTGAAGGCGTTGTCGTATTTCACGGTGTCTCCGGATGTCTCGGCAAGCCTGAAGTAGTAGGTGTCGGCGAATTTCTTGGCAGTGATACCGCCAAGAGAGAAGCTGCCGTCGGCGGACGGCTCGAGGACAGTCGTGCAGTGCGAAAGCGTCATGAGCTCCGAGAGCTGCCTGCCGCTGCTCTGAGCCTCAGCCTTGAGCGCCCTGTATTCGGAATCGGTGAAGACGAGCAGCTTCAGGCCGTCCGTCCTTCCGTCGACCCTGAGCCTGACGGTCACTGTATCCTGCAGCACGAGCAGCACGCCTTTGATATGTGCCGAGGTCTCGGAAGCCAGCACTGGAGCCGGGAGCGCGCCGCTCACGGTGTCGGGGTTGACCGATATCTGCTGCGCGACGGCCGGCAGCACCCTGTTGGCGAGCCGGTCGGGCGAGTATCCGAAATACAGCTGCGCCGCCGCGGAGTAGTTGAGCATCGACGCGAGCATCGAGTCGAGGCTCTGGTTTTTACCGTAGACCGTACCGACGTACTCGACAGCCGAGTACGACATCTCTCCGCTCTTCAGCGTGTATGTCCTGCCGCCGGAAACGGCCGATATCTCGACTCTGGACGACACTCTGTCGCCCATGAATTTGGCGGGGATGCCGTCGGTGGTGAACTGGAGGGTCCCGTTTTCGACCGAATCGGCCGTATATACCCTGTCGCTGCCGGCGAGGTTGCCGCAGTAGAGTTTGTACGACGCGCCGCCGCCCAGCGCCGGAATGTCCGCGGACGCCTTGAACCTCAGCGCCACGTTGTTGCCGATGACAAGGCTGGCGGAGGTGACGGAGATCTCTCTGTCGCAGGTGTATACCGTCCTGCCGTTCTCGGTCCCGGCGGTGACGAACGGGTCTGCCGCAACGCAGGACACGGCGGCGTCGGCTATGACTTTTCCGCCTCTGACCTCGAGCAGTCCGTCTTTACCGAGCGTGATGCTGCGGCTGCCGGCGTCGAGCGTCGTGCCGGAGGGCAGCGTGTGGGCGGCGTCGACGGAGCAGTCGGCGTACAGCCTGACCGTCGAGACCGACGGCAGGTTGTCGAGCGCCTCGTCGAGGCTCTTATGCCACTGCTGCGACAGACGTTTGCCCGAAGCGTCGGTGACCTCGATAGAGACTGCCGGAAGGTCGCCGGTGCGCTCGGCGTAGGTGAGCGAGATCCAGCCGTCGTAGTCGACGCCCTCGATCGTCACGAAGATGCGTCCGAAGCCCGACGAGATCTCGGTCACGTTGACGGTATAGCGGTAAGGAAGTATGTAAAGGGTCTCGTACGACGTTGAGGCGCCCGCCCGTATGCGGAGACCGCCGCTGTAGGTCACGGCGTACTCGCCGGGCGTGAGCGTAGACGGGGCGGCCGGAGGAGTGTCGGGAGCCGCCGCGCCGGGATCGTCCGGGGTGCCGGGGTCTGACGGGGCGTCGGGATTGACGGCCGCGGTAAGCTTTGTGTCCTCGAACCAGATCATGCCCTCGAAGGTGAAGACAGACGGACGTCCGTAGAAGGCGTTGAACTCGTCGATCGTGCAGCGTATACCGGTACCGATCGGGTAGCTGACCCCGCCGAACCTCGTGCTGAAGTTGTCGGTGAAATATACGTAGTTGCCGATAACGGCGTGTATGAGCATCGCGTGACCGTAGATCTTTCCCGTCGACGTCATGGTGCTCTCGTATCCGACGAGGATGTTCGTCGCGACGGAACATGAAGCCGAGATGGCCTTGAGCGCGGTGAGTATGCTGTATTTGGTCGCGGGATATGCGTGTATCTTTCTGCCGCCGGTCGAGTAACTCAGATCCTTGTAGTTGTCGAACTCGTCCTTGCCGTTTCCTCCGACGTAGCCTGAGTTGACTCCGTTCATTATCAGCTGGATATGGACGTAGTGCGCGCACTTTCCGGCGAAGGAGTTGCCGGCGTAGTGATAGTGCGACTTGTCGAAGGCAAGGGCGCGGTTGTAGATCGTCGAGACCTGATTCATCATCGATGCGTCGGTCGGAACGGTCACGGACGCCGCGGAGACGATCCCCGCCGGCACCGACATCAGCACCGGCGCGAGCACTGTCAGCGACAGAAGGAACGCGGCTGCGCGAAGCCTTATTCTGTTGCGGCGGGCGATGCGCCCGCGGACGGGTCCCGGACCCGAGATCATATTCTCCACTTTACCGTCTCACCTCTGCAGTGCTTTCTTCAGTCCGGTTCATTTCCGTTCCGGGCTCTTATGTTCTGTCCTGTTGCGATCATCGCATCCGCCCGGGGGCGGCCGCGGAAACATCCGGCCGGCATGACAGCGGACGGGAGACGCGAAAGATCAGATTCATAATACTACATTATCTCCCATTTTACACGGTATACACAGTTATTTTACTATTCTCCGCTCTATTTGTCAATATTTTTTTGTCCGAAAAGCCCGGATGCGCCAGGAGAAAAGGCACCGGAGCGCCGCGGATCCCCGGAACCTCCGCGACCCGCGCCCAGGAAGAAAAATACAGTTGAAAAAATCAGCGGAATATGATATAATACATTTTACAGGTATAACTATACTTTGCCGGCCGGCCCGGTTCTCCGGGAAGCTCGCGGATACCGCGCGGCGTAAAACGGGGCCGTCCGTCCGGCGTAACACTATCTGAAAGGCAGAAAAAATGAACGCTAAGAAAACACTGGCTCTGCTTCTGGCCCTCCTCATGATCGCCGCGGCGATCCTTCCCGGCTGCAAGGAGCCCGGTACTTCCGACGGCACCACCGCCGTTGATACAGAGGCGCCCGATGTCACCTCGGAGACCGCTCCCGCCGCCGACCTGTTCAAGCTCGTCGAGGCCGGAAAATCCGAGATAAACATCGTAAGGCCGGACAGCCATACTAACTCCGACGCAGACGTCAAGGCTGCCATGAGCATCCGCTCCAACCTTGTCAAGCTCGCGACGGCCAAGAACCCCGGCATCACGACAGACTGGACCAAGGACGGCAAGCATGACAGCAGTACCGTCGAGATCCTGGTCGGCGATGTCAGCTACGACGAGACCGCCGCCGTGAAGAAGGACCTCGGATACGGCGACTACTGCATCAAGGTGGTAGGCAACAAGATCGTCGTGCTCGGCTTCACCGACAACTCGATGAACTACGCGGCCACCGTATTCAACTCCATGGTCAACCAGGCGGCCGTTAAAGAGGAAGACGGCGAGCTCTACAATGTCTTCCTGAAAGCAGAAGACCTGAACAAATCGGGCACCCGCAACGAGGTCATCTCGAAGATCCCGGTCTATGACGGCGGAAACTTTGGCGCGTACTATCTGGCCGGCGACGAGACCGACGAGGTCATCATAAAGAACACCACGGTCGACGAATTCAGGAAGTACCAGGAAAAACTGAAGGCCGGCGGCTACACCGAATACACCACCAACGAGATCACCGGCAACTACTTCGGCACATATTACAACAGCGAATTCACGATCAACGCCGGATTCTACGCCTATGAATCCTCGGTGAGGATCCTGGTCGAGCCCTTCGAGCCCGAGACCCTCATCGGACTCGAGAGCGACAACAAGTACAACGTCGTCACCACCTCGCAGATCACGATGATCGGACTTGAATACAAGAAGTCCGACGGCGGATACGCCTCCAACGGCCTGAGCATACTCATGAGACTCGCCGACGGCCGCTTCATCGTCGTCGACGGCGGCTTCAACAGAGCCAAGGACATGACGATGCTCATCAACCAGATGAAAGAGCAGTCGGCCGACTATGCCGCCAAGACCGGCGGGATCAAGGTCGCGGCCTGGATCATCACCCACGCTCACGGAGACCACCAGGGCGCCCTCGCCGGACAGAACTCCGCTCTCCGGAGCAACAAGATCACGGTAGAGCGCATGCTGGTCAACTTCATGTCGAATTCCGAGCGTGAAAAATCGATCAACTACTACCTCAGCAACAGCTCGTCGAACTGGAGCAACGGAGAAGGCGGCGGATACACCAGCGTTTACACCGCCGCAGCGACGCTCGGCGCGGATGTCGTCAACGTTCACGTCGGTCAGGTGTTCTACCTCGCCGACCTCAAGCTCGAGGTCCTCTACACGATCGAGAGCTACGGACCCGCGATCACCAACGCGCTCAACACAACCTCGCTCATCATGAAGCTCACCTTCACCGATCCCGCGACCAAGAAGGAGACCGTCTACATGAGCACCGGCGACGCGACCGGCCCCGGGTTCCTCATCTGCCACAAGATGTACGGCAGCTATCTCAAGTCCGACATCGTCCAGGTCGCCCACCACGGATATACGACGTGGGGCACCGAAAACGGCACGACTTCCGCCTATATCGACATGGCTCCCCCGACCCTGGCATGGCCTCAGGGCGAGATGGCATATCCGAACTATGTGAACAAGTCATACAACGCTGTCCTCTGGAACAAGAGTTCCAACCCGAACTATATTGAGACCCTTGTGGCAGGCTGGGAAAACTCGATAACGATCTTCCCGATGCCTTACACGCCGGGATCGGCAAAGGTCACCCTCACGCACGGTTCGTAACAGCGTTACCGCGCAAGGCGGCCGCCGCGTTCTCGCGGCGGCCGCCTTGCGCCCGGCAAAGGTACGGAAGGACTGCCCGTCACCGAAATACCTGTGTCTGCCCGCGGGCAGGCACCTCCGAAAGGAACAGACCGATGCAGAAAAAATACGACAGACCTCTTTTCGGACCGGCCGGAGGGTCGGACGAATTCCACGCATCCGGGAAAAAAAGCACCGTCGACGCTCCCGGATGGATCCGCGACCGCGGCCTCGACGCCTACGAATTCCAGGGCGGGAACGGCATGCGCTTTTCCGACGCCCTCTTTTCGTCGGTCGGAGCAGCGGCTGCGGACGCCGGGATCGCGATGTCGGTCCACGCGCCGTACTTCATCTCGCTGTCCGGGATCGACCCCGAAAAGCGCCTCAAGAGCGTGAACTACATATATGATTCGCTCAGGGCGGCAAAGCTGATGGGCGCCGACACCGTCGTCATCCACACCGGAAGCGCCGCGAAGATAAGCCGCGAAGAGGCAATGGAGCTTGCCGAAGACACACTGCGCCGGACGATCGAATACATAGACGCAAACGGCGGGACGGGCGGCGTCCGTCTGGGCCTCGAGACGATGGGCAAGAAAAACCAGCTCGGCACTCTCGACGAGGTCATCCGGCTCTGCAGGATCGACCCCGCCTTCTGCCCCGTCGTCGATTTCGGGCATCTCAACGCCCGCGAATGCGGCGGCGTCTTCCCCGACGCCGGTGCCTACAGGCGTGTTTTCGGAGACATAGCCGACGCGCTGGGAGCCGAATACGCCGAGACGCTGCACTGCCACTTCTCAAAGATAATGTTCACCGACGCCGGAGAAAAGAAGCATCTTCGCTTCGCCGACGACCCCGGAAACGTCTGGGGCCCCGATTTTCTCCCTCTCGCCGAGGTGATCGCCCGGGACGGCCTCCGTCCCCGCATCATCAGCGAATCGGCGGGCGATCAGGACGCCGACGCCCTCGCGATGAAGCGGGCGTGGAAGGCCGCAAAGGAAAACGTCTAACGATACTTAAGGGATAGAAAGGATGCGCGGTCACACGCGCGAAAAACAATGTCTCATCTTTCAAGACTGCGGGCCGCTCTCGCGAAGAAGCCCGGCATCGACGCCCTACTCATCACATCCGAAGTCAACCAGCGCTGGGTAACAGGATTCCCCTTCACCGACGGTCTCGTCGTCGTCACCGCCGGCCGCGCGGTGCTGCTCACCGACTTCCGCTACATCGAGGCCGCATGCGCCTCCCCCGCGGCGGCAGAGTTCGAGATCCTCATGCCGGCCGAAAAAATGTACACGGCGGCATACGGCATCATCCGCGAGACCGGAGCCTCGAATATCGCGATCGAGGAGGCTACGCTTCCCGTCGCGGCCGCGGATGCCCTCCGGGCGACGTTTGAGGGCTGCAATATCACAGAGGGAGCCTCGCTCCTCATCGACGGCCTTCGCGCCTTCAAGGATGTGGAGGAGACAGAGAAAATGAAAAAGGCGCAGGCCGTAACCGACAGCGCCTTTGCACATATCATCGAATGGCTGGACCCCGGCAGGACAGAGCTGGAGGTCGCGCTTGAGATCGAGTTCTTCATGAGGGCCCACGGGGCGGAATCGACGGCCTTCGACACGATAGCGGTGTCGGGGAAGGCGTCGTCGATGCCGCACGGAGTCCCGCGCGACGTCAAACTCGAGAAGGGCTTTCTCACGATGGACTTCGGCGCGAGGTACGACGGCTACTGCTCCGACATGACGAGGACGGTCGTGATCGGAAAGGCCGACGCTGAGATGCGCCGGCTCTACGGGACGGTGCTCAGGGCTCAGACCGACGTTCTGGACGTCATCGGTCCCGGCAAGGGATGCCGCAAGATGCATATGATCGCCGACAGAGTCATAAACGACGCCGGATACGCCGGATACTTCGGGCACGGCCTCGGCCACGGCGTCGGCATGTACATACACGAATTCCCGAACCTGTCGCCCCGCGCCGCGATGGCGAGCATGCTGCGCCCCGGCCACGTGGTGACCGTCGAGCCCGGCATCTACATCGGAGGAAAGTACGGCTGCCGCATCGAGGACATGGTGCTCATCACCGAGGACGGAGCCTACGACTTCACGCAGTCTCCCAAAGACCTCATCGAGATAGGCTGACTGAACAAAAATCAGCAAAAACGCCCTGCACAGGCGGGTACCCGCCTTTGCAGGGCGTTTTTCGTCAGCCGGCGAATGCGGCATTTATGCCCTCGACGGTCTTTCTCAGCACCCTCAGCTCGCCTTTGACGAGCGAGCTCCATCCCGACGTTGACGTCAGAGCGCTCTGGAAAATGGTGTCGGGAGCCTTGCCTGAAGAGTCGAAGACCTTCCAGAAGATCCTGGAGAGGTCGTAGACCGCTCCGGCCCTCACGGTGTCGTAGACGGCCGCGTCCTCGCCGCGCTCGGCATATCTCGCCTTCATAGTAACGTCGAAGACCGACGGCGTGACCTTTCTGTAGCTCTCGGACGCCATGCATTCGATGACCGTCGCGCTCATCTCAGGATCTGCCGCGTTGACAGGGATCGAGTAGAGCGAGAAGGGATTGCCAACGGCGGTGAGATATCTCTCCTGGTTCGCGTCGAATTTGGGGACCGGGAGGATGCCGAGGTCGAAGGTCTTGCCGTCGAGGTCGGATATGGCGATGTCGGCGCGGTCGGTCACGAAGAGCGAGCGGCCCTCACGGAAAATACCCTTGTAATCGTTCTGGAGCAAGGCGTCGCTCGAGCCGAAATAGTCGCGGAGACTGTCGATCAGCGAGCCCATCTTCTCACCGGTGAACTGTTCGGACAGCACGAGGCTGCCGCCTTCCTTGTCGATCGCGGAGATGTCGCTGCCGAAGAAATAGGCGTCGCAGTGGAGCGTCCTCGTCGCCTGACCGTAGATGTCGCCGGTCGACTTTTTGCCGTCGTTGTCGGCGTCCTGATAGATCCCCGTGCTCAGCTCGATCATCTTCTCGAGCGTCCAGTTGCCGTCGGGGACCAGAGTCAGCGGGTCGGTGAGCCGGAGGTCCTCCGCCATCGACCTGTTGTAGAAGACGACGTACATCATGTATAGCATGTTCGTGGAGATGTCGCCCGACACGAAATGGAGCCTGCCGTTTATGACGGCCTTTTCGGTCAGCGACGACGGCCACCACGGCTTGGAGGTATTGATGACGGGATACTGCATCAGGTCCTGAGTCAGCCCGTTGTACGCGCAGAGCCCGATGCTCCGGCTGTGCGCGGATATGATGTCGTAACCGGGGTCGCCGGACTTGACGTTGTTCTGCACCCCGGCGAGGAACTCAGACGCTTTGGACGAGTTACCGGGAGTCGGGACGAAGTCGAACTTGACGCGCAGCCTGTCCTCGACGGCGCTGTTACGGCTGAAAATGGCGTCGTTCACCTCGCTGCCGTTCTCGCCCTCGGAAAAATACTCCTGGTTCTCGCGGTCGGACCAGTAGAGCACGCGCACTTCGGCGTCGCCGAAATCTATGCCGGAGCCGATGTCGTCGAGCAGGAAGCCGTCTTTGTCGTAGAGCGGCGCGGTCGTCTGCCCGGCGGATCCTTCGGTGTCCGGGCCGGCGGCAGCCGAAGTCGAATCCGGCTGTCCCGGCGTTCCGCACGCTGCGGCGGCTCCGGCGGCGATGATCAGCGCGGCGGCAAACGCCGCGGCGCGCGGCAGGAATCTCTTCTTCATAGCTTTTTTCTCCTGAATGAATGATGTCGGTTCTGTTTTGAGGGGCAGCCTGGTCCGGTGAGGATCAGTCGACAGCTCCGGCCGGCTTCGGGGCGGGCCCTATGGCGGGCACCAGGGCGGGCACCAGGGCGGGCACTAGGACTGCCCCTAGGGCTGCCCTAGGGCTGCCCTCAGGGCCGCGATCAGGGCCCCGTACATGTATAGCGACCCCAGGGCGACCAGAGGCCTGCCTTCGCTCTTCGCGGCTGTGAGGGCCGCGGAAACGGCCAGAGAGACGTCCTCAAAGCCGCGGGCCGGCACTCCGTGCCGCCCGAACTCCGCCGCGAACTCAGAAGGCGCCAGCGCGCGCGGGTTCGGCGGCCGCAGCGTTATGACTTCGGACGCGACGGGCGACAGCTCCTCCGCCATCCCGCGCCAGTCCTTGTCCTTCATGACGCCGGTGAGCAGCACTACGCGCTCCCCGCCGAAATAGCGCTTTATTCCCTCGACGGCCGCCGCGATCCCCTCGGGGTTGTGCGAACCGTCGGATATGATCACGGGATCCCTGCAGAGGAGCTCAAAGCGGCCCTTCCATTTCGCTGCGGCGAGGCCTTCGCGCAGATCCCCGTCGGTGATGCGGAAGCCCCTTTCGCGGAGCAGGCGCACCGCCGCTATGACGTTCGCCGCGTTCGCAGGCTGATATATGCCGAGCAGCGACAGCTTCGCGTCGAAGCCGTCCCAGACGAACGACGTCCCGTCGAGCGTGAACTCTTTAATGACCGGCTTTATTCTGCCCGCGTTCACGACGGGGCAGCCCTTCTCCGCGGCCGCGCGGTGTATCACACGCGACGCATATCTGTCGCGTCCGCCCCAGACGAGCGGCACTCCCGGGCGGAGTATGCCCGCCTTCTCTGCCGCTATCTTCGACGTCGTGCCGCCGAGTATGGCGGTGTGGTCGAGCGATATACCAGTTATGACCGACAGTACCTGCGTGTTCACCGCGTTGGTTGCGTCGAGCCTGCCTCCGAGGCCGGCTTCGAGCACGACGGGATCAGCCCCGTGCCTCAGGAAGAAGAGCATCGCGACGGCAGTGATCAGTTCGAACTCGGTCGGTCTGTCGTCCATCAGTTCGGCGTACGGCTTCACTGTGCTCACGATCTCGGCGAGCTCTTCGTCGGAGATCGGTTCGCCGTCGAAGACCATCCGCTCGTTGAACTTCTCGATGTAGGGTGAGGTGTACAGTCCCGTCCGGTATCCGGCGCGGCGCAGGACGGAGTCCGTCATGGCGCAGAACGACCCCTTGCCGTTCGTCCCGGCCACGTGTATGAAGCGCAGCCTGTTCTGCGGGTTCCCCAGCCTGCCCAGAAGTTCGCTGACGCGCGAAAGTCCGGGCCGGGTCCCGCCGAAAAAGCCGCAGTGTATGTACTCGAGCGCCTCAGTATAGTTCATGATCCGTCAGATCCCCCAGTATGCCGGCGATGGCCCTGTTTCTGAACATCAGCCGGATGATGAAGAACTCCGCGGTCCCGACTCCGAGCGAGATCCCGAGTCCTATGAATATGCCGTACTTCGGCATGCCGTAGTAGACTATCTTCCCTATCGACTTTATGAGCACCTGCCCGATCAGATGCGCCGGGATCAGGCCGGCAGCGAGGACCGGCGCCGGCTTCATCTTCGGGACCGCCTTCCGCAAGATCAGCGGTATCAGCCCCGACAGCAGCCCGACGGCAGCCGCGCCGGCGGATATTATCGGGTTTACGACGGGGTTCGTCGAGAGCAGGCAGCTGATAGCGTCGGCTCCGACGCCCACCGCGACACCGATGATCGGACCGAAGCAGTATCCCGCCATTATCACCGGGAAATTCTCGAAGGTGACCCTGTAGTAGACTCCCCAGGTGAAGAGATTCTTGCATACTATCCCTATCACCACGCTGAGCGCCATGAGCATAGCCGAGATGCTTATCACGCGTATCGATTTTTTTATTCTGTTTTTTTCCTTTTCCATAGGCAAGACCTGCCTTTCGGGATCCCGTTCCCGGTCTTTCGCCGCGGGCCCGGCCGGTCCGCAGGCAATATCTTATTATTATATTGTACCACCTTGAACTGTCCGTGTCAACAAAAACAGTTCCATGCGCCCCCGCGAAAGGCTGTGCCGGCGCACATTCCGTTCCCTTCCGTTCCCGCCGCCCCCTTCCGCGCCGGACACGGCATTGACAGCCGGAACGCTGCGTGATATAATTAAACAGCCGCCGCGGCGGGTGAACGTCACATGAGCCGGGGCGGCGGAGGAAGATCATGAAATTCATAAAAAGGGTCCTGTATGTCCTGCTACAGTGGACGTTCGGACTCCCGCAGAACATAGCCGGCGCCGCGGTGTATCTGTTCCTCACGGTATTCAGAAAGTACTCAAGGGAAAACAGGTTCCGGTACCGGAACGCCCTCGGCATCAGATGGAAGAATTACGGCAGCATGGGACTCGGGATGTTCATCTTCCTCGGGCGGATGCCGGCGCACGCCGAGCGGTACATACTCACCCACGAATACGGCCACACGCTGCAGTCGCTGATACTGGGGCCGCTCTTTCTCCCCGTCATCGGCATCCCTTCGCTGCTGTGGGCGTCTCTTCCCTGCTTCGTGAACAAAAGAAGGCGCGGAGAGGCCGATTACTACAGGTTCTACCCGGAAAGATGGGCAAACAGCCTCGGCCGCCGTGCCGAGAGCGGGAAAAGGAACGTGAACAGCGACAGAGGCAGAGACGGAGACAGAGACAGAGACAACGACAGAAAAAAGGCCGGGCCGGGACTGACCTGACCTGCCCTCACGGCAGAAAAAAGGCCACGGGTTCCCGCGGTTCTCTTATGGATGGTTCGGTTTTTGTCGTTTTTCTCCCGATCGGCTGGTTCTCTGATCATCCTTATGAGAACCAGCCTTCCCGGGGCCTTTTTTTGTTTCGAAGAGGAAGGGCGCGGCCGTCGCCGTCACTTCTTTTCGCTGCCGAAGACAGCGATCTCGCGGGTGTTGATCTCCATGAGCCCTGTGTTGTTCGAGCTCACCTCGCCGCCCTTGATGATGCCGATGCGGATGTATTTCCCGCTCGCGCCGCCCATCGAGAACGCGGTGAAGACGGTGGGCTTGTTCTGATTCCACGGGTCGGGGAAAGCCGCTCCGTCGAGGCTCGCGAGAGCCGTCTGCTTCGCGTCGTAGCACGCCGGCTCCACCTTCACCCAGTCCTCGCCGTTGTCGCTGACGTAGACGTCCTGCGCCTGCGCGAAGCCCTTGAGCGAGCCCGAGAAATACCCTATTGCGTCGAACGTCATGACTTTGCCGAAATTCAGCGTGATCAGCGCGGTGTATGGCGCGGAGGCGTCGGTATTGCCGTTGACGTTGTAGCGGTTCCGGTCGAAGAACATCGCGGCCATGTAGGAACTGCCCCAGTGGCCGTTGACAAGGTTGCCGACCGACGTCATCTTCCCGGCAGCCGTCGTGACATCGGTTCCGGTCTTGGAGCTGTCCATGTATTCGATTCCGATGACAGACACCCCGTAGTTCCTGTCGGCTATGTCGGCCTTCTGGGCGTCAGTCAGCGCTGTGGCGCTGTATTCGGCCGACGCGACGGCGTCCCTGTCGCCCCTGATGCCGGAAAAGGTCTTTGAAGAGTCGCTCTTGAGCGTCATCCAGCCGTCTCCGGTCTCACGTGAGTCGCGGGTCACGACCGAGATGATGCCGGAGGACGGCGGCGTCTTCAGCATCACCGTCTTCGAAGGATCGACCTGTCCCTCGACAGCCTCCACCTTCTCAACTGGCTTCACCCCCGCCGACGATGTCCTGTACGCCGGATCAACGGGCGCTCCGTTCATCACGGTATCGGACGCCGCAGCCTTGAGCTTTTCCGCGAATGCCGCGGTCATGTCGGCGTTGTCGGTCAGCATCGCGGGATCGACTCCGAATATCGTCCCGAAGAGCGTCCAGGCTATCAGGTGGCTGCCTGCCGCCGACGGATGCTTGAGGTCGGAATTGTACAGATCGATCTCAGGATGGTCGCGGAAGCACTTCGTCATCGCGGCTCCGGCGTATCCCACCTTCACTCCGAGCTCCTCCGCGATGGCGGTGTATGCCGCGCGGAGCTTCATCTCCATGGCCTCGGTGGTCGGTCCGTACGTCCCGAGTCCCGAGTGGCCGGTCTTGTATCCCCAGGTCGAATAGAGCCACATCTCGGCGCCGTTTTTGTCGATCAGTTCCTTGAAACGTCTGCAGGACTCGTAGAAATCGCCGGGATCCGCTATCGGATTCGCGCTCTGCTCCTGAAGAATGACGATATCGAACTTCGTCGAAGATCCGAGGAGAGTGAGCACCTGGTGTCCGTAGCTGTCGGAATCGTCGAGGAACTGGTGCAGATAGTATCCGCCCTTGTAGACCGTCGTCACCTTTATGCCGCTGTATCCGGCCTTTTTCGCTATCCTCGCGAAGATGCCGTTCGGCTGGTTCATGTCGTTGTAGTATGTGAAGCTGTTGCCGATGAACAGCACGCGGTATGTCCCGCCGGGGTCGCGAGGCGTAAGCGCCTGCGCGGATTCTGACGTGGTGACGTCTCCCGGAGTACCGCTCTCCTGCGTTACGTCCGTTCCGGCGGCAGTACCGTCGGGAGCAGGAGCTGACGTCCCGCCGTCAGGCGAACTTCCTTCCGGAGCGTTTCCGCCGCCGCACCCGCCGAAGAGGAGAGCGGCAGCTACGATCAGCCCGATAGATGTAAGCATTTTCTTTTTCATGGCGGTTTTCCTTTTTTCCTTTAAGGCTCAGTTCATCGACGCAGATGCGGAGTTCTTCGCGGCGGCGGCGTCGATCATACCGGCGAATCTCTTCATCCTCGAATAAAGCGTTCCGATCAGATCTTCGTAGGGTATTCCGCCGTAGAAGGAGACAAGGCCGTCGGTTATCTTCATGGCGGGGTCGCCGGAGAGCTTCATGGACGACGTGGCACGCGCGATCTCCTCCGCCGTCATGCCGGGCATCTCGACGTCGTGCGCGCCGCCGAATTCGGCGCAGATCCTCCCTCTCGTATAATCCGTCGAGGCGAATACAGAGGCGAGGGCATCCCAGTCGATCGTGCCGTCGAAGGGCAGGATGTGCATGTCGCGGGCGCCGTCGTTGTCGTGCAGGTGCGTCGCGGCGAGCCGGTGTCCGTATTTTCCGAGGAAGTCGTGCTCCGGGCAGAAGGCGTTCCAGTGGCCGCAGTCGAAGCAGTAGCCGAACTCGGGAACGTCGAAGCGGTCGAGCACAGAATAGAAATGCTCGGGGAATATAGAGTTCTCGACGGCCACGGTGAACCCGCATCTGCCTGCCGTCTCCCTGATCCTTTCGTATCTGCGGAAGCCGGCCTCTCCGGGCGGCTCGGGAATGACGGACCTGCCCCAGGTGACATGCACGATGCCGGTGTGAAGACCGAGCTCTGTCATCTCGGCGATCTCGCGGCAGTATCTGTCGCAGATCGCTTCTCCGGCGTCTCCGGGCGACCAGATCAGGTTGGTCTTGCCGCCGGTCAGGTGGACATTGTCAAAGGGGATCCCCACTCTGTCGCACAGTTCGGGAGTGGCCCCCGACGCGATGCCGGGAACAGTCAGGCAGACGAAATCGAAACCGGCGTCCTTTATGACACGCAGTCTCTCCTCCGGCGACCCCTTCCCTTTTACGATATATGTTCCGATCTCAGGCATTTTACGCTCCTCCTGTCAGTCCCCGCAGACAAGGTTGCGCATCAGCGGGTGCAGCACGTTGTAGGCGTAGTTGCAGCTCCTGACATGGGTGCTGAAGTAGAACGCGGTGCGTGCGGGGCGGTCGACCATCGTGAACGCGGCCGCAGCGCCGTCCCAGCCGAACTCGCCGGCCGAGGACATCGAGAGCGAATACGCGGGATCGATGTGCACCCTTCCGCAGAGTCCCCAGCCGTAGCCGTAGAGCCTCGTCACGACGAAATCCGCGAGCGCCGCGGGGCACAGGAGGTTCTTCTCCATCATCTTCACCGTTTCGGTGTCGAGCAGACGGTAGCCGTCGGGCGACGTCCCGCCGCACGCCAGAGCGGTGACGAGCTTAACGAAATCGTCAGCGTTCGAGAAGACTCCGGCGCCTCCGCTGTCGTAGTTCGGGATGAGCTCGTACTCGTTCCGGAGCGGTACCGGCTCGGACGTGCCGTCCCAGATATGGTAGCGGTACATGTCGCAGAAGCGTTTCCTCTGTTCTTCTGTCGGGTGGAACCCGCTCGACGTCATACCGAGAGGCCCGAAGATGTATTTTTCGACATATTCGGAGAATCTCATACCGGAGCAGACCTCGACGACCGCCGCGAGGACGTCGTGGCAGAGGCTGTAGCGGTAGCGGGTGCCGGGCTCGAAGAGCAGCGGGGTCTTGGCCATCGCCGACACGATGCTGAGGGTGTCCGCGCCGGGAGCCTGCCGCGCCTCGAGGACATGGGGGGCGTTGAAGTTGTAGTCCATGCCGCCGGTCATGGTGAAGAGGTGTATGAGCCTCATCGGGACTTCGGCCGGGCGGAGCGAGCCGTCGCGCTGCATGACCGACATATTCTCCGGGGCAAACGACGGGATGTATCTGTCGACCCTGTCGTAGAGCGCGATCTTTCCCTCCTCGAGGAGGCGCATCGCGGCCGTGCAGGCGACGACCTTCGAGCAGGAGAATACCCAGTAGAGGTCGTCGGCAGAGGCCGGTCTCGTCTTTTCGACGTCGGCGTACCCGACCGCGCGGGAATAGACGTTCTTTCCGTCGACGGTCACAGCTATCTGCGCCGACGGGAACCCGAGCGACGGGAGCGATGTCATCAGTTCGTCAAGCTTTTTTTCGTTCATGATCCTGTCCTTTCGCGAAAGCCCTCCGGCATCCCGGAGAGATGATGAAGACGGCCGCGGACGGCCCGTCCGGCGCGGCGCCGGGGCGGGATACCGCGCTCATGCGCAGGCGCCCGATCGCCTGCATAACCGGATAAAATTATACCATCAATAGTTTGCCGTGTCAATAGCGTCCGGATCTTTTCGCCGCGCCGGCGTCCTCACCGGCAAAAAGTTGTTGACATCGCTCTTATAGATGAGATATAATTGTTATAATTATATAATTGCCCGTGCCGTTTCTCCGCTGACGCGGGGCGCGGGCCGAACGAAAGGCGAAGGTGAACAGACAAAATGCAGATCAACGACCTTTTCCACGGATTCAGAGTGCTGTCGTCCGAGAGGATCGACGAGATCGACGCCGTGCTCTGGCGGATGGAATACGAAAAGAACGGCGCACAGCTCATATGGCTCGAACGGGCGGACGACGCCGGCAACAAGACCTTCGGGATCGCCTTCAAGACCGTCCCGCACGACGACACGGGCGTTTTCCACATCATAGAGCATTCGGTCCTCTGCGGATCCGACAAATACCCCGTGAGGGAGCCGTTCGTCGAACTGCTCAAGAGTTCGCTTGCGACCTTCCTCAACGCAATGACCTACCCCGACAAGACCGTCTATCCTGTATCCAGCCGTAACGACGCCGACTTCCTCAACCTGATGGACGTCTACCTCGACGCCGTCTTCCACCCGCTGAGCATCCGCAGCCCTCTCGCCTTCAGGCAGGAAGGCTGGCACTGGGAGACCGGAGAGGGCGACGATCCCGGAGAGGTGAAGTGCAACGGAGTCGTATACAATGAGATGAAGGGCGCCTACGCCTCGGCCGACCGCATGCTCGGCCACAGCATCGACAGGCTGCTCTTCCCCGACAACTGCTACAGCCGCAGTTCGGGCGGCGACCCCGCGCATATCCCCGAACTCACCTACGAGATGTATCTCGAGGAGCACCGCCGCTTCTATTCGGCGACGAACTCGAGGATCTTCCTCGACGGCATGATCGACACCGAAGCCGTTTTCTCAAAGCTCGACGCCTGCCTTTCCGAATACGGCAGGATCGAAGTCGACGCCGACATCCCGCTCCAGAAGCCGGTCTGCCCGCCCGAATACATCGGGGAATACGCCATCGGAGCCGATGAGGACCCGGAGGGAAAGGTAATGGCGGCCGAAGGCTGGGTCTTCGCCGACTATTCCGAACAGGAAAAGACGCTCGCCGCCGAGATCCTCGCCGACTACCTCGCCGGCACCAACGAATCGCCGCTGTCGAAGGCCGTGCTTGGCAGGGGGCTTGCCGAGGATATAAGCCTCGGAATATACAACGGAGAGCTCCAGACCTCCGCCGTGATCAGAGTCAAGAACACCACCGACGAGAACTGCGAGGAGATCAGACGGGTCACCCGCGATGTCATAGAAAACGAGATAGAGCACGGGATCGGCAAAGACCGGCTCGAAGCGATCCTCAATTCGATGGAATACCACGCCCGCGAGCAGGACTTCGGGGGCACGCCCCGCGGCCTGGTCTACGGGCTCACCACGCTCGACAGCTGGCTCTACGGCGGCGATCCCGCCCTCCCGCTGCGCCTGATCGGCTGCTACCGGACGCTCAGGGAAAAGATCCGCGACGGCGGCAGCTACTTCGAGGACCTGCTCCGTGAGATCTTCATCGACTGCCCGCATCACGCCTGCGCGAGGCTCAGACCTTCGCAGACACTGACGGCCGAGACCGCCGCCGCCGAGGCGGAGATGTGCAGGGCCGCCGGAGAGAGCTGGTCCGAAGCCGACCGCGCGAAGGTCCTCGACGACCTCGCCGAGCTCCGCCGCTTCCAGAAGACGGCAGACACCCCCGAGCAGCTCGCGACGCTCCCGATCCTCCCGCTCTCCGATATCAGCGAGACTGTCCCGCCGTCCGGACTCGTCGAGGAGAAGGAGAACGGAGTGACCGTCCTCCGCCACACCCACGGCAGCAACGGCATAATCTACGGAGCGCTTTACTTTGACCTTTCGGACATCGGCGGCGATGATCTGCACTTCCTGTCATTCCTCTGCCGGGTGTTCGGCGACACCGACACCGAGCTGCACTCGGCCCTCGAGATCAGCGATATCCTGAGTCGCGACCTCGGACGCTTCGATTCGTCGCTGCCCGTCGAGACCTTCCTCGCGCCCGACAGCGGGTTCCGCGCCGAGTTCAAGATCTCCTTCAGCGCCCTCGAGGCGAACGTCGGGAAGATACTCCCGATCCTCTCCGAGATCATGCTGAAGTCGAAATACGACGCCGCGGGCGAGCTCACCGACCACCTGAAACAGTATATCATCGACTCCGAGCGCGCCTGGACCATGTCAGGCAACAGCGCAGCGGTCAGACGCGCGGCGTCGAGGCTCTTCCCCGCCGACGCGTTCAGCGAGCAGATCTCGGGCTTCGAGCAGCTTTCATGGGCAAGGTCGGCCGTCGCGGAGATCGCAGAGTCCGGCTTCGGCAGATTCGCGGAACGGCTGTCGGCCCTGGCAAAAAAGATATTCGTCAGAGAGCGCCTGACCGTCAGCGTGACGGGCAGCGTGCCCGAAGGCTGGATCGCCGGTGTCATAGCGTCGGTGCCGTCCTGCCCGGAGGCAGTAGGACCCGCCGTAAAGAGAGAAGTCAGGTCGGCTCCCGGCAATGAAGGCATCGTGATCCCGGCTCAGATCGGATTCGCCGCGGAAGTCGCGAAGATACCCGGCAGCTTCGGGTACACCGGTGCCTGCCTCGTCGCTTCGCAGTTCCTGAAATACGACTACCTCTGGAACGAAGTCAGGGTCAGGGGCGGCGCCTACGGCACCGGCATGAACATCGGTTCGGACGGCAGGCTCAACTATTCGTCCTACCGCGACCCGCAGCCGGGCCGCTCGCTCGGCATATTTCCGGGCTGCGGAGAGCGCCTGCGCGAGCTCGCGAAGAGCGGCGACGACGTAAAGATAGACAAGTACATCATCAGCTCACTCTCCTCCTCCGACCCGCTCTTCACTCCGAGGACCAGGGCTTCGTCCGAGGACGCCCAGTGGTTCAAGAAGCTTCCGGCCGACCGCCGTCAGCAGCTCAGACACGACATCCTCTCGACTACCAAGGCGGACATGGCGAAGATCGCCGACATGCTCGACGCCTGCGAGGAGGGCAGAGCCGTGTGCGTGGTGGGCGGCAGCGAGACTCTCGACGCATGCGGGAACCTGCTCGATGTGAGAATACCGCTCAAATAAAAAAGCGGACCTTCTCCGTGATCAGAAAAAGCCGCGGGCAGAACGGCAGATTTAATTATTTGTTAACATTTCGTTAATTATCTGTTGACAATTTGTTCTTAAAGTAGTATAATATCGGCAAAGGCGCTCCGGACTCCGTCCGCGCGCCGCAAAGATCAGAACAAAGGAACTGTCTGCCGATGTTATCGACCGTATTCAGCGCCGGGCTCTCCGGCATCGAAAGCTACACCGTCACCGTCGAGGTGGACGGATATCCCGCCATCCCCGGATTCTGGCTCGTCGGGCTGCCCGACGCGGCCGTCAAGGAGGCCAACGAGCGCATCCACAGCGCCTGCTTCAACAGCGGCTACCGTTTCCCCGAGATGGCGCTGACGGTCAACCTCGCCCCCGCCGACCGCAAGAAGGAGGGGTCGTCGTACGACGTCCCGATGCTCCTCGGGATCCTCCGCTGCGGTGAGACACTGCGGCGCGACGTAGACCTCGGGAGCCGCTGCTTCGTCGGTGAGCTGTCGCTCACCGGCGCGGTGCGCGGCGTCCGTGGCGTGCTTTGCATGTGCGCTGCCGCGCGCGACGCCGGATTCGCCGAATTCTACGCCCCCGAGGCGAACGCGCGCGAAGCGGCTGCGGTGGAGGGCATAACCGTCTACGCAGTAAAGACCATAAAGCAGCTCGTCGACCACCTGAACGGCACAGATCCGATGACGCCGGTCGCGGGCGACGTCCACGCTTTCGACAAGGCTTACGACGGCGGGATCGACTTCGCCGACGTGAAGGGGCAGTCGGTCGCCAAGCGCGCGATGGAGATCGCCGCCGCCGGCGGCCACAACATCCTTCTGATCGGCCCGCCCGGCACCGGCAAATCGATGCTTGCGAAGCGGCTGCCGTCGATCCTGCCTCCGCTCACCTTCGACGAGGCCATCGAGACCACAAAGATACACTCGGTGGCGGGACTTCTCCCCGAGAACGTCTCGCTGCTCACCACGCGCCCGTTCAGGGCGCCGCACCACACGATGTCGGCGGTATCGCTCGTCGGGGGCGGGAGCAACCCGAGTCCCGGCGAGATCTCGCTCGCTAACAACGGCGTGCTGTTCCTCGACGAGCTTCCCGAATTTCCAAAGCTCGTCACCGATACCCTGCGGCAGCCGCTGGAGGACCGCAGCATCACTATCACACGCGCCAGCGGACGCGTGAATTTTCCGTGTTCGTTCATGCTCGTGGCGGCGATGAACCCCTGCCGCTGCGGCTATTTCGGGCATCCCACGAAGCCCTGCACATGCACGCCTGCAGATGTCCGCCGATATATCTCCAAGATAAGCGGCCCGCTGCTCGACCGCATCGACATCCAGGTCGAGCTGCCTTCGCTCTCCTTCGGAGAACTCGCCGCCGACGCATCGCCCGGAGAGCCGTCCGCCGTCATACGCAAGCGGGTCGTGGCGGCCCGCGAGTTCATGAGGGAGCGGCTCGACGCCGAGATAAAGCGCGGCGGGAAGCGCGCGCTCGACGGGATATTCTGCAACGCCCAGCTCGACGCCGCCGGCATACGCCGCACCTGCAGAGCGACGCCCGAGGCGTCGCGCCTGCTGCACGAGGCCTACGACAGGCTGGGGCTCTCGGCGCGGGGCTACGACAGGGTCATGCGCCTGGCGAGGACGATCGCCGACCTCGACGCCTCGGAGACCATCGGTCCCGACCACATAGCGCAGGCGGTGTCGCTGCGGAGCCTCGACCGGAAATACTGGGGCATCTGAGCCGCAGGCGGTTTTTCTCGGAAAAACCTACCATATATACAACATAAACAACAGCGGCCGGACGGCCGCGGAAAGCAGAGAGAGAGAGAATAAGAAGATCATGTCTGCTAACGGAATCGAAACAAAGCGCGGAAAGTTCATAGTGTTCGAGGGAATCGACGGCTGCGGCAAGACAACGCACGCCGGTCTCCTCTGCGACTATGTCGCCAAAAAAACCGGAAGGGGCTGCCTGCTCGAGCGCGAGCCCGATTCGCGCGACCTGATAGGAGCGATCATACGCACCGCGCTCTACGGAGGCGTGAAATTCCTGCCCGAGACGATGGCGTATCTGCACGTCGCCGACCGGCTCGAGCATATCGGATATATGCTCCCGCTCTTAACGAAGGGACATAATATCGTCTGCGACAGGTATTACATATCCAACATGGCATACAACGCAGGCGAATCGCTCACTCCGCGCGACATCTACGAGCTCAACCGGCCCTGCGCAGAGAAGCTGAACCCCGACGCCGTGATCTTCCTCGACGTCTCGCCCGAGGAGACAAGGGCCCGCCGCGAAGCCGAACGGACCGACCGCGAGCTCTACGACGCCGCCGAAAAGCAGCGCCGGATCAGGAAAAACTACATAAAGGCGCTCGAGATCGTCGAGAGCGAGGGCGTACGAGTATTCAGGATCGACGCCTCGCGCGCAAAGGAAGAAGTCGCGGCCGACATACGCAAAGCCGCCGACACGGTATTCGCAGACTAGACCGGGCTCCGCGGCATACGTCCGCGGGCTGCAGCTCAGGGGCAGCGCTCTCCGCGGGGGACACCGCGGGGAGCAGGAGCGATAGAAACAGGGGATACTGAAACATGCTGTACAAAAAGGATATAGAAACTCTGTACCGGCCCGAAGTGCTCGTCGTCGGCGGAGGTCCCTCCGGGCTCTGCGCCGCGCTGGCGGCGGCGCGCGAGGGCGCCGACACGATGCTCATCGAGCAGTACGGCTTCTGCGGCGGAATGGCCACCGCCGGGCTCGTCGCGCCCTTTATGACCTGCTACGACAGCAGCGGCGGCGACCAGCTCATCAGGGGGCTCTTCGAAAAGATAGTCGGCCGCCTCTGCGAGACCGGAGGCGCGATCCGCCCGTCGGAGGTCGGCGCCCCCTCCGCCTTCACGTCGTACATAACCGTCGGACATATACACGTCACGCCATTCAGGGCGGAGGCGCTCAAGCTGACCGCCGACCGCATGCTGGCCGAGGCGGGCGTGAAGGTGCTCTACCACACCTCTTTCGTCGATGCCGAGGCGCAGGGCGGATATATAAAGAGGATCGTCATACACAGAAAGAACGGCCTCGCGGCGATCGAGCCGAAGGTGACCGTCGACTGTACCGGAGACGCCGACGTCGCGGCGGCCGCGGGAGCCGGATTCGTGCTCGGTGACGAAAAGACCGGCAGGATCCAGCCCGCAACGATGTTCTTCAGGATCGGGAACGTCGATTCGTCAAAGATAGAGGAAGACTACAGGGCAAATATTAACAATTTCTACCGGCGCGACGGCGTCAACTACCGGTCGCTGCACTGGTGGGTGGAAAAGGCACGCGAAGCCGGAGACTGGGACCTCGATCGAGTCTCCGTCGGCCTCTTCAGGGGCGTCGACGAGGACGAGTGGAGCATAAACACCTCACGCATCATGAATGTCGACGGCACCGATTCTGAGAGCCTCACCCGCGCCGAGACCGAAGGCCGCGAGCAGGTCGACGAGATCTTCCGCTTCTTCGTGAAATACGTGCCGGGCTGCGAGAGGGCGAAGCTGCTGCAGACAGGCAGCACCGTCGGGATCAGGGAGACGAGGCATATCAAGGGGATGAAGCGGATAACCGTCGATTCCCTTCTGGGATGCGAGGTCCCGGACGACTCGATAGCCGTGGCGGCAAATTCGGTCGACGTACACGGCAAATTCGGCCCCCGGAGCAACGAGTACATAGCTCTTCCGGCCGGTAAATACTACGGGATCCCCTACGGGGCGCTCGTGCCGGACGGATTCGCCAACCTGCTCGTTGCGGGGCGCCCGGTCAGCGCCGACAGCGACGCGGCCGGAGCGATCAGAGTCATGCCGCCGTGCATGGCGACGGGCGAGGCGGCGGGAACCGCGGCGGCGCTCTCAGCCGGCTGCGACGGCAGCGTCACTGCCGGCGCAAAAAAAAGATTCACGCCCGCCCCGGAGGCAGACGTGGATCTTCTGAGAACGCTGCTCCGCTCGCGCGGAGCCAGGGTCGACTGAGCGTCAGCCGGCCGGCAGGTCACATATCCCGGGTCGCGACGAAATTCGCGCCGGTACCCAGAATATCGGACACTACGACGTCGCCGGTCTTTACCGGCGACGTTATTTCGAGCCCGCGGAGGAGCTCCATCGCGTCGCCTATCAGCTTTTTGGGTATCGGTCTGTCCGTCTTGACCGGGCAGCGTGAATAGATGCCTCCCGTGATGCCGACCGTCGACGTGATTACCCTGGTCGGGTCCGTTATCTCCTTTTTACCGTATTCGGCGCCTCTCGCACAGCCGTTTCCGGTGACGGCACAGCCGTTCTCCTCGTCGACCTTCAGGTGGCAGCCCTTGGGGCAGATTATGCATATCAGTTCTTTCATCGGTTTTGCCTCTGTCTCTCGTCTGTGTTATGATCCGGTACAAGTCCGGGCGCCGGAGTCTCTCCGGGCCCCGGGCTTTTGTTTTATGCCCTGTCGGCGGCCTCCCCGGCAGGCTCCACGCTGACGGTGACCGTATCACCCGCCCGGTCGAGCAGCACCCTGGGAAGCGGGATCTTCTCCATCTCGCCGGGTGCCATGTACTCTCTCCTGAACGACGCGATCTGCGTGTCGCCCGACATCACCCTGATGACGGACTTCTTTCTCGGAATATTTGTACGGAAGAACACCTCGGTCACCTTGCCTGCGTTGTCCGGCCTTATCATCTGCGGAACGGTATAATTGACGCCCTCTCCGTTCACGAGCTTTATCACTCTGCCAGACACGCGCTTTCCAGCAGCGTATTCGGCGGCCGCTGCGCCCGCGCGCATGCTCTCGGCCGTCACGAAGTCGACGAGGTCGTGCACGTGGACGACGTTCCCGCAGGCGAAGACGCCCGGCCTCGTCGTCATCATGTTCTCGTATACCGTCGGTCCGTTCGTGCGGCGGTCGATCTCGATGCCGGCGTCGCGGGTGATCTCGTTCTCGGGGATCAGCCCGACCGACAGCAGCAGAGTGTCGCATTCGATGTCGAATGCGGTGCCCTCGACCGGCCTTCTTTTGTCGTCGACGCGGGATACCGTGACCCTCTCGAGTCTTCCGCGCCCGTGCACGCCGGTGACGGTGTGCGAGAGGTAGAGCGGGATCCCGTAGTCCTCGAGGCACTGCACGATATTGCGGTTGAGTCCGTTGGAATAGGGGCAGAGCTCGACGCACGCGAGCACCTTCGCGCCCTCGAGCGTCATCCTGCGGGCCATGATCAGACCGATGTCGCCCGAGCCCAGGATGACTATCCTGCGGCCGATCATATATCCTTCCATATTTACGTAGCGCTGCGCCGTGCCCGCCGTCATGACGCCCGACGGCCGGTCTCCCGGTATCGCTATCGCGCCGCGCGTCCGCTCGCGGCATCCCATGCACAGCACGACGGCCCCCGCTCTGTATTCGCGGTAGCCATCCTCACGGCTCACGCACCTGATCACGGGACCGCTCTCCGGAGTGTCGATGCCGAGGACCATCGTCCCGGTGACCACCTCCGCCGCTGTGTTCCGCACCATTTCGGCAAATCTCCCGGCGTATTCGGGGCCGGTGAGCTCTTCCTTGAAATAATGAAGTCCGAAACCGTTGTGGATGCACTGGTTAAGGATGCCTCCGACGACCTTGTCGCGCTCGATGACGAGCACCTTCGCCGCCCCGTGTTCGCATGCCGATACGGCTGCCGCCAGCCCGGCGGGACCTCCGCCGATAACGGCTACATCATAATACTTCTCAGTCAATTCTCTTCCGCTCCAGTTCTTCCGGTAATAATGAACGATCCCTGTTTGTCAAGCATTACATCTTCCATCGGCACGCCGAGTTCGCGCGAGATAATCTCGTGTACCCGGGGCGAGCAGAAGCCGCCCTGGCAGCGGCCCATCCCTGCCCTGCAGCGGCGCTTGATCGCGTCGATCGAACGTGGCACGATCGGGCGGCGGAGGGCGTCGACGATCTCTCCCTCGGAGACCGTCTCACAGCGGCAGATTATGTTTCCGTAAAGCGGGTTTTCTTCGATTACGCGCCGCTTTTCTTCGTCATCGAGTTCGGCCAGACGCACGACGGGCGGCCGTTCGTCGATGAATCCGCGCCGGCGCTTCAGCACAAGACCCTGCTTCCCGAGCAGCCTCACCGCCTCGTCACCTATCGCCGGAGCCGACGACAGTCCGGGTGAGCAGATGCCCGCGAGATTTATCATCCGCCTGCAGGAGCGGCTCACTCCGATCACGAAGTCCTTCTCCGAGGTCGTAGGTCTTACCCCGGTGTATTCCCTGATGATATTTCTGAAGTTGACCGACGGCACCGACGAAAGTCCGGACTTCATTATCCTGTCGAGCGACTCCCGGTCGGTGGAGAGATCGTCGGCGTCGGCGCGGGGTTCGGCGTCGGGTCCGACGAGCAGGTTGCCGTGGACCGTCGGCGCGACGAGCACGCCCTTGAAACCGTTCTCGTCGGGGCAGCGGAAGATGACGGAATTGACCTTCTTCCCTTCCTCCTTGTCGAGCACGTAGTACTGTCCCGCCCTGGGCAGCGACTTTACCGAGGTGTCGCCCGCCATAGCGCTGATGTCTTCGGCGAAAGCTCCGGCGGCGTTGACGACGAATCTCGTCTCGAGCTCGCCCCTGTCGGTCACGACGGTCAGCTTTCCGCGTCCGCGGCGTATTCCGGTAACCTTGTGCTCCAGCAGCAGGTCCGCGCCGTTGATCACCGCGACCTCCGCCATCGCGAGGGCGAATTCCCACGGGTTGATGATGGCGGAATCGCGCGAATGCAGCGCTCCCACGCAGTCGGGGGACGCCGCCGGTTCGGCCGCGAGCACTCCCTTTCTGTCGAGGATGCGCACATCGGCGCTGTTTTTCTTTCCGCGGGCGTAAAGTTCGCGGACGGCCTCCATATCCTTTTCGCTGAAGGCCAGGACCAGCGACTGCAGCGGGCGGTATTCGACGTCCAGTTTTTTGCAGATCTTTTTCGCGGCTTTGATACCCAGCCGGTTGAGCGATGCCATCTTCGTGCCCGGATGAGGGTCGTACCCCGCGTGCATAATTGCGCTGTTAGCCTTTGTCGCGCCGCACGCGACGTCGTTGAAGCGTTCGACGATGCCCACCTTCAGGTCGTATCTCGCCAGCGAGTAGGCCGCCGCGGCTCCGGTGACACCGCAGCCGATAATCAATACATCGTACATGTCGTCCTGTTGTTTCTCCCGATTTTCGGTAATATTTTCAAATTTCCGGCGTGCGCCGGTCCGCACAGTCATCTGAGGAAGAACTTGCGGTAGTGCTCCCTGTCCTCGCAGAATTTCGAGAACTCCGACATGATGAGCTCGGCGACCTCGTCGCAGTCGCGGAATTCGGTGTCGATGACGCAGTCGTAGTTCCGCAGGTCGAGGTTGTCGACGTTGTATATCATCCTGTAACGGTAGTTCTCCTCCTCCATGCGGTCGTTTATCTGCTTTACGGCGTCTTCGAAGCTGCTGTAGCTCTCGACACTCCCGCGGGAGCCGTCGCCCATGATGCGCTTCGCCGATACTGCCGTGTTCACGTAGAGGTAGACCTTGAAGGAATCGACGGCGAAATTCCACGCCATCCTCGAGTCGTAGATGATCCGGTCGGCGGCCCTCTCTATCGAGATACGCTTCGTCTCGTTGTCGATCATGTAGTCGTACTTGGGGTCGGCTGTCATGAGCTTGTTGAATTCGAGCGCCGTCATGCCGAGTTCCGCCGCGATGTTGCGCAGCGCGGTGCCGGTGCTTACGATCTCGAAGCCGTATTTTTCGGCTATTATCTTCGCGACTGTGGACTTCCCGCTTCCGAGTCGTCCGGTGATGGAAATGTGCACGCTTTTCGTCCTCCTCTTTTTTTCCCCGTTATTATCGACTGACTGACTGAACGTTTTTTCGGCTTTTTGCCCGGTCTTACGCCTTTGCCGGGGCTGCCGGTTTCGACCTGCCTTTCCGGCCGTCTTTCCGGCTGCCTTTCCGGCTGTCTTTCCGGCCGTCTTTCCGGCTGTCTTTCTGGCTGTCTTCCGGCTGTCTTTCCGGCTGTCTTCCGGCTGTCTTTCCGGCTGTCTTTCCGGCTGTCTTCCGGCTGTCTTTCCGGCTGTCTTCCGGCCGTCTTTCCGGCCGGCTCAATGCTTTTGCCGGGCATGTCGCCTGATCCGCCTTCCGGCTCTCCCGGAATCATTTTTCCGCGGGAGACTCAGTTCATGCCGGCGAGCTTGCGGAGATATTCGTCCTTCGACTCCTCAGCTACGCCCTTGCGCTTTATCTTCTTCGTCGTGGTCTTGCTGAACTCCTCCTTGCGGATGACGAAGTACGATATATGCTTGAACGACTGGACAGACGCGTTCACCTCGGCGACCGCCTTCGCGAACTCGGCCTCGATCTGGCCCGACGTATACCTCGGACCGTAGACCTCGGTGAAGGTCTCGGTGTCGGGATACATCACCGCGACGATATCGTAATCGCCCTTCGTCTCGTTCATATAGGCCACGACGACAGCCTCCGCGACGAAACTGGTGCGGCAGAGATGGTCCTCGAGTTCCTCGGGCGAGACGTTCTTTCCTCCCAGCGTGACGATCAGGTTCTTCTTGCGTCCGGTAATGTATAAGAAGCCGTCACGGTCGATGTAGCCTATGTCGCCGGTGTAGAACCAGCCGTCGCGAAGCACTTCGGCGGTGGCTTCGGGGTTCTTGTAGTAGCCGAGCATGACGTTGTCGCCCTTGTACCGGATCTCGCCGGTACCGTCGCTCTTGACGTCGTAGATGTCGAGCACACCGTGGGGCGTGGGAAGTCCGGCCGATTCGAACTTGAAGGCGTCGTCCTTGTTGACGGCGGCGAGCGGCGCGCACTCGGTGAGGCCGTAGCCCTGTATCGCCAGGAATCCGAAGCCGTGCAGCCCCTTCAGTACGGCGGGATCGGCCGCGGCGCCGCCGCTGATGATCAGCCTGACCCTGCCGCCGAGCGAATCGTGGATCTCAGCGAAGACCCGGCGCTTGAGCGCCATGTTGTTGCCGGTGAGCTTTACGAGAGCAGAGACGAGTTTTTCCGTCTTTGGGCCCTTCCGGCGGATATTGATCATTATCTTGCGGTAAACGGTCTCGATGAGGATCGGCACTCCGAGGATGATCGTCGGCTTGACCTCCTGAAGGTCGCGGGTTATATACCGCAGTCCCTGGCAGATCGCGACGCAGCAGCCCCGGCAGAGCGGGAAAAGGAGCGACGTGGTGCAGGGATACGCGTGATGGAAGGGCAGGACGGCAAAGAAGATGTCGTCCGGCTCGTGCCAGATCATCGTCGCGATGTCGGATATGTTCGAGCATATGTTCTTCTGCGAGAGCATGACGCCCTTCGGACGGCCGGTGGTGCCCGAAGTGTAGAGGAGCACCGCGAGCGCCTCGCTGTCGATCTTGAGATTGACATAGCGGGTGTCGCCGTCGTATATCCTGCGCTGGCCCGACTCTGCCAGCCCCGCGATCTCGGTAAAGCAGATGCGTCTGACCTCGGGCGGCAGCCATTCGGCCTTGGCCTTCTGTTTCTCGGAGTAGAAGATCGCGGTCGGCTGGCATTCGCCGGCGATCATACGGAACTCCTCCTCGGGTATCTCGCTGTCGATCGGAACGACGACCCCGAGGCCGCCGGCCGTCGCCAGATAGGCACAGCCCCATTCCATCGAGTTCTCGCCTATGACGAGGAAGGTCCCTCCCCCCATGCCCTGAGCGTAAAGTTCGGTGCCCAGGCCTTCGGTCAGATCGAGGAACTCGGCGTAGGTATAAGCCCTCCAGCTGCCCTTCTCCTTCTGCAGGAACGCGGGGCGTTCGCTGTACTGCCTCTCGGACGCTCTCAGAGCGTCCCGGAGGGTGTCGAACGGCTTGGCGGGATAGTAGGTGGGTTTTTTCGTAAGCGAGAACGGTAGTGAGATTGCCATGTTTCCGCCTTTCGGTTTCCTTTCCGCGCGATTTTTCCGGATCGACGCAAGGACTTTCTGCATTGATAACGGTAACGAAATTGCCATGTTAAGACCTTTCGGTTTTCCTTCCGTACGGACCGCGCCGCCGCGGAAGGAAACACAGTGGATTTTGTATTGCGATCTGTTCTGATCACCGGTCCGTAACGGACCCGGATCCGGCTTTTCAGAGCCGCCGGTCTTTTATAAGACCCGCAAATGCCGCGACCAGCTTTGCCGACGTCCCGGACGCCGTCGCGGCGACTTCCGCGAAGCTGACTCCGGCGTCTCCGTCGGCAAGATCGGAGACCGACCTGACGATCCCGCATCTTATACCGAACAGACGGCAGGCGTGCAGCACCGCGGCGCCCTCCATCTCGCAGACCGCGGCGCCGTGCCGTTCAGAGATCGCCGCCTTGACGGCCGGGTCGCTGACGAACCGGTCTCCCGTTGCGACGGTCCCCGTCACGCAGCCGATGCCGGCGATCCTTCCCGCCTCGCAGAGCATGTCGGCGACCTCCCTGTCGGCCGGCATCCCTGTGAGCGACGTCCCGTCCGGGAGGAAGACCGTCCCGCCGGGGTGTCCGAGGAGGCCGTAATCGAGGTCGTACTCGACCGCCTCCGTCGCTACGACGGTATCGTTCACCCGGAGCGAACGGTCGAGCGCGCCGGCGCACCCGGTGTTGACGATCGCACGGGGCGAATACAGCACTGCCATCGCGGCCGCGCATGAGGCGGCGTTCACCTTGCCCTCTCCGGACTTCGCGACGACGGTGCGGGCGCCACTCAGGCTCCCTGTGTAAAATGTGACAAGGCCCGCCTTTTCCTCGCGGAGGCCGTCGAGGCTCTGAAGCAGCAGCGAGACCTCACAGTCCATCGAGCCTATGACACCGAGATCTGTCTTTGCGGCGCGTCCGGAGCGCCGGTATGCCGTGCCGCCCATCAGTACCTCATCGTGCGGACGACGGTCGCTTCCCTGTTATAGAAGCGGCAGCGCTTCAGCATGTCGTTCGTCGCCTCGAAGAGGAAGGCGCAACGCTTCCCGTCCTCGCCGGAATAAAGGGCAAAATATGCGTCCTCCGCCTTCTCGCTCGACAGCGCGCTTATGACGGTCTCGGGAGCGTATTCCCGGTATTTCGCCTCGTACTCCGGCTCACGCAGCGGGGCGATGAGAGAGCACTCGCGGAGCATGAACTCCGCCTTCGGCTTCTTTATTCTGTGGTTGAACGCGTTCTGTATGAGTGTGAAGGTCACTTTTCCCGAAGTCACCTCGTACGAATACTCGACGCTCACCAGCCTCCAGGTGAAGAAGATGAGCACCGCGTCGGCGAGCACGATGAAGGCGCCCATATAGACCATTCCCTTCAGCGGACCCATGATCAGGATGAGGGTGATCACCGGCATGAGCACATACAGTGCGATGAGGCCGGCTCTGCGCCATCTCCATTTGCCCTCGGCTTTCTGGGCTACACTGTACTCGTAGGTCTCGTTGATCTCAGCCATTTTCGCTCTCCTTTGAACGTCTTTCCGCGCGCTCAGGCGTCGCGCGATTCTATTATGAATACTCCGCCGGAGCGGACCGAGATCAGCGCACAGTTGCCTTCGATCTCGTTGCTTACCGCGTACTGCACGGTCCTGTCGATGCGCCCGCCCTTGAGAGGGTATTTGCAGCCGTCGATCTCCACGCCCTTTACCCTGCTGTCAGCCGCGATCACAGACAGATACCGGTAGGGACTGCGTCCTATTAGCGCCGAAGACGAGCGCATGAAGCGAGCCCTCGACCTGCCGTCGGTGATGACGGCCCAGACGCCTTTCGAATTCAGGTATTCGAGGATGAAGAGGTTCGCCAGCGTGTGGTCGAGACGGCCGGCGAGGCCGCCTACGATAACGATCTGATCCGCTCCCCGTTCGAGCGCCAGGGATACGGCCGCCTGAGTGTCGGTGTTGTCCTTCACCGTGTTGAGGCGGACGATCTCGGGTCCGTCAGGGACGTTGTTCTGTCCGAGCGAATCGAAGTCGCCTATGAGCACCGCGACCTTCTCGCCGAGGCGGAGGGCATTGCGGTAGCCCGAATCGGCCGCGATGACCAGGTCGTCGCCCTTGGGATGCTCGATTATGTATTCGGGGCAGATATCCCCGCCGGTGTAGATGAATGCTTTCGATCCCATTTCAGTTCAGTTTTCAGCAGCACCGCCTTCCCGCCCCGGATGGCATATCCGCGGCGCGGCCGGCGATCCGGCTCAGTCCCATTTGCGCTTTTCCTTCAGGAGGCGGTACATCTCCCTGTAGCTCTCGTGCCTCGACGGCGCTATCCTGCCCTCTCTGACTGCCTTCGCGACGCCGCAGTCAGCCTCACCGGTGTGTGTGCAGTCGGGCCAGCGGCAGTCGGGATAGCAGTCTGCGAAGTCGGGCATGCAGTCGGGGAGCGCCTCCGCCGGGATAAAATCAAAATTCGTGAAGTCTATCATCGAGAACCCGGGGGTGTCGGCAATGAACGCGCCGGGTATCCCGGGGGCGGGATACAGCTCGACCTTTCGCGTGGTGTGCCTGCCCCGTCCGGTCTTGCGGCTGACCTCTCCGGCGTCGAGTCCCAGGCCGGGGAAAAGCCGGTTGAGAAGGGTCGACTTTCCGGCGCCGGACGCGCCGGCGAATGCAGCGGTCTTTCCGGGGAGCGTCTCCGCGATGAACCGTCCGAGCTCTGTGACGCCGCAGCTCTCTCCCGCCGCGCCGTCCGGGCAGAATCCTGTCCTGAAGACGGGATAGCCGGACCTCCGGTATATGTCTTCCAGCCTGTCCGAGGAATCCTCATCCAGGTCGGACTTGGTCACGACGATCACCGCCGCCGTATCCCTGTATTCGGCCGCCGCGAGCAGCTTGTCGAGCGTAAGCAGCGACGTCCCGGGCCTCGCGGCCGAGCAGACGGCGAAAAGCGTGTCGATATTGGCCATCGGAGGCCTGATGAAGACGTTTTTCCGCTCTGCGACCCCGATGATCGACGCCCCCGCCGCCGCTCCTCTGCCTTCGGCTGCTCCGTCTGGCAGCGCGACCGTCACGCTGTCGCCCGGGAGCACGGGGCCGTCCAGCTTCAGCACGCCGCGGGCGCGGCAGTCGAAGCTCTCTCCTTCGCGGGTGAGGACTCCGAACAGTCCTCCGACTGCCCGTATGACGCGTCCTTCGACGGTCCTCATCGGGCGTTCTCCGAAACGGGGGCGAGGACGAATTCGGGAGAAAAGTCCCGCCTCCCGTCTTCGCCGGCGTCCTCCTCAAGTGCGAGGAAGGCTCCGCCGCGCAGGCTGTTGTGGAAGGCATAGCGCCCGCCCAGCCCGTACGAGGAGTAGTCGGCGCAGCCGCACAGTGCGAACGAGATCCCGGGGAAAGCGCCGCTCGCGCAGTCCTTCACGGCCGAGATATTGTTGTTTCCGGCGTAGAACACGAAATCGCTGAACCCGCGGCCGGCGAGTTCGCCCATAAGGACGGAGGATGCGCCGGGAAGGCAGTCCGTCTCGCTGTCCCATATCCCCATCCCGTTCAGTTCCTCCGGTGTGAGCTCCGAAGTATACGCCTCAAGGACTCCGCTCACAAGGCCGGGGAACACCGCCGCGGCGGATATATCCCGGCCCGCTCCTCGACGCATGGCGGCGAAGTAGGCGGAGATGCCGGGCGACGGCCCCTCGGTGTCAGGGTAGCCGGAAGCAAGTCCGGCTCCGACCGCCAGCACGGCGGCCTCCGGAACGCCGTCCTTCGCGCTGATAAGCCACCTTCCCTCGGCGGGAATGATAACGTCTTTTCCCCCGATATCGGCGATGATCCCCGCTGTCTCCTTCAAGACCGGGGCAAGTTCGGAGCCGTCGGGGCCCTGCATGCAGAACCAGCGGGTCCCGAGGCTGTCGAGCGTCTCGGATATTGCGGTCCACGCCTCCCTGATCTCGCCGGGATCGGTCTTTCCGCAGTCGAGTCCTCCGTTGAAGATCACGGCGGACGGCGAAGTTTTGCCTATCAGGCTCTCTATCGCCTTCAGCGATTCGCCCCCGACCGAAGGCCGGGAGATCACCAGGACACCTGCGCCCTGATCCAGAAATACCGGAGTCTGCGGCAGCTTTTCCGAGACGCTCGTCCCGTACATCGTGCCGAAGAACCGGTGCAGCCGGCTGTATATCGCGAAATAGTCGGTGAATCTGTCGGCGGCCTGTATCGCGGCCTCCTCGCTCATCGCGAGCAGGCTGACCGTTATTCCGTCTCCTTCGCCGCCGGCGCGGGCGATCTCCCAGCCGTCGGGGCCGAGCCGGAGCCAGACATCGAAATAGCTCTCTTCATTCTGCGATGTGTACCCCAGGAGCACCGTAAGGCTCGCGGTGTCCGCCGAAGCGTCGTATACGCTGTCCGGGACCGCTCTGACCTCCAGGGAATCGACCGAGGACAGCTTTGAGATAACTATCCCGGCGACGTTCTCCGCCCAGCCGTCCGACGCGCCGTACACCACGAGCACCGACGCCCTGTCGTACTTTTTTATCAGCTCTTCGGCCGAGATTCCGTTGTCGATGACCCCCGTCTTCAGTCCGACGGCCCGTATCACTGTGAATACGGCCGCGGCAGCGAAGAGCACGAGCAGGCCGAAGATCGATATCTTTACCGCCTTTTCGGCTTTGCCGCCGGTCGCGCGGCCGCCTTCGTCAGAACGGCTGCCTTCGTCAGAACGGCCGCCTTCGTAAGAACGGCTGCCTTCGTAAGAACGGCTGCCTTCGTCAGAACGGCTGCCTTCGTAAGAACGGCTGCCTTCGGACTTCCGTTTGAAAAACGGCTTCATGGCGTCGTTACGGGGAGAGTCTCCGCCGAAGTCTCCTCCGGCGGTTCAGTCGGTTGCGGTTCGGTCTGCGGTTCGGTCGGTTGCGGTTCGGTCTCAGGGACCTCGATCTCGGGACCGGTGTATCCCGGCCCGCGGCTGACGTATATGTCGACCGTTATCGTTCCCTCAAGGCCGGTGATCTCGGTATCGGGAGCGGCAGACTGTCCGAAGACGGTGTATTCCCCGGCGGTGTTCGCGCGATAGAGTATCCTTGCTTCGATGCCGCATTCGAGCATAAGCGACACGGCGTCCTCGTAATCCATCCCGACGGTGTCGGGCACAGTGACTGTCACGGTGTAGTCGGGACCGCCCGAAACGGTAAGAGACACGTTGACGTAACCCGAAGCGATGTCCACCCTGGTCTTCGGCGCGGGAGACTGCGCTATGACGGTGCCGGCGGGAGCGTCGTCCCTCTTGTAGATCACGGCTATGCGCGGCACGGCGAAGCCCTCAAAACCGTAGTTTATGAGCAGCTCGGCGTCTTCGAGAGGCAGATTGCATACGTTGTACATCGCGAGAGTGCGGTCGTATTCGGGGCCTCCGCTCACATTGAGGATGACCTCGGTGAGCTCTGCGTCGATATCCGATTCGGGGGACGGCGACTGCACCACGACGGTGCCGACCTCCGTGTCGCTCTTGACGAAGATGGTCCTGCCCGTCAGTCCGTATACCGCGAGCCTGGCTGTTGCCTCCTCCGAAGTGAGACCCCGGACGTCGGGGTATACGTTGGTGTTGAAGTCCGGGCCGCCGCTGACCACGAAGTCCACCTCCGACGCGCCGGTGTAGAGCGCGCCGCCCTCTGCGGGTTCATGGCTTATAATGCTGCCGGCGGGCATCGACGACCTGGTGTAGATCACGTCGCCGACGTATATCTGATGCTCGTCGAGGACCTTCATTACTTCGGGCTCGGTCATGCCGGTGAAGTCGGGAAGAACGAAGACAGAGGCCTCGGTCCCGATGCTCACGCGCAGCGTGATGCGGCTGCCGATCTCGACTTTCGTCCCCGGCTCGGGGTCGGTGGCGATGACATAGCCTGACGGGATGACAAGGCTCGACTCGCGCACGACGAGCACGGTGAAGCCGCTCGAACGCAGCGACGTCTGCGCTATCCGCCAGTCCATGATGGTGAAGTCCTCAAGTACGGCTGTCTCGACGCCCTTGCTGACCGTAAGCGTGACGGTGCAGGGGCTCCTGCGGCTGGCGCCGCCGTTGGGATTCTGCTTGATTATAGTTCCCGCGGGGTGATCCTCGGAGAACACATATTCGACTTCGAGTCTGAAATCCGAGCCGAGGCCGAGCGTCTCGAGCTGCTCGCCGTAAAGCTTTTTGTCGCCGATCTCGTCCTCGGACATGTACATCCCGCCTTCGACGTTCGGCACGGTGACGCTCTTTCCGCCGAGAGTGCCTATGTTGAGCCTGTCTAGGACGGTGAACGCCGAAACGATGCCGACCAGCAGCAGAGCGAGCGCGATCCCTATGATGACGGGGGTCATCGACCGGCTCGGCGGGTTCTCGGAGCGGTTCTTCTCCGATCTCGTCTCGGCCTTGATGCGCGCGGGCGTCATGACCTTCGCGCGTCTGTTCCGCTTCAGTCTGCGAAGCTCTCTGAACATGTCCAGGGCGCTCTGGTATCTGTCCTCCGGCTTTTTTGCGATCGACGACATGATCAGCGTCTCGAGTCCCTTCGGGATCTTCCGGTTGATCTCGCGCGGCCGGACCGGCTCGGCATTTATGTGCATCATGACGACGGACATAGCGGTCTCGTCGTCGAAAGGCAGCCTGCCGGTCGCCATCTCGTACATCATGATGCCGAGCGAATAGAGGTCGGACCGGAAATCGATGTTCTCGCCCTCGGCCTGCTCGGGACTGATGTAGTATACGGTGCCGATCGCCTTCTCGGACACGGTGCCGGTCTCGGCGTTCGGCAGTTTCGCGATGCCGAAGTCGGTGACCTTGACGTATCCGTTCTTCAGGAGCATGATGTTCTGCGGCTTGATGTCGCGGTGGACTATGCCCTTCGAGTGGGCGTGCGCCAGCGCCGCCAGGATCTGCTCGGTGTATCCCTCGAGCTCGTCGAAGCTGAGCGCGCCGCGCTTGTCCATGTAGTCGCGGAGAGAGATGCCCTCGACATACTCGAGGACTATATATTTCACGTCGCCGCTGATGGATATGTCGAATACCGACACGATGTTCGGATGAGAGAGCATCGAGACCGCTTTCCACTCGTTCATGAACCGGCGGAGGACTTCCCGGTCGCGGGAGGCCTCCTCCTTTATGATCTTGACCGCGACGGGCTTGCCGCTGTCGAGATCGGTGGCTTTGAAGACATATGCCATTCCGCCGCTTCCGAGGAGCTTCTCGAGCCGGTATCTGGCGTCGAGGGTCTTGCCGAGGAAGCGCTCGTATTCTTTCTTTCTTACTTTGTCCATGCTGTTTATGTTTTCCGTCTATTCGTCACAGGGATTTGCCGCTCCGGCCGTTTCGCGCGGGCGCGGCATGCGGGCTGCCGGTGAGGCGCTTCACGCAGGCGCCGGCTCAGAGCTCGATCAGTAAGACCGTTATATTGTCGGGCCCGCCGGCTTTTCTGGCGGCGGATACGAGCCTGTCGGCTTTTTTCGCTATCGTGTTGCCGCTGGAGAGCACCGACAGGATCTTTTCCGCCGGCACGCAGGTGTACAGACCGTCAGAGCAGATCATGAGGTATCCGGCCTCGCCGTTCTCGGGAGAGGTATCGACACCGATTATGTCGGCATCAACGTAGGTATCGACGCCAACCGCCCTCGTGATGATGTTCCGGATCGGCGAGTGCGTCGCGTCCTCGGCCGTGATGGCCCCCTTGTCGACCATCTCCTGGACCATCGAGTGGTCGCGGGTCAGCTGAGTCAGCCGGTCGGAGAAGACGCGGTAGAGACGGCTGTCACCGACGTTCACAGACCAGGCGAAGCCCGAATCGGTTATCAGAACGGCGTTGAGCGTCGTACCCATTCCGTTGAGGCTGCCGTCCTCCTTCTCTCTCGCCTTGCTGAAGACGGCATAGTTGGCGGCGTCGGCGGAGGCCGTCAGTGCGTTTCGCACCGAACGTTCGCTCAGATCCGGAACCGCCGCGGGGTTGTCGGGGATGAGCGTCTCGCGCATCATGGCGACGAATGCCTCGAGCGCCGTTTTCGACGCGAGAGAGCCTCCGGCGTAGCCTCCCATGCCGTCGCAGACGACGCAGAGAGTCACCCCCGGAAGCAGACTGTATATTCCGAAGCTGTCCTGATTCTCGTGACGGATGATTCCGACATCGCTTTTTCCGTAAAATCTCATTCAGGCTACCGCCTTTCGTATCTGTCCTGTCTTCTGTCTTCTCTTATATCTTCTCTTGTTTGTTTTCCGTTCCGGCCGTGTCCGCGGCTTCCGCAGCAGAGCGCCGGAGCTGTCCGCACGACGCGTTTATATCCGGCCCCAGCGTCCGCCTCACCGTGGCTCGGACACCGTGCTTTTCGAGCGTCTGCCGGAAGGCCTCGGTCTGCGCTCTGTCGGGCGCCCGGAGATCGCGTTCCCTGACACTGTTGAGCGGGATCAGGTTGACGTGTATCGGATACCGGCTCATGGTGCCCCGGCGCAGCGCCCGGTTCAGGAGCTCAGCCAGCGCCGCCGCGTCCTTTTCTCCGCAGTTTTTTCCGCTTATCAGAGTGTACTCGAACGATATCCGGCGGCCCGTCGCACCGGCGTAGCGCCGGCACGCGGCCAGCAGCTCGGAGATGTTCCAGCGCCGGTTGACCGGCATAACGGCGTCGCGGACGGCGTCGTCGTGAGCGTGGAGCGACACGGAGAGCGTTATCTGGAACTTCTCGGCGGCAAGTCTGTCGATACCGTCGACGACCCCGCATGTCGAGAGCGATATGTGCCGCTGGCCGATGCAGAGCCCGCCGCGCGGATCGCTGACGAGACGTATGAAGGCCGTCGACGCTTCATAGTTGTCGAGCGGCTCGCCGATGCCCATCATGACGATGTTGTCGACCCGCTCGCCGCTGTCGTTCCCCGCGGCGATCACCTCGCCGAGGATCTCTCCGGCGGTCATGTTCCGTATCCGCCCGCCGAGCGTGGACGCGCAGAACGCGCAGCCCATCCGGCAGCCGACCTGCGTCGAGACGCAGACGGTGTTGCCGTGCCTGTACCGCATGAGTACGGTCTCGATCAGGTTGCCGTCGGCGAGCCGGAGCAGATATTTCACCGTGCCGTCGACCGACGACACCAGCTTCCGGGCTATCTCCGGCAGCCTGTACGGGGCCCTTTCCTCAAGCTCCGCGACGAGCTTTGCCGGTATGTTGCCCATCTTTCCGGGCGGGATCCCGCGCTGCATGCGCGGGTATATCTGTTCAGCCCTGTAGGAGGGCTCGCCCAGCGACGCGAGCAGTTCCGACAGCTGTCCGAAGCTGAACGAGAGCAGGTCCGGAGGATATCCGGCGGACGGTCCCGCGACTGTTCGGTTGTCCATTCCGCGGACCTCCTTCCGTGCTCAGGCTCGAAGTTTTCTCAGTTTTGCGATGAAGAAGCCGTCGGTCCCGCCGTCCGGCGTGAGCGTCAGCATCCCGTCCGGCGCGGAAAAGCCGCACGATTCGAACGGCTCGGCGGCGAATCTGCCGTCGTCCTTCAGAAAAGCTCCGACGACCCCCGAATTCTCCCCGGGCAGCAGAGTGCAGGTCGAATAGACGAGCACGCCGCCGGGGCGGACGGCCTCCGCGGATGCCCTGAGTATGCGGGACTGCAGCTCCGGCAGGTCCGCCGACGATGCCGGGTCCCTGTATCTGAGCTCGGGTTTGCGTCCGATGACGCCGTATCCCGAGCAGGGGACGTCGCACAGGACTCTGTCGAAAGCCTCTCTGTCTTCCGGGACCGGGACCGACGAATCGGCCGCGGCGGCGCTCAGGATCCCTATGCCCAGCCTCGAAGCTCCCTCATCTATCAGGGGCAGCCTCGACTCCCGAAGCTCCCGGCAGACGATCCTGCCGCGCCCCTCCATCCGCATCGCGGAGCAGAAGCTCTTCGATCCCGGCGCAGCGCAGACGTCGAGCAGCGACTCGCCGGGCAGGGCGCCCAGCACCTCGCAGCAGATCTGCGACGCCGTATCCTGGACGAACGCGAGGCCCTCGCCGATGACAGAAGGAAGGCCGGAGCCTGCGGCGAGCTTCACGCCGCGCGGCGTGATGTCGGGAACGGCTTCGACGCCCGTGTCCGCGAGTTTATTTATAAGTTCCTCCCTGCCGCACCGGAGCGTGTTGACGCAAAGCGTCAGCGCACCGCTCCCGAAAGAGGAGGCGAGTATAATTTCGGCTTTTTCGGGCCCGAAGGCGCCGGTGAGACTGCGGCAGAGCGGCCGTCCGGCCGAATACACGACCGACAGATATCCGGCGAATCTCTTTTCGAAGCCGCAATCATCATCCCGCGGCCTGTCCGGAAGCGGGATGCCGCCTTCGGCCGAACGCCGCGCGAATTCACGCAGCAGAGCGTTCGCGAAGGCCTTTTTTCCTCTGTCAGCCCCCGGGAGGCCGTCCAGCAGCTTCACCGTCTCGTTGACGGCAGCGTGGGCGGGTATCCCGTCCATATACGCCAGCTGGTACATCCCCATGCGGATGACGTTCCTCACCTTACCGTCGATGCTGCCGTCCGGCCTCGACGAAAGGCACGATATGAAGTAGTCGAGCGTCAGGCGCCGCTCGGTGACGCCGAGCACCAGCGCCGACGTCAGGGCCCTGTCCTTTTCGTCCGCCGCGGTCCTCCCGAACTCCGAAGCGAGCAGGATGTTGGAATACCCCGCTCCGCTTTCGATCCGTTCGAGGATCCGCAGCGCCGCGCTCCGGGGATCTGACGGCCTCACGCGGGAGGGCTGAGGGGCCTTCCGGTTCATTGTCCGAGGACGTCCCCTTCGGAAACGCCTCTGCCGCGCACGAAGTCCGCGGCGCTCATGCATCCCCTTCCCTCGGGAATGACGGACAGGAGCCGGAGACGGCCGTTTCCGCCGGATCCGCAGGCCACCGTGATCCCGTCTCCGCCGGCGCTGACCGCGGTGCCCGGCTTCACGGGCTCCCCGTCTCCGGTGACCGCGGACGACACCACCTTCAGCAGCCTTCCGCGTGCTGAGGTCCTCGCGAGCGGCGACGGCGACAGACCCCTGATGAGGTCGTGCAGCTTCTGAGCCGGAAGGCTGAAATCTATGACGCAGTCCTCTTTGACGATCTTCGGCGCGTACGTGGGCGCGATGTCCGACTCCGACTGCGGAGTACGTTTCAGCGTGCCCGCCTTCAGCGCTTCGAGCGTCTCGATGACGACCCTCGCTCCTGCCTCCGCCATCCTCGCGCAGAGGCTGCCGAAGTCCTCGTCGGGCCCGATCGGGACCTCGTGCCGGATGAGCATGTCCCCGGTGTCGAGGCCGTCGTCCATGAGCATCGACGTTATGCCCGTCGTCCGTCTGCCGTCGATCAGCGCGCGCTGGATCGGCGCGGCGCCGCGGTACTCCGGCAGCAGCGAACCGTGTATGTTTATGCACCCGTATTTCGGATATGCGATGATCCCGTGCGGAAGTATCTTTCCGTATGCCGAGACCACAACGAGTTCGGGGGCGAGCTCTTCGATCACCGGCTGGAAGCTGCCGTCGCGGAGCGTCGCCGGCTGGTATACCGGGATGCCTCGCGCCTCGGCGTAGACCTTTACCGGCGGAGGCGTCATGCGGTGCCCCCTTCCGCTCGGCTTGTCGGTCTGGGTGACGACCGCTGCGATCTCCTCCCCGCTCGCGTAGAGCGCTCTGAGCGGCTCAACGGCGAATTCGGGGGTACCCATGTAAAGGATCCTCATGCCTTTTCGTTCATATATTCGGCGCGGTCGGGGTAGAGGATCCCGTCGAGATGGTCTATCTCGTGGCAGAAGGCGCGCGCGAGCAGTCCCTCGCCCTCGATCTCGACCTCTTTACCGTCGGTGTCGAGCGCCCTGACTTTTACCTTCATCGGGCGCCTGACGCATCCCGATTCGCCGGGCAGCGACAGACATCCCTCGTCGCCCACCTGCTCGCCCGACGATTCCGTGATCTCGGGATTAATGAGCATATAGGTCTGCCCGGGCTCGGTCTCGACGACTATCACGCGCCTGAGAACACCGACCTGGGGTCCGGCGAGGCCGACTCCGTCGGCGTCGCGCATCGTATCCAGCATGTCCGCGAGGAGCTGCCTGATCCTCGGCGTAATTTTATCCACCGGCCTGCAGACCTTGCGCAGCACCGGATCGTTTCCGGTCACTATCTTTCTTTTTGCCATTTCAACCTGTTTTTCCTGTGTCGTGTTTTGAGTCAGAGCGACGTCGGACCGAAATCCACCGTCAGCTGAGTCGACGAGGTCCCGGGAAGCGTCCTGAAGCCGGCGAGTATGCCGGCGAAATACGCCCTTGTAGCGGAATTCAGTCTGCATTTTATGACAAAACGCATCCTGTATCTGTTTTCCACCCGGTATACCGGAGCCTCGAAGGGCCCGAATATCAGTATCGGCTGGTTTCTGTACGCCTCGCTTCCCGCGCTCTCGCGCAGCAGGCCGTACAGTTTCGACGTGCTGTCCGCGACGTTCTTTTCGTTCTCCGAAGTCAGCGTCAGCAGCGCGATGTCGCAGAACGGCGGAAAAGCCAGGCTGCGGCGCAGCTTTATCTCGCCCGCGTACATCGATTCGTAGTCCTGACGGCCGGCCAGGCGGATTATCTCGCTGTCGGGATTGTTCGTCTGGATGACGGCCTCTCCGGGTCTGTCGCGCCTGCCCGCACGGCCTATCACCTGCGTCAGCAGCGCGAAGGTGCGCTCGGCGGCACGGTAGTCGTCGTAATAGAGCGAGACGTCGGCGAGGAGCACCCCGACGAGGGTGACGTCGGGGAAGTCGTGGCCCTTCGTGACCATCTGCGTGCCGAGAAGGATGTCGGCCTCGTGGCGCCTGAACCTGCCGAGCATCTCGTCGTAGGCGTCGCGGCCCGACGTCGAGTCGGCGTCCATACGGAGGACTCTCGCCCCCGGTACGAGCGACGACAGTTCCTCCTCGACCTTCTGGGTGCCGTATCCGATCCTGATCATCGGTCCCGCGCCGCATTCGGGGCATTTTTCGGGGACGGGAAGCCGCAGACCGCACCAGTGGCAGACCATGACGCCGGTCCCGCCTCCGCGGGTCACATGGTATGTCATCGAGACGCTGCAGCGCGGGCATTCGAAGGCCTTGCCGCACGACGCGCAGGAGATGTAGTTGTTGTAGCCCCTGCGGTTGAGGAAGAGCACCGACTGCTCGCCTCTCGCGTACGTCTCCTTCAGCTTCCCCGCCAGCAGCGAGCCGATCGGGTTCGCGCTGCCGCCGGCCGCCTCGCGGCGCATATCGGCGACAGTCACCGAGGGGAGGACGGAGTTCCCGTACCGGTTTTTCAGCATCAGGAGCTCGTATTTGCCCTCTTCTGCGCGGTATCTGCTCTCGAGCGACGGCGTCGCGGACGCGAGGAGCATCAGCGCCCCCGACTCCGCGCACCTGAATCTCGCTATGTCGCGAGCATGATAGCGCGGCGACGAATCGGACTTGTATGTGTGTTCCTGCTCTTCGTCGATGATGATGAGCCCCGGGTCGGAAAGCGGTGCGAAGACCGCCGATCTTGTCCCGATGACGAGGTCGGCCTCCCCGCTGCGGATCCGCAGATAGGCTTCGGCGCGCTCGCCGGCCGAGAGGCCGGAATGAGTGACGGCCACCCTGTCGCCGTAGCGCGAGCAGAAAATGGCGAGCGTCTGGGGCGTCAGCGCGATCTCGGGGAGCAGGAGGATGACGCCTCTGCCCGATTCGAGCGTGCTGTCGATCAGCCGCAGCATCACGCAGGTCTTGCCGCTTCCGGTGACCCCCTCGAGCAGCGCGGCGTGGGGCTTCCTGTCCGAAGCAAGCAGGATGAGTCTGTCGTAGGCAGCCTGCTGCTCGCCGTTCAGGACTATCTTTTCCACTCCGGAGTGGATCCTTTTCCCGCCCGGGAGCCGTACGGCGGGGGCGCTCTTTCTGTCCTCGCGGACGATGAGCCCCTTCCCGGCGAGAGCCCGCAGGTTCTCGCCGGTCACTCTGCCGTCCCGGCTGAGTGACGCCCGGCTGACGGCCGCCCCTCCGGCGGCCAGCAGCGCTTCCAGCGCCGCACGCTGCCCCGGCGAGCCGATCCCGCTCCCGCGCTTCGCGCCCGGCGCCCTGCGGGCGCCGGCCAGTATCTCCTCAAGCTCGCCGGGCGGCACAGCCGGGCGGAAGTACGCTTCCGTCTTTCCGGCATATCCCTTCAGCACCGCCGACGGGATCATCGCTCCCGCCGCGTCTCCCGTCGAGCAGAGCGTCCTCGAGCGGAGGAATTCCAGCACCCGGAGCTGGCCTTCCGAAAAAGCGGCCTCCTCCGGGCACGCGGACAGCACCGTCTTGATGCCCTCCGCCGCGCAGGCGGGGACATCGGATATCCTCTCTACGATGCCGGTGCAGCCGCTTCTGCCTCTGAGCGGTACACGCACGAAACTCCCTCTCCGCACAGTCTCCGAAAGCTCCGGAGGCAGAGCGTAGTCGTATTCGCGGTCCGCCGTCTGCGGCAGGTCAAGCAGCCGTACGCCGGCGTATCTGATCCCGCTGCCGCTCACTTGTGCTCTTCCGTGACGATTACTTCGCGACGGACGGTTCGGCGGCCACTCTGGAATCCCAGTCCGCCTTCGTCTCGCTGTCGGTGCTGATGCCGGTCTCCGACTTGTCGACGATCACGTATTCGCCGTCCTCGATCCGGTCGATCGCCAGCTTGACGGCCTTGACGTCGCGGTATTCCCTGTTCACGATCGCTTCGGCGTTGGCTCTGTCGATCTCCTTGTTTCCGGTGGAGATCTTGTCGGCCTCGTGGCGCTGTGCGATGTACTCGTCGGTGATCATGCGCGCGCACTTCGACGCCGCTATCGCCAGCTGGTACCTGTTGAATTTTCCTTTGGTGAGACTGTTGATCGTTGGGTAAATCATTTTTATGCTTCTTGCCTTTCCTGGTGTGTTTTTTCTTTTTTTCTGCCTCAGGCTGCCGCGGACTTCCTTCGGCCGCCCTGTGCTTCCTCCGACTGCCCCGGGTTTCCTCTTGATGCATCCGGCTGCCGCCTGCGGTTCTTATTCTTTTTCTTTCTTCTTCGGGGGCGCTGCCTCCCGGCGTGACGCCCTCTGCGGCCTTTCCGCCTCCGGCTGCGCCGCGGCCTCAGTATCGCCGTCGCGCTCCTTCAGGTCCTCGGCGCCGAACCTGGGCGCCAGAGTCTCCACCTGGAGCGCGGACAGGATCACATGCTCGGAATCGGTCACGATGACCGAGCGCGTCCGCCTGCCCGACGAAACGTCGATCAGCCTGCCCTGTTCCTTCGCGTCCTGGACGAGCCGCTTGACCGGCGCCGAATCGGGGCTTGCGACGAGCACCACTCTGTCGGCAGCGATCACATTGCCGTAGCCTATGCTCACAAATTTCATCTTTTCCGTCCGCTGTCCTTTGTTTCTTTTCGCGTTTGCCCCGCCGTTACGCGTACGCACGTGCGCACGTGCGCGCAAAAGGCGCGGGCCTCCATTTTTATAGATATAATATTATACTACTTTCCGGCATTTTTGTCAACACCTCCGGCGTGCCCGCCCGAACGGTTCCGGAACAGCCGGGCACCTGCACCGGAAGCGTGTTCCCGCGCTATGCGGCAGGCGCTTTTTGCTGTAAAAAGATTTGTTTATTGTTTTGTTGAAAAATTTCATCTGGAACAGCTTTCGCCCGGCCTATGCCGGGCTTCCGGAGGAGCCCGGTCCGGGCCATTCCCGCCGCGGGATCAGCGGCCTTCCGGATCTGTTACAGCCGCGGCAGGGAGCCTCACGCGGCGCCGCGATCAGCTCACGGTTTCCGTTTTATGTCCCTCATCGGGCGTTTTTGCGCCGGAACCGGGCCATTTTAAGGGAAAGACGCTAAAAAACTGTTGCATTTCCGGAGGAAATAATGTAAAATATAGTGTAAAAATTTTTTTAGACCCCCACGGAGGTGATATTTATGGTTACAGCAGGTGATTTCAAAAACGGCGTAACATTCGAAATGGACGGCAACGTCTTTCAGGTGATCGAGTTCCAGCATGTCAAGCCGGGCAAGGGCGCGGCCTTCGTTCGCACGAAGATGAAGAACGTCA